>JAGTQT010000010.1:0-5627 GCA_018396615.1 Candidatus Bathyarchaeota archaeon
GTTTATCTGCCATTTGAGTTAAATGTCGACTGGGTCGAGTTCGCGCCGTCTTTGGACACGTACAGACTTGACATCAGTAATGGCTTCCTAATCGATCTTTCAGCATCCATGGCAAGCCACATCAACAGCATCAAAATAAGTATAAGATACAATGTTTCTCATGCCTTTGAAAGATGGTTTTTAAAAACCTACAATTGGTCAGCATCAAGCTACAGTGACTCTGGCTTTAATAGTACTGCGGGAAGCCAACCGGTTGCAGGTGAGTGGAACGAGTATTCTGTAAGCATTACAAGCGGATGGGCAGACTACGTGAATGGCAATGGTACAGTGCTTGTAAAGTTTGTTGACGAAGGCGTGCCCGCTAACCAGACAACAGTGGCGATAGACTTCTTGGCAGTAAGCGCGGTGGTAGACGCGGTGCGGCTCAGTCTTAGAAATTCTGGTTCCTTTACGGTGCATGTGGTTGCATTCTGGATAGTAAATTCAACCAGCCACCAGCGGTATGAAGTAAGCTTGTTCATCAATTCCGGCGAGAGCGCAACATACGAGTATTTTGGCATAAATTACCAAGAAGGCACAATGATAGTTAAAGTTGTTACAGAAAGAGGTAACATCAGCGTCTTTCCTTGAGTATGTTCTATTTGCTGTTAGCAAGCAACTTGTCTTTTAATGCTTTAATTGCTTCCTTCTGATTTCTAGCTTCTATAACCTTGATGTTATATAGTTCAGCCATCTTCTTACCATTCTCGTTGATAGCGGGAATCGCAATCAAATAAGCATGATCTGGAGAAACATCGTAAATCTTGGCAAACAGCGCAATCACGGGCTGCTCAGTTACAATTTCTTCAACTGATGTTGCGAGATCAATAACCGCGATCTTTCTTTCATCTTCGCCCTTGAAGGCGGCAAGATCAAAAACGTGGTTGGCTCCTGATTTGCCTTTCAAAAACGCTGGGCTTTCAACTGCAAACCCATTCTCCTGCAAGAAATCTCTGATAGGCGTGATGACAACCCAGCCCGAGGGAGCTTCTCGTTTCACTTCTTCATTGAGGCTGTAGGCGTACACGTCCTTTACTATGGCATCTTCAAAACTGGAATTTGCCTCGCAGTTTCTGCAAAAATGTGTCGTAACCGGAATGTCAAAGCTTTTGTTGCATTCTCTGCAGGTACACCAAACTCCGGCTCTGCGGTAATCAAGGTCAGGCTTTTTCAGTTCATCATGGCATCTGGGGCAAATAAGCTTGGCTCCTTTGCTAAAATGCTCTTCAATATCCATGTAGCCGCATTTTACGTGTTCTATCAGCGAGCTTTTCTGGATGTCGAATGACTTGCAGTAGGGGCAGCAATAGCGTGCAGAAACATTTGCTGAACCACATTTTGGACAGTGAATAATCTTGTCGTAGAGTTTTTTCTTCAGAATCCCAGCTTGACCAAGCTTGTCTAAGAAGCCATCTGCGCTTGCTGAGTCGCCGATAATAGCCTCTACAATTGGATAGTGATAACCAATTTTAGGATCATAAACTGGTTGCAGCTCAGCGAGTTCTCCGCTTAAGAACTTGTTTATCAGAATCTGCGTGTTCTTGTCCTTGTAGAGATCAGCTCTCTCAGCTTTGCGCGCCTCTTGCATTTTTATTCCAGACCATTTGTTCGTGTTTTATTTTGAATGCAACCAACATTTCACATGCATATTCCTAATATCTCTTTCGCAATCCTTACACATTAGCAATTCTGGTAGTTAAGGATTTAAGAAACCTTTTAAAAATTTCCCAAAGGCTTCAAAAAATGAAAGAACTAAAAACACATAAACAGCAAAGTGGGCATATAGTGACATGCCCAAAATGCGGTTTCTCATTTGACATCACCTATGGACGGGCATTTGCCTGCTCAAGCTGCCCCTCTTCTGTGCAGTGCTCCTATGCAAAATGTCCTAAATGTGGGCATGAATTCCCTATTGCCTAAGAGAGAGAAACCAGCATTTGCAGGCTTGTCTAGACATTGTAGCTACATGAAGCATGCACAGTCACATTTTTTAGTATGAACATCAATATCTCAAGCAATCTCCAAGATATTCAGGAAAGGATGCATGCCATGACAACTCAAGAGCCGAAAAAGAGAATAGTGATTCGTTGGGCGACTTTGAAAGGACTTATCACAATGATCTTGTTTCTGCTTGCAGCCTTGTTGGCAGAAGTCGTTGTGGTTTTTTTCGCCATGAGCTTAGGCGTCGAAGACAAAGCTGTATTACAATGGGATCTAAAATCGATAGGAATAGATTTTGTAGCTCCCCCTGTTAGTCTGCTATTTCATGTGATTCCCTTATCGATGGTTGTTGTCTTAGCTGCAGTCTGGGCTTACCTGGCTAAGCATTTTGCTTTGAAGCCGAAAGAAGCATGGGAAGGAAAGGCAGCGCAGCTGGTTAAGGGAAGCGGTAAAACTAAGCCTAAGAGTTTTTTTGGTAAACTTGGCTCCAGCCTCAGTAAGGTGAATGTGTTTTCTCGTCCTTGGCAGAAGATACGTTTCACCCGCGCCACTTTGAGAGGCGCCATTTTGGTTTTCACAGTCTTTATCGTTTTCATTATGTTGGCTTCGCTTCTAGTCTATCCGCAATTGATCTACCATGCCGTATCTGATGCTTATCGAACAAATCCCACGTTGCTCGACTTCATGAAAGCTACGGGGCAGGCGTTGTCGTTTCTAGCCGGCATAGGCAACGCATTCACGTTCGCCATGCCCGCGTTCAAAGGCTTTGTCATAGCTCTGGGAAACACGATTAAACCTTTATCCACCTTGGATAACGCTGCCAAGTATCTGATGTTTCAGAATATCGCTGCATGGTGCTGCGCGTTAATAGCCATGCTTTATGTCAATTTCGCCAGAAAAAGCTACCGATACAGGAAAATCAAAAGACGCTAAGTGGTTTTGATGGCTGACCGACCGAGGTTCGGTCCAGCTGGGGTTCCCCTAGCTTTTGGCATGGTAAGTTCAGACTTGGAGGACATTCCAAGATTTTTGCGCGAGGAAGGACTGGATGCATTTGAATACGAAGCAATCTACTGGGGAAAAAAGCCGCAGATAAAAAGAGAACGCGCCGAGAGGCTGAAGGAAAAAGCAAGAGAAAACGACGTCTGGCTTAGCATGCATGCTTCCTACTTTGTCAATCTCTGCGGTAAGAAAGATGTGGTTGAGGCAAGCCAAAAGCGACTGATCGCATGCGCAACCGCCGCAGAATGGATGGGCGCACACATAGTGGTCTTTCACCCGGGCTATTATGGCAGAAAACTTCGAAATGAAGCTTTTAAGCAGTGTGCGCAGTCGCTGCGAGAGATCATTCAGTCTCTGGACTCGTTAGGCGTGCGGCAAGTCAAGCTTGGGCCTGAGACTTCGGGGAAGGTGGCACAGCTGGGAAGTTTGGACGAGGTTCTGCGCCTCTGTAATGAGGTTGAACGGATGCAGCCGGCAATTGATTGGGCACATCTCCATGCGCGGGACATGGGTCGCTTTAGAAAGGTTGAGGATTTCCGAAATGTGATAGCCCAGATTGAGAACCAGCTTGGAACCGAGGTGGCAAGAGACCTGCACTGCCATTTCACCAAGATAGAGTTCTCTGACAAAGGCGAGAGGCGCCACCACACGCTGGATGAGCAACGCTATGGACCTAACTTTGAAATGCTTGCAGAAGTCATCGCCGAGTTCGGGCTGAAGCCCGTAGTTATAAGCGAAAGCCCCTTGCTAGATCTGGACGCAGTAAAAATGCGTGACATTGTCAGGCGGAAGCTTGCAGAAAAGTCAGCAAGCAGCATGCGATAAACTTTTATCTCGTGTTAGTCGCCATTCTCTAGGTGCTGTTTTGGCACGAATGAAAGGGTTTCAATATTTAACGCCTATTGACGTGGCAAGGCAAAAGCTGTTCGACGCTCTTCAAATAAAGAAGCTAAAGGTAGCCTCCGTCGCCTTGAATTTAGCTTTAAATCGAGTGCTTGCTGAAGATGTTGTGGCTCAAGAAGACTTGCCAAGATTCAACAGATCAGCTGTCGACGGATACGCTCTGAGAGCCCAAGACTCTGAAGAAGCCTCCCAATTTAAGCCAAAAATCTTCAAAATAACTGATGGTAAAGTGGTTCGCGGACGTGCTAAGCAAATATGGACGGGCAACCCCCTTCCGGAAGGCGCGGACGCCGTGGTAATGCTGGAAGATACCAAGAGGATTGGTGATCAAGTTGAGGTTTGGGCTGCATTAAGACCATTTGAGAACGTTTCGAAAAGGGGCGAAGACGTAGCCAGAGGTGAAACAGCCGTCAGAGCGGGAACCAGACTGAAGCCTCACCACCTAGGTATGCTGAACGCACTTGGCTTGACTCAGGTCAAAGTGTACGCAAAACCGAAAATCGCCATCATAGCCACAGGAAACGAGCTGATTGAACCCGGCGTTAAGCCTCAAGCAAATCAGATCTTCGAATCCAACAGAACAGCCCTCTCTGCCCTATGCAGCGAGCTTGGTTCCGAGCCTCTTGACTTTGGAATAGCAAAAGACAACGTTGAAGAGATCTCGAAAAAAATTAGAACAGCAATCAAGAAGGCAGACATCGTGATCACTACCGGAGGAACAAGCACGGGCGCTTCAGACCTTGTCCCCGAAGCAGTCAATCGAAATGGGAAGCCAGGCGTTATCGTTCACGGAATTGCCATGCGTCCCGCCATGCCGACAGCACTTGCAGTGGTAGACGGTAAGCCAGTGCTGATTCTTTCAGGCAATCCTGTTGCCGCGATTATGGGGTTTGAAGTATTTGCTAGACCATTAATATCTAGACTGCTCGGTCTCAAACGTGAGGAACCAAGACCATGGATCAAGGCGAAAACTACGAGAAAGATGGCTGCGGCTCTTGGGAGAAAAACCTTTGTCCGCGTCCGTGTCGTTGAGAAAGAGGGAGAATTTCTCGCCGAGCCCGTAAGCGCCAAAGGCTCGGGTTTGATTTCTACTATGACTAAGGCTAACGGTTACGTTGTTGTCCCCGAGAACTGTGAAGGCTTGGGAGAAGGCGAAGTCGTCACGGTTTTCCTTTTCGACAATATTGAGGCGTGTTGAAAATGTTTAGAAGACTCCTATCTTTTAGCGAGGCGCAAGAAGCCATCCAAAAGAACCTTAAGGCAAAACCTCTTGGAACCGAGCAGATACCACTCTTAGAAGCATACAACCGCGTGATCGCCGAAGACGTAGCCGCAATAATAGCTATCCCACCCTTCAGCCGATCAACGGTAGACGGCTACGCGGTAAAAGCTAAAGACACGTTTGCAGCAGAAGAAAACAGCCCTGTAGCGCTGAACCTGTGTGGAACAGTGAATGCCGGTGAAATTCCAAAGATCTCGGTTGCAGAGAGGCAGGCTGCTGAAATTGCAACCGGTGCCCCGATTCCCGAGGGCGCGGACGCCGTGGTCATGGTTGAGCACACGGAGCGGAAAGAGACAAAAATTCTCGTTTACAGTGCTGTAGCTAAGAACGAGAACGTGATGAAGGCAGGAGCAGACATCAAAAAAGGTGAAACCGTTTTAAAAGCTGGAACTTTACTTGGATCGCGGGAAATCGGCACGCTGGCGGCGCTGGGACTAGCCAAGGTCAACGTTTACAAGGT
>JAGTQT010000010.1:5665-8712 GCA_018396615.1 Candidatus Bathyarchaeota archaeon
CTGAACCAGGCAAACAGCTCCCCGCAGGAAAGATTTTCGATATCAACGCCTACAGCTTAAGCGCTGCAGTGCTTGAAAACGGCGGAAGCCCAATCTTTCTCGGAGTTTTTCCCGACGAAAGAAGCTTGCTGGGGCAAGCGTTAAAAAAGGCGCTGGCATCTTCAGATTTGGTTGTAACTTCAGGCGGAGTTTCAGTAGGTCCAAAGGACATAATGCCAAAGCTACTGGGTTCCATGGAGGACGCTAAGGTTTTCGTCTGCGGCGTAGCTATTAAGCCTGGAAAGCCCGTGACTGTAGCCCTTGTTGCTGGGAAGCCCGTGTTCTCTCTGCCTGGTCACCCGACCTCGGCTTTGCTAACTTTCTATCTGTTGGCGGCTCCGGTGATTCGCTCTTTGGCTGGAAGAAGGATAGGTAAGCCTGTGGAGGTTAAGGCGTGTGTGTCGACGAGGTTGTTTTCTGCGAGGGGTAGGCGAACCTTTGTAATGGTTAGACTGAAACGCGGGAAATCTGGGCGGCTTGTTGCGGAGCCTGTTGAAACTGGGCTTTCGGGTGCGATAACGACGCTTGCGAAGGCTGACGGGTTCGTTGAAGTCGCTGAGAACAGGCAGTTTGTTGAGGCAGGCGAGGAAGTTGTCGTCCGCCTTTTCAAGGGTGACTTAGCTTTCTAGGGTTTTCCTTTTTGCAAAAACGTAAACTGCGAATATCCATGTGAGGGCAAGATAGAATGCCGCGCTTATGCTCGCCATCAGGTTGTGAGGGAGAGAGTAGTAGAGCGTGTAGATGCAGAATGTTGTTGCTGTGAGGAAGAGTATGGCGACTGCTCCTATTGTCCAAAGTCGTTTTTTGAAAAGCCCGTAGGCGGCTATGAAGCTTAGGGTTCCTATTATGGCAAGGTGGGGTGGAAAACCTGAGAGAGGTAACAACGCTATGAAGGCTATTCCCGCAATAAAGTAGAAAGTGGATGCAGCCATTATTCCGGCGCTTTCGATTTTCAGTTTTGACAGGATTGACATCGCCTAAGTCGCCTTTAACCCTAATGCATCTACAGCATTGTTAATAAGTTTAATGTTTAAAAGTCTTCATCATTCCATAACGGTCTATCTTGCTTGACTTTCTTTGAGAGGTTTATGATAGTCTGTTGTTGGATATACCGTGCGCTTTACAATGCCGATGCCATTGATTTGTTTTTCATGCACGTGGTAACAACTATAACTATGCTTTTTTGGAGCAACATCTCTTACCCACATAATCATGTTTTTGTTCACAATGATTAGAAAAGCCAAATCTTAATTCTAGTTTTTGCCTTCCGTTATTCTCTGGAAATGGCCAATGACAGAATCTTTAGTTCTTTTCATAAGGTCTGAAAAAGTCGAGATAACAGAATGGACTTTGCCCGGAGGCGCCGCTTGCCAAGGAGCCATCAGAGCTGTCAATACAGAGCGTTTGATGAGCGAGGAAGACAAGAAAGCTATAGAAACTTTGGAAAAAACGGGCTTGAGGTTCACGTTAATTGATCTCGGTTTAGTGGGCACAGCTGAACGTGTGAAAGCAAGACTTGATGGCATAAAACTAACCCCAACCTTGGTCTATAATGGGCAGAAATATGAGGGACTGAGGCAGATTATAACTGTGGCTAAGGACGCGGCGAATGTCCCAAGGAAGTAGCCTTTAACCTCCTATTTTTCCTACGCGTCGTGTTAATGGAAAATTCTGGTAAAGGATACGTTGCTGAAGCGAAAAGCTTAGAACAGCGACGATAATAAGCAAGCTAACAAACTGGAGAAGGATACATGAGTCACAGTGAACTTTTCGTTTCGCAGTCAAACGTTTTCAGCGGCTTTCAGAAACCCCTCAAAGAAGCAGACTACGTGGTCTTTGGTGTGCCCTTTGACATAACAAGCACCTACCGCACAGGAGCACGATTTGGACCTAACGCGATTAGACAGGCTTCTCTTAACATAGAAACCTACAGTTTTCGCACAGGCGTAGATGTTGAAGACTTGAGGCTGCATGATCTGGGTGATTTGCATGTTTCTGCAGACGTGGAGAAAACACTGGAAAAAATAGAGCTTGTAACAAGAGACCTCCTAGGGTGCGGAAAGACTCCAGTGATTATTGGTGGGGAACATACGTTAACTTTGGGCGCGATGAAAGGTTTGGGAAAGAAGGCGTCTAACACTGCCGTGGTGAGTTTTGACGCTCATCTCGACGTTCGCAACGAGTTTATGGATCTAAAGGTTTCGCATACAACGTTTATGAGAAGAATCAAAGAGCAAGTGAAGCCTGCGAAGATTTTGGAAGTGGGCACGAGAGCAGTCTGTAAAGAGGAGTTGGCATACGCCAAGAAAACTGGCATAGAGTTTGTCCCCGCACAGCAGATTAGACGAGAAGGAAGTGAAAAGACAGCGAAGGTGATTAAGCAGAAAATCTCGGCATACGACTGCATCTACGTCTCCGTGGACATGGACTTCCTCGACCCAGCCTATGTTCCAGCAGTTCAGAACCCCGAGGCAGATGGACTTGAGCCGGATCACTTGCTAAGCATCTTGTGCAACATCTGTGACAGGCGTGTGGTTGGCTTTGACGTGGTGGAGATCGCGCCGAACTATGATCAAGGGATCTCAGCGGTTCAGGCGGCAAAAGTGGTCTTTGAAATTCTTTGCTGCCTTGAAAAATCAAAAAAGACATAACTGCATTGTTCAGATTTGAGCCTGCGAGGAGTATACACGCCCAGAGATGCGAGTTTGGCTTGTTGCATTCAAGTTTGTTGTTTCTGAAGTTTAGCTACGAAGGAGCCGTTGCACTGGTGAATGTGAGGATAAAGCCTTCTACACTTATCCAGTCCTCTAAGTGCGGTACATCCAATGTTGGGCGCTATCTCAGCCAGCGAGAATTCTGCATGCCACTTTAGAAATCGCTCTATTATCATTTCGTTTTCTTCTGCTGTGATGCTGCAAGTGGAGTATACAAGCGTTCCGCCTGTTTTCACGTTTCCAGCGCAGCTGTTTATGATCTGCCATTGGACGTCTACCATTCTTTCAATCGAA
>JAGTQT010000010.1:8719-14561 GCA_018396615.1 Candidatus Bathyarchaeota archaeon
AGAGCCTCCACTTGGCTGACGGTAGCTTCCAGAAGACCCCTGTGCTTGTGCAAGGGGGATCAACTAAAACGAGGTCGGCTTCAACGTTCAGAGGAATCGGTGATCGTGCGTCAGCGACTAATGGTTCGGCTATGTCCACGCCCATGTGGGCTACCTCTCTTTTCCATGTTGTCATTCTTCGCTTGGAATAGTCAACCGAGTAGATGGCGCCGCGGTTCTGCATTAACTGTGCTAGGTAAGTGGTTTTGGCTCCCGGAGCTGCGCAAACATCCAAGACGGTTATTGCGGGCTGCGGGTCTGCTGCTTCGACTGCGAAGATGCTGGCTTTGTCTTGAACGTAGGCTAATCCTTCTCGAATGCTTTGCAGGTTGGCTATAGGCTGCGTGGCGCCGAGAACTTTGTATGCGTGCCTAAGTTGGCTGACTCTTTCGATTTGAACGCCCTCTTGGTTTAGCCTGTTTAATATCTCTTTTTCCTCTGCTTTCAGAGTATTCAGCCTGATGTACATGGGCGGCTGTTGCTGAGTAGCGCTGAGCATGGTTAAGGTTTCGTGTCTGCCGAAGAGTTTGATGCAGTACTTCACGAACCATGTTGGATGGAACGTCTCGAGCGCTATCCTTGTTTCGTCGTCTGCCTGCATATATGCTGCTGTCCGGCTTTGTGTAAGCAGTCTGCCTAGGAAAGGCTCGACTTGCTGCATGGTTTTCCAGCCCAAGATGAGACGAGCTAGTCTGGCTGTGTTTTCCGCTTCTTCCATGTCTAGTTCTGCCCAGTTCTTAGCGATCCTTGTCTGGTAGACGAATAGACGTAGGAAAGCCTGTAAGCCAAGATCGAATTCGTCCAGAGTTGTCGGCGCTAGGGCGCTGTTTATGAATGCGTCTATGAAGTTTTGTCGCTTAGTGGTTTCGTAGACAAGTTTGTTGGCTAGGCGGATTGCGTCATAGTTTTCTATTTGGAGCTGTTTGGTTGTCTTCGCTAGGGCAAGGCGCTCGCTTAGTCTTTGCATTTGCATCCAGCTTAGGGTTTCGATGGCAAGCGTCCAAGCTTCCTTAAGCAACGGGTTTCCCTGCATCCAAGAGAAGTGAAAGATGATGTAGATAAGACTATGTTAGATTTGATGGAGCACTTTTTCTACGTAGCACTTCGAGATGAGTTTGGGAGTTAGCCCTGTCTCGCTCTTTATCTTGGGCAGAGTTAGCTGCCACATGGTCTGCAATGCTTGGGTTCTTCGGTCAAGGTCACGTTTAGAGAAGCTTTTAACAGTCATGGTTTCTTCGACAAGCTTCCTATAATCCTTCGGCAGCCAATTCAGACTGTACGAGTAAAAGAGTCTCCACTTCTGCGGAGGCAAAAACTCCTTGTTCAAAGCAAACAGGACACGAAGCATCAAGTCAAAAGCATAGTTCACGCAGTAATGTGCAGAGACCATGTCGCCTCTAACAACCCAAGCGTCCACCAAGGTTTCAAGTCCTCTTTTTGGAGGACAACAATACCATTTAAGATACTCACTGTAAATCACGATGCGTTTGACCCAGAAATTTCTTGAAATGCGTAGTTTCCTGTTGAAGGATTTTCTGATCTTCCCGTGCGCGTCATAGACTATTTTGGCATGGGAGAAATCCCATAGGCTCATTTCGCTCCACTTCCATCTTGAAAAGTCTTGGAGAAAATGAACCTCCAAATCTATGTCGATATGAGAGCGCTTCTGCTCTTCGGCTCCTATCTGGCGCAACCGTCTTCGAAGATTCTTATCTTTCCTGTCTAGGAAAACCAGAATGTCTATATCAGAATATTTGTCAGCATAGCCTCTGGCTAATCCACCTATGAAGACTACACCAGCCACACCTTCCAAGGTAGTTATTCTAGAAACCAGCTTTCCGACTATGTTCCTGAATTTTCCGATCTGGTTTTCTCCCTGCAACGCTGCCATGACAAAACCACACTGTAGACATTACACAAGCAAACGTATAATTCTGTGCTCCAGACTATACATAATCGGAGAAATGCTCCAAAAATTCACTTTAACGGAGCTTGATTTAGGCTTCTTTTCACAGAGTTTCGGAAGAAAAGTTTAATCAGTTGATTAACTAAACTTTACGAATAGATAGAAGAAAGCTCTACATCATAGTTTCTTCAAATATTCAAAGGAATGTTCTGGGAAATCCCGTCTTCCAGTTTCTTGGTTGATGTTGTTGCAAAAATCGGTGACATCTTTCAGAAAGTCATTGTATTTTTCTCTGAATGCTTCATAGTCAGCTTCTAAATCTTTAGTTATTGGCTTGTCGGTTGTGGTCATTATTTCATGAGCAAATACTTCATGGATTTTCAGGTTTCTCTTATAGCTCTCCAAGACTTGCTCAAACCGTTTCATTAACAGACAGAGATTACAGTAGGTCTTGTCTGATTCCTCAATTTCTTTTTCTATAACAACGATTGTGTCATAAGTTTCGTTTATGTTGTGGCTTTCTAAAACATGTGAAACAAGTTGGCTCTTAATCTCCTTCTCATAACGTCTTCTGATGTTGTCCATTAGTGTTCTAACCGAATTGTTGAAATAACGGGATTTTATAACGAGATCTTTCAGTTTCGGAAAGTATCTCCTTGCGATTCCGTTCAGCCTTCTTTCTAATCTCCTTTCTCCAATTCTTTCTCGAACGGGTCTAATGAAAATCATAATAGGTATGAAGAACGTGAGTGCAATGAGTAGAATCAAAGAGAAATAAAACCACCATGATGGAAGGTTTCCACTATTACTCAGTAAACTTGTAGCTGCTACAAGAATCGAAACCATAACTCCTACGACTGCTGCAAGCTCCGTGATTTTTGGACCGTTTTTTCCTTCTGGTTCTCCTCTGGTCAAATTCGACACACCTATTTCAATTTCCTTGATTTAGTCTTAAGTTTTCCGCATTCATCCCCTGCACAACATGAAATTCGCTACGCCACGCGAAAAGCGAGAGCCTACATATACCGCCAAATTCCGAGCCTCACAGAGATTCGGATATCTGGAGCTTTTCCCCAGACTACCTATATATAGGGGGGATAAAACAGCGCTCAACACACCAGAAACCAACCATAACAGCTCCCTCAACAAACGTAAGAGAACAATATTTAATAGCCTCTTTCTGCAATTGATTTGCAAGTGGTTGAAAATGGGCGATCGCGTTCCACAAGGCTAAATTCTCGAAACGCTTAGCCCACATAAGAATCAATTCTTCATTAACATTATATTCAACCACACACGAACATTTGGAGAGACCATAAATGTCAGACATGGGACTAACCGTCAAAAAATCCGAAGACTTCTCAGAATGGTACACCCAAACCGTTCTCAAATCAGGCCTAGCTGACTACTCATCAGTCAAAGGCTGCATGATCTTCAGAGAACACTCCTACGCCATCTGGGAAAAAATCCAAGAAATCTTCAACCAAAAAATAAAAGCCACAGGACACAAAAACGTCTACTTCCCACTATTCATCCCAGAAAGCCTCCTAAAAAAAGAAGCAGAACACTTCGCAGGCTTCGTCCCCGAAGTAGCATGGATCACCCACGGCGGAGACACACCACTAGAAGAAAAACTCGCCGTAAGACCCACATCAGAAACCATCATGTACGCCACATACGCAAAATGGATCAGAAGCTGGAGAGACCTTCCCATAAAACTGAACCAGTGGTGCAGCGTCGTCAGATGGGAAACCGAAGCCACCAAACTCTTCCTAAGAACCAGAGAATTCCTCTGGCAAGAAGGACACACCGCACACGCAACCAAAGAAGAAGCAGACCAAGAAGTCATAGACATACTCCACATATACAAAGACATAATGGAAAACTACCTAGCCATCCCCGTACTCGCCGGAAAAAAAACCGACCGAGAAAAATTCAAAGGCGCACTCTACACAACAACCCTTGAAGCCATAATGCCAGACGGCAAAGCCCTACAAATGGGAACATCACACCAACTAGGACAAAACTTCTCCAAAGTCTTCGACATCAAATACCTAGACCAAAAAGAAAAAGAACAACATGTCTGGCAAACCTCATGGGGATTCTCGACACGCATGATAGGCGCCATGGTAATGATCCACGGAGACGACAAAGGACTCGTGCTACCCCCAAAAATCGCCCCAATACAAGCAGTCATAGTTCCCATCCCCTACAAAGAAGCAAACATCGAATCAATCACATCCAAAGCCAAAGAACTACAGGAAAAACTGCACAAAGCAGGAGTAACCACAGTTCTCGACAACAGAGAAGAATACACACCCGGATGGAAATTCAACGAATGGGAACTTAAAGGCATACCAATAAGAATCGAAATAGGACCCAGAGACATCAAACAAGAACAAGTAACCCTCGCAAGAAGAGACACATCCCAGAAAACCACAGTAAAACAGGAAGAAGCAGTAGACGCAATAATCAAATTGCTAGACGAAATCCAAAACCAAATGCTCACCAAAGCCAAAAAAACCCTAAAAGAAAAAACCACCAACGTCAAAACCTACGAAGAATTCAAAAAAACCCTAAACACAAAAGGCGGCTTCATCAGAGCCTCATGGTGCGCAGAAGCAGACTGCGAGGAGAAAATAAAAGAAGAAACAGGAGCCACAATAAGACTGGAACCTCTTGAGAAGGAAGCAGTCTTCTCCAACTGCATCTACTGCGGAAAAGAAGCAAAAAAAGTAGTATACTTCGCCAGAGCATACTAAAAAAACACAGCCACCATCTAAAAAAAGTCTAGCTAAGCAGCCAGCTTCACATGCTTATCAAGTTTTCTCGCAACTTCTCCCAGCCCCAGCTTCTCAAGCGTTGCCTTAGTGGGAATGCCGCGTTCATTCCAGCCTCTTTTCATGTAATACGCGTTCAACATCGCATCATACTTTGCGCGGTCAAGCTTTGAACCTTTCAGCGCGCCTTTCGTCACCGGCTCATCGAACCATCTGGCAGGAGGGATATCCATTTCTCTACTCCAGGCTTTACCGTACTCCCGCACCCAGAAAGCACGAGTTAAATTAAATACTCTGTCACCAATCACGTTTAAAGTGTTCCAGTTCATTTCCATACCAGTTGCAGCATACAACAATTTCGGATACCAGTCCAGCTCGAAGCCAACTTCAATCCAAGGAAGCCTGCAGACAGTGAGAGATTCAAAGATTCCTCCCCGTATCCTCTGAAGCTCGATAACCTTGTCAACTTTCGCCGTGCTATAGCTTTCGCGCCCAGTTTTGACCTCCCACGAAATCACCCACGCATCCTTATGATGCGCACCTATAGAGCTTGTTGAATAAGCCAAAGCCATCGCAGGCGTAGTATGACAGTCATAAGCCGAGATCTCCAAACCTTTAACATGCATTGCCCATCGGTCAGCGCCTCTGCCAATTTTCTCAGCCACGTAGCGAACGCCGCCAGCCAGCAGGTAGCCTAATCCACGTTTGAAGGCAATATCTTCAATCAAAGCCTTAGTAGCCCTAAACTGCCCCCACGGCACTTTTTCTTTGATCAGCTCCTTCTCCGAAGCCTCCATCGCAAAGCCGAGAACATTACCAAGAGAAATAGTGTCCAAACCAAACTCGTCCGCGATCCTGTTAAGCGCCGCCACCTGCCTCAGATTGCCTAATCCAATGTTTGACCCCAGCATCGTAACATTCTCATAGTCAAGCTCTGACTCTTTTCGCTGCGAATCTTTAACCACATTGCCGCAAGTCATATTGCATAAAGGGCATCCTCTCTGAGAAACCTTCAGTTTCTCCATTGCAAATCCGCCTATCGCGTCTGCCTTGTCGAAAACTCCCTCTCTATAGTTATAGGTGGGCAGAACGCTGTTTTCCTGACTCCATTCAATAG
>JAGTQT010000010.1:14575-34522 GCA_018396615.1 Candidatus Bathyarchaeota archaeon
TGGCGCTTCCAGAAAGCATAGCTAGGCTTAGTCAAAATCTCCCTGTAAGCTTCTGAACCTAGCTCTTGCATCTCCTTCGGATAAGCAGCACGCAACTCAGCAGAGCCAAGAAAAACAACTGCCTTAAGATTCTTTGAACCCATCACCGCTCCCATACCAGGTCTGCCTCCGGCTCTTCCTTCCTGAGAAACTATGTTAGCAAACCGGACACGGTTTTCTCCACCCTGACCAATGCAGAGAACCCCAGCTGTCGGTCCATAATCCTCTTTCAGCTTTTTCTCAGTTTCAAAAGAGTTTAAACCCCACAGATCTTTTCCATCGAGAAACTCGACAGCGTCATCGTCAACAAGCAGCACAGTTGGTTTCTCAGCTTTGCCTTCTACGATCGTAGCGTCATATCCCGCCTTCCGCATCTGCACTGCGGCTTGTGTACCGATGTTTCCATCGCCGTAGCCTCCGGTTAAAGGGCTTTTTGCAGCCACAACAAGTTTGCCGCTGCTTGGAAGCGCAAAGCCGGTTAATGGTCCGGCTGCAAAAACAAGCTTGTTTTCAGGGGAAAGCGGGTCAGTTCCCCATTCAAGCTCGTCCCAGAGAATCTTGACTGCGAATCCTCTTCCACCAAGGTAGTTTCGAGCTATGCTATCAGCATAGTTCTCAGTGACAGCTTTGCCTTTACTCAAGTTTACTCGCAGAAATTTGCCGTTCCACCCATTCATATTTAACATCCTTCCAGAACAGAGCAATATTATCTGCGTTAAGGATAGATAAATCTAATTACAGAAAAATGCTAGATCGTTAGGCGTTCAGGCTCGATGTGACGGTTTTTCAAGCCCAAATCCGCAACCTTGAATCTTCTGCCGCCATACAGAATTGCTTCTTCTTCACCATTGTAGAGAGCAGTGGCGATTCTGCCTATTGCATCAGCCTTCAGAATCCCACTTCCGCTTGCACCGCCGACAACCATTAAATCATTTTCCTCAAAAATCACCGGCTGCCCGTCAAGAGTGTTAATCTCGTACAAGCCAGCGAAAGCAGAAAACGGTTGACAGTTTGCAAACTGGGGAAAATACTTCACAGCTACCTGATACAGCCCATACCTGTAATAGTCATCCTCCGGCTGTGGGTCGTCCTCAAACTTGAAGGCTCTGGGGAAATCGTCAGCGTACGCAAGCCAGAATGCCTCTTCCTCTGGAGCAGGTCTGATGTACATGGAAGGCTTGGGAAGAATTGTAAAAGGTAAGCATCCGGCATCTGTGAACGCTCTCGTTAGAAGCAGCTTCTTCAAGGCATCAGTGCTTGCTTTCACAGAGAAAACCTGTCGCTTCTTCGGTTTGATAAAGCACTCAACACCTATAGGATCCAAAAGCTGTGCCATGTATGCTCCAGCCGCCACGATTGTTTTCTTCGCTTTAATTAAGCCTCTCGTGGTTTTAGCGCCTGTGACAACGGCGTTTTGCCAGAAATATGGTTCGCCTGGCATTCCAAGTGGTTGAGATGGCTCGATAAGGATTTCCTTAACTTCGGTGTTGTATTGAATTTTGCCTCCAAGCTTCAGAAATTCTGATTCGTAAAATTTTACAAGACAGTCAACATCGATTAATCCTGCCTTGTGGATGAGGATTCCCTTGTGCACGCTTCCCAGTTCCATCATTTGGGCTTCTTCGTCGTCTGCAAAATCTGTTTTCATGTCAAGCTTCTCTGCTAACTCGCCTTCTGAATATTCTGTGTACTTGAAGCCTTGAGCTGCCAGTTCATTCAAAATGGGAAGCACTTTGCCATAGCCTTCTCTGTCAAAGAGCCACAGGTAGCCACTCCACCTCTGCTTGAGATCAATTCCTATATCGTCTTGTACATGCCTGTAAAACTCGGCTGAAGAATCAGCTAACGCAAAGTTTGTGCGTGAATAAAACAGACAACGAAAAGCAGCCGCGCTTTTTGCCGTGCTTCCTTGGCCTGCTGCGCCAAGCTTATCAACAATCAACACGTCTAACTTGGGGTTTGCGGATTTCAAGTGGTAGCCAGTTGATAACCCCAAGATTCCGGCACCGATAATCAGGGCGTCGTGTTCCATGACTGTTTTTCCCTCGGTCTTCGGGGCAGACTACTAGACTTTGATAGGGATTTAAGTGTAGCTCTTTGATCATACGGTATTGATGAATCTAGTTGACTGCTGGGCTCTTTTTGAGGCTCTTATGAGAATGCTTATCTATTTCCTAGAAATATGACATAAAGCAAAACCCAAGTAAACTGGTGGATTACATGCACATACTTCGAGATTTAAAGGGTATTTCCGCTCTTGTATCAATAATACTGATTCTGTGCTCCTTCACTTTGGGAGCCCTTGCAGCGTATTTGTGGGTCATGGCGAACTTTTACAGCATGCCGGAAGACACAACCATGCTGATAATTGAGAACGCCACATTCCCGCTATACAATGCCACATACTTCAACGTGACCGTCCTGAACCCTTCAAACTCTGTTCGAGACACAAACATAACGGCGATAAGACTAATTGATGAAACCTTGAACAAAACATTTGATGTCACCTCTGCACTGCCATCACTCCCCTTTCAACTGAACATCGGTGCTAGACAGACCTTTATGTGCAAGCGTAATTGGGGAGAATTTGCCGGAGACTCTCTAAGGGTCGAACCAGTAGCCGCCAACGTCTCCATACTTGGCTACAGATGCTCAACGGCAAAAGTTAAGTTGACTGCGACGCCTACATTCAATATCTCCTCAAGCGTCAAGTATTTTGACTTGAAAGTAGAAAACGACCCCGACTCTGCGATTAACCTTACGATTACAGAAATACTGCTATTCTCTGAAACAATGGACACCAGTCCTGCACTTCCTAGCGAAAGCATGATTCCCGGAGGCATAAACTATTACAAATGCAACAAAAACTGGACAAATTTCATGGGACAAAACGTGACCATCAAGGTGAAGACTGCTCAAGGATATGAAGCAATCTATCAGACCGAGAAGTTGCCGGCAGTAATCCTTGAGATAAGCGATGTAAAGTTTACGACTGAAACTACTAAAGGTTTCAACATAACCGTCAAAAGCTCCGAGGATTCGACGGCAAACGCTATGATAAGTAATATAAACCTGACATTGCAGGGAGAAGCGCCGATCAGGCTTACAGGAGTTGTTCCTTTCCTTAACACGATTTTCAGCGTGGTTGAGGCAAATCATTCTTCCACATTCATCTGCAGCTGGAACTGGACACAATATCGCAACAGAAACGTGACGATTGATGTTTACACAAGTGGTGAGATCAAGGCAAGCTCAGGAGTGGTGAAGACTCCTTCAGCTTTTATCTGGAATATAACGGATGTAAAACTGGATCTTGACGACATGGAACGTTTCTCAGTCAACGTAACAAACTTCGCAACATCGCTTGCAGAAATAAACGTCACCCGAATCCAGCTTAACCAAACAAATGTAAACATGAACTGGACAACCCTGAATCCCGGCGAACAAAAGACAATTGACTGCATTTTTAACTGGTCAAGTTTTAGAGGAAAGAACGTGATGCTAACGGTTTTTACAGAGAATGGGCTGAACGTTTCCAGATTGATATCGATACCTTCGATACAGCTGCAAATTCTCGAAGACTCTTTCATTTTCGGCGACATGAGAGACCTTTACAATGTCACTATCCCAACGCTACTTCCCTACTTCAACGTTACACTCTCAAACTCGCTGAATTCCCTGCAGAACCTCACAATCACACGAATTGTCTTAGAAGTCAATGGAACCATATACGAAGTTGACTACAACCGCACTATACCTGTGCTTGGTCCGCGGGGATACCTGCTTAGAAAGGGTGAGACAATTACAATAGTATGCGACTCTGATTGGACACGTTACCTCACCCAAGATGTGCATGAGCTAAAAGTAACGGTTTACACCAAAGAGGGCTTTCAGCAGTCAAAAACATGGCAAAGATAAGCCCGCACCTACACAACCTTTATTTCTATTTTACCGCAAAGCCTAGACTCCAACAAGGTGACCTGTCATGGGCAAAGTGAAAGCTACCGAGCGTGTGCGCACTATCGAGTATGCCATCCGAGACGTCATTGTCTACGCCAAACAAGTCGCGAAAACCGGAAAGAAAATCTATTACCTAAACATCGGCGACCCGGTAGCGTTTGACTTTGATACGCCTCCACATATTAAGCAAGCACTGATAGATGCCGTCAAAGAAGGTGCAAACGCCTATTCAGCTTCTGAAGGCTTGCCCGAGCTTCGGCAAGCAGTAGCCGAGAAAGAGAAGAAAATCAACAGAGTAACTATCTCTCCAGATGACGTAATCATAACGACAGGAATCTCTGAAGGCATACAGATGATTATGGCGGCACTCATCTATTCGGGAGATGAAATCCTTCTTCCCGGGCCAACCTATCCGCCTTACATCTCCTATGCCCGATTTTTCGGAGGAAGACCTGTCACCTACGAGACAGTTGAGGCAGAGAGCTGGCAGCCGAATGTTGAGGATTTGCGAAAGAAAATCACCAAGAAAACTCGTGGAATAGTCGTAATTAACCCAAACAACCCCTCCGGCGCTCTTTATGAAGAAAAAATCGTGAGACAGATCGTGGACTTGGCAGGGGAATACGACTTGCCTGTGCTATCAGACGAGATCTACGACCAGATAGTTTTCGAAAAAAAGTTTACCAGCACTGCCACGCTCTCAACAGATGTCCCTGTCATAGGGCTCAATGGCTTTTCTAAAGCCTACCTAATGACCGGCTGGAGACTTGGCTACGTCTATTTCCACGACCAAAACGGCGAACTGGAAGAGGTGAAACAATGCGTGGAAAAAGAGGCTAGGATAAGACTGTGCGCCAACACCCCTATTCAAAAAGCCGGTGTCGCAGCATTAAATGGTCCTCAAGACCATGTGAAAGAGACCGTTAAAAAGCTTAGACAGAGACGAGACTACGCGTGGAAAAGGCTTAACGAAATTGAGGGAATATCCTGTGCGAAGCCTGAGGGAGCATTCTATGTATTCCCGAAGATCGAGGGCGTAGGTTCCAAGTGGAAAACGGATATGGACTTCGTGCTTGACCTTCTCCGAGAGACAGGGGTCCTCTTTGTTCACGGGTCAGGGTTTGATCCCTTGTACGGCGCTGGACACGTTAGAGGGGTGATCTTGCCTCCGATTGAGACGCTTGAACAGGCACTTGATAGAATAGAGTTTTTCATGAAAAAGAAGCTCAAATAGCTCTGCTATTTCCTAGACACTGCGCCTCATTTTTGTTCTTCGCAGGCTTATACTTCGTTACTGTTTTACTTTTAGATAGGTACTCCTTGGCTTGGATCGCGCACGAGCTTCGCGAATTCTGCCATAAGTCTTTTCGTTATCGGACCTGGGGTTCCGTTGTCGATTAATCTCTTATTTATTTCCCTTACAGGTATGATTTCTGCCGCTGTGCCGGTGAAAAAGACTTCGTTCGCGTTAAACAGTTCGTATGGAGTTATGTTCTTCTCTCTTACTTCGTATCCCAGTCTTTGGGCAAGCTTCATAACTTCTTCAGCGGTGATGCCTGGTAAAGCTCCTGTATAGCTTGGCGGAGTGTAGATTTTTCCGTTTTTGACTATGAAGATGTTTTCCGCTACTCCTTCGCAGATCATGCCGTTTTTGTCGAGACATATGGCTTCGTCTACGTTGCTGATGTTAGCTTCGATCTTTGCCAGAATGCTGTTAAGGTAATTGAGGGATTTGATTTCGTGTGATGTTGCGTCAACAGGGTCTCTTTTGACCCATGAAAGCATGGCGGTTACACCTTTTTCTTTTGCCTCGCTTTTATGTAACGCAATGGTGTCAGCTATGACGATTATTGTGGGTTTAGGGCACTTCTTAGGGTTGAGCCCTAGGTCGCCTACTCCTCGCGTGACGACGAGGCGTATGTAGGCGTCTGTCATCTTGTTTTTTCTCAAGGTTTCGAGGACTATTTCTGTCATCTTTTCCTTTGAAACCGGAATCTCCAGCATTATCATGTGCGCTGAGCAAAAGAGTCTCGTGATATGCTCTTTCAGTTTGAAGACTATGCCGTCATAGGCGCGGATGCCTTCGAAAACTCCGTCTCCGTAGAGAAGACCGTGGTCGAAAACTGAGATTTTTGCCTGAGATTTAGGGTAATATGCGCCATCTATGTAAACCTGCAGTTCTTTCTCCATGATTTGCCCCTCTCAATGAGAAGTCTAGTCTATGAAGTTAAGGTTTGATATAGTTTTTGTAAGACAACCCTTGTTTCGAACATGTTTAGCCGTAGAATTGTGGTCTTTTCGAAAGGTATTTTGGCAGTGGAAGAGGCTTGAAAGGCTTGTTCTTAACGTTTTCTAGGATTTCTTTTATCAAGTCTTCAGGTTTCATGGGGCGCAGGTCTTTCGTTTTTCTGTCCCTTACTGGGAAGGCGCCGGATTCGACTTCTCTCTGCCCAAAAACGACTGTGTACGGTATCCACTCCATTTCTGCTTCCCTAATTCTCTTTTGCAACGTCATTGCTCTATCGTCTATGTCCACGCGGATGCTGTTGCGCTCCATTTTTTCGGCTATTTTCTCCACGTGAGAGAGAAACTCATCAGAGGTCGGGATAAGCCGCACTTGTGTTGGCGAAAGCCACAGAGGAAGCATAGGTGCTTTGCCCTCTTGTTGCTCTTTATGGGCTTTTTCCAGTAGTGCATAGACAACTCTTTCGATTGCGCCGCTTGGAGAGCAGTGGAGAATGAGTGGGTTGTGTTTTTCGCCTTTTTCGTTCACATAGCTGATCTCGTATCTCTTCGCGTTTTCTACATCTACCTGGTCTGTTGACAGGGCAGCGGCTTTGCTTTGATTGTCCACATAGTTGAAATCCCATTTTAGCACGAAATAAAAGAATCGTTCTTTCCACATCTCCACCAAGACGGGTTTTCCAAAGGTTTCTGCCAATGAGGCTATGAACTTCTTGTTTTTCTCGTAGAAATCTTTGGTGAATCGTATTGCTGCTTCATAGTTTTCTTTGCTCAGGCCTATTTCTTCAAGAACTTGGATGCATAGTTTGAATCGCGTCATAAACTCTTTTTCTGCCTGTTGGAGATCTGTGCAAAACGCGTGGCAGTCAGGCATGCTAAATGCTCTTAGACGTCTTAGTCCAACGACTTCTCCGCTTTTTTCCCGTCTGAAACTGTAGCGTGTCAGTTCATAGATTTTCAGTGGCATATGACGGTAGGAGAACTGGGCATCATGAACCATTAGAAACTGTCCAAAGCATGCTGCGAATCGTAGAAACAGTTCCTTGTCTTCTGATTTCAGAAGGTACTGTCTCGCGGGAAACCGGTTTAAGTAGTCGGCGAGGCTTGGGTGCTGGAAGTCGTACATTACAGGTGTCTCAACTTCCATGGCGCCATACTCCGCCATCTTCGCCGTAACGAACTGCTCAAGGAGGGATTTCATTAAGCGCCCTTTTGGATACCAGCGAATGTGCCCGGGGTCGCTTCCAGGCTCATAGTCAGCGAGTTCTAGTTTTTTCATCGAGGTGACATGGGGCGGCATCTGCTGTGTGGCTCGGACTTTTGAGATTTCATATTTTGCGAACTTTTCAAGTTCCTTGTGCATGCTGAAGTCGAAGTCTTCAACGGGTATCATTTTTCCATCTGGCTGGAGAATGAACCAGAAGGATTCAAGTTTTTCCTCGGCTTTTGCTGCTTCAGATATTTTTTCTTCTTTTTTCTCCTCTTCTTTGGAGGGTATGATTGCCCGCGACTGTTCTGCAAGTGGGTGTCCCTTAATTGAGATGGTGAACTGCTTGTTCCATCCAAAAGGCGCGCGGAAGGTCTCTACGCCTTTTCCCCTTGCGTAAGCTTCCATCGTTTTGACTATTTTCAAGGCTTCAGATGGTTTAGCTAGGTTGCTACTCAGGTGAGCATATGGATAAATGAGAATACGGGTTACTTTCTGTTTCTCAAGAAACTCTCGTGCTTGGTCTATCGCTTGTCTTGCTGTTGCTTCATCGTCGCCTTCTTCTACTGCTGTAAAAAGCACCAAGATCTCTTCTAGCCGTGTGCTCTTTTTCTCTGCATCCTCGGCGATCGCTATTTCTTTCTGTATAGGTTGGAACTCGATAAAGTTGGAATGTAGCTGAAGTATTCGCATTCAAACACTTCTCCTAGTCTATGCGCTGTATCGCCATTTCTCAAGTTTTTTATCCTTTTTCGTCTTCTTCTTAAACTCCTTATAATGCTCCTTACATAGGTAGGCACGCTTTTCGGTACTTCCAACTTTGAGCCCTGCAGCCTTAACTTTGTCAGCGGAAAGTGACCGAACCGCTTCTCTACTGCAACCGCTTATGCCACATTTTGCTCCTTTGTCGATTCTTCCCAAGATAGATGCCTCTCAAATAAAATATGCGTCAAGGTTTAATTTCTTTTTCATAGAGCGCCCGCGTTCTTCGGTAAACTTCATCTTTATCTATCGGAAAAGTTGGACCTATACCCTCTGTGGCAAGGGAGGCTGCTGCTGAGCCTACATAGGAGCACCAAGAGCAGTCTTCACCGCGGGAGTATTCGGCCAAGAAGGCTCCAATGAACACGTCTCCGGCTCCCGTAGGGTCGATGACTTTTTCAGGCTTGTAGGCGGGCACCCGGTGTATCACTTTTTCAACTGAGATGGCTGCGCCATCTGCACCTAAAGTGACAATGACTATGCTGGCGCCGCAGTCATGAACCGCCATTACGGCAGTCTCCATATCAGACGCGCCTGTGACGGCTAGAATTTCGTTAAGAGAAGACTTGTAGATGTCAATGAGATTTAAGATCCGCTTATCTGGCAGTGCAGCCATGCCTACTGTTCCGTTTTCGCCGAAGCTACGCACCAGACCCTGAGGATCCAGCGACAGGATTTCCGCCCTCTTTTTCAAGACCTCTACATCTTCGTATGTGATTTCGCCTGCGATGGGAGCAACATGAATTATATGTGCTCGCAAGTCTAACGGCATATCGTCAACGGCGATCGGTGGAGATCTACCTTTCAGTCGCAGTACTCTTTGCGTTAAATCGTTACTGTATTCAAGTTCAAAACGTGTGGTTTGAGCATTGTCCTGTTTTAAGACACCTGAAAGATCAATTCGCTCCTGCTCCAGCCACCAGCGGTAAGCATCTGGAAAATCTTTACCAACCTTTGAAACAACAGCCACCGAAGCATCCAAACGCCTTGCAACAAGCGAGACATAGGTTGCTGAACCACCCAAAACAACAAAAGGCGTCTGCCTGCTCGGCAGTATAATAGAGTCTATTGCAAGATGCCCCACTACTACCAGATCAAACACTTAGCAACGATGCCTCCCAGCGAAGACATTGTATAACACCAAACTTAAACCCAGCGGAACGCAGAAAAACCCCAAAAGCCTACCAAGACTTAGCCAGCTACAACTTTATAATCCCGCTCACTTCTAGGCCCAACTCCCAACTCAACGGCATGCCTAATCTGTGCCAGATCCCATATGCTACTTTCTAAACTGTTGCCAGGGTAGCTTTGCAGTATCTTTACGCCTTCAACATCAATTGCCACCTGGTCACCTGATGCCAAAATCAGATTCGGTGTTCGCAGCTCGCCTCTTGCTGGGCCGCCTGTAATGAAGACTTTTCGGGCATCCATTATCACTAGGTCTGGCTTAACAACAAGCATTAGTTCCGCAAGTTTTTGCTGCAGGTTGCGCATATGAAACGTTATCTGGTCAAAGAATGGTTTCACAAGCCCCATTGATAGCTTTATGGCTCCAGTAAACTCCGCTGCGTGATGGGTTTTTATCAGAGGAGCATAGACTATTTTATCTACTTCAAAGACTTCTCGAGCGAGCGCAACATTACGCAAGTACCGGCCGCCAGCTACTTTTACCCGTTTCCATCCTTTTCTATCGAGCAGTGCACGCCACCCATTCTTTCCAAAGACCCGAACTTCAGCACCAGCTTCCTTTGCAGCTTCAACAATTCCCGCTTTCTCTAAAATTTTCCAAGTATCAAGGTAAGCGGATCTTTCTCCAACAATAACTTTCCCAGCACCCGCGTCGTAAAGCTGCTTAATGAGTATTCTGATGAACACTGGATCAGTTGATCCCGGGTAGGGATCGGCTGTGTTGTAGTTGGGTTTGAGCAGAACGGTTTCGCCTTTTTTGACAAGTTTTTTCAGTCCTCCGATGAGCGAAACCGCTGTTTTAACCGATTTTTCCAAATCTCCAGTGAAGGTAACTTTGCTCACCAAAGGCGCTCCATCTTCAGTGAAACGGTTAAATGTCGCCAATCTTCTCGACTCCTGCTAAAAGGCGATTGCAAAAAAATCAGTTGACGGTTAGCCTGATTGAAGCAGAAGAATAGCCTTAGCCAAGTCTCCTCCACTTTCTTCCAGCGCCCTTCGGGCTTCCTCGATGCTCTTGCCTGTTTGATCTGCAACAAGGCGGGCATCCTCTTCAGGTATGGTTGTCTGACGCTTTACAGGTTTTTCGCTGATCTTTCCCCCTGTCACCTGGTAGATTTTCTGTCCTTGCATATCCAGCAGTGCGACCTCTGGTTCTGCAATAACTATTTCTTTTCCAGAAGTCCGTATGATTACCTCGGTTACCTCTTCTAAGGTATCCATGCTCATGCCCATGCGCTGCATCATGCGTCTTGCTTCCCGCGGATTTATTCCCCTTCGCATAGTACCACCTGTTTTCCATTCAAACATAACCGAGGCAGACTTGATAAAGTTAACTTTCGCTACAGCCCCGCCTCGTCTTAACCGCGACGCCTCTTTTGAAAGCCTTTATCTCAGCGGCGCATAGAAGAGCCCGCCCGACCGCCAGCAAGTCACCGTTCTCGTCAGTCACGATTACCTCGTCTCTTGCACGGATGCACTCGTCCACTCTGGTAACGTGGGTTGCAAACACGTCTCCGCCTTTCTTGATAGCTTCTGAAACATCGTTGCGGACGGTGATAACGTATTTGGCTGAGGTTTTTTTCTTCAGTATTCTTTTGGCGCCTTTGATGCTGAGCGAGAATAAGCCGTCTGTTGGGCGGAGCGTGGCAAGTCTTTCGCCATCCAAGTGCACATAGCGAATTCTGCCTGTATTCTTTGAATACTCTATTTCCACGCGTTTCGGAAAGAGCACGACTCCTGCGCCTTTCCCGAACTGGTAATCCGCAACACTTCGGATCCTTCGAAGCTCATCATCCACGTCCAAGCACCATGATCAGCGTACTGTTTTTTCGACAACTATAAACATGACTAGCAGAATAAAAGCTTCAGGTGTAGCAACATTGCGATGCGAAGTCTGCGGACGTAAAATCTTCGGGCAGCCTCAGCGAGTGCTAATCGAAGAAGCTAAGCTGACAGTATGCTATGAATGCTCGAAGCACGGGAAAATAATCCACGAAGAGCCAAAACCTAAAACGGTGGCACCAAGGCTTTCGGGAAAACGCCAGCCTCTCAGCATCCCGGCCAGAAGCCAGCCGGAGATAAAGATAGACACGTCCATCGAACTTGTAGAGAACTACGGCGAAAAGATAAGACAGGCAAGGGAAAAACTCAATCTGTCACATGAAGACTTGGGCAAGAAACTGAATGAAAAAGTTTCCCTCCTGAGAAAAATTGAAACTGGGAAAATGAAGCCAAACAACACCCTCGTTTCCAGACTTGAACACGTTTTAAAAGTCAAGCTCATCGTTCCAGCCTCAGAAGAAAAAATTCCAGAGGCGAAAATTCCCAAAGCCATAAACCGCGAAGTAACATTAGGCGATCTGATGAAGCTTGATGGCGAAAGCAAAAAGGAGACATCTGGACGAAAGCAGTCATAGTGCAGCGGCGAAGAAGACACGAGTCATCAAGCATCGAGGAGCTTGAGAACCTCGCAGTATCAGCCGGCTACACGGTGGTAGGCAGACTTGAGCAGATAAGGCATCCGGACTACCGCTACCAGATAGGAGCGGGAAAGGTTGAGGAACTTGCCCGCCTTGTGAAGGAAAACGAAGCCCAGAAAGTGATTTTCGACAACCCACTTAGACCTGTACAATCATACAACCTTGCAAAAGCCACAGGCGTCGAAGTTATCGACCGCTTTCAACTGATTCTGGAAATTTTCTCAAAAAGAGCCACCACGACAGAAGCTCAGATGCAGATTAAGCTAGCGAGACTAAGATACGAGCTCGCACAGGCAAAAGAGAAGGTCAGACTTGCTAAGAAAGGAGAGCAGCCTGGTTTCATGGGGCTTGGAGCCTACGAAGTGGACATATACTATGAAAGCGTCAAAAAGGAGATTCACACTATACTTAAGAAGCTGAAGAAGATCCGTGTAAAACGGGTTTTGCACCGCGCACGGAGAGCTAAACTGGATTTTCAGATGATTTCTTTGGCTGGCTACACTAAGGCAGGAAAAAGCTCGCTGTTTAACGCCCTTACAGATGAGACTGTTCCCGTTGATGAAAGCTTGTTTACGACGCTTTCCACGACAACGCGGCTTTTGGAGATTTCCAGAAAAAGGTTTCTTCTCACCGACACAGTTGGCTTTATTGATCGTTTACCTTTGACACTTGTGGAAGCCTTTCGCTCAACTCTGGAAGAAACGATTTACTCTGATCTTATAATCCTTGTAGTCGACATAAGCGAGCCTACGCATGTTGTGAACAAGAAGCTGTCCGTGTGCCTTGAAACGCTGGAGCAGATTGAGGCTTCAGGCATTCCGATGCTAACGGCTTTGAACAAGATTGATCTCGTTCCCGCAGAAGAGCTTGCTCAGAAAATTAAAGCTCTCGAAGATAAGGCAGTAAACCCCGTGCCCATATCCGCGCTGCGAAAGATAAACATCGATAAGCTTGAAGAAAAGATTTTGGAACTTCTGCAAAATTATGTTAGCGCGTCTTTGACGCTGCCGATGTCAGGTGAAACCATGGCTTTCATGTCTTGGCTTCATAAAGTTGCAGATGTCCGCAAAATCGAGTATAGAGAAGATTCAGCGCAACTGCTTTTTGAGGCTAGCCCCGGTATGGCGGAGAACATTAGAAGACTAGCAGAAAAGCTCAATGGGAAGCTGGAGAAAATAGAGTAGCGGTGACCATGGTTAGGGTCGTGGTTTTGAGGTGGGGTCATAGACCGCAAAGGGATGTGCGGTTGACGACGCATGTTGCCTTGACTGCGCGGGCGCTTGGCGCTACGGGTATTATACTTGCCGATGTTGAAGACGGCAAAATTAAAGAAACTGTGGAAAAAGTCAGAAGCTTATGGGGTGGCAGCTTCTTTTTTGAGATGGGAGTTCCGTGGAAGAGCGTGGTGAACACGTGGAGGCGAAATGGTGGACTTGTGGTTCATCTTACAGCTTATGGAGAGAACATTGAGACAAGCGATGTTTTGAGGAGGATTAAAGCCTTGGGAAAGGATGTTCTCGTAATTGTTGGAAGTCAGAAGGTTCGAGGCGAGTTTTTCACCGAAAACGTGTCAGATTTCAACGTAGCCATCGGAAACCAGCCGCACTCGGAATGCGCCAGCCTCGCTGTCTTTCTAGACAGGTTTTTTGAAGGAAAAGAGCTTGCTAAAGCCTTTGACTCGGCTAAATTGCGGATAATTCCTAGAAAAAGAGGCAAAAAAATCGAGAGAAATGAAGAATCTTGATCCTGATTTGGAAAAGAGATTTATGCAAAAGATTACAGATATATAATGTAGATATACGAAATCGTTACAAAAGCAAAAAGGTCCACTATGTTATCCAACATTGATGACGCTACGCTGATGAAGATTGCAGAAGCCTTTGGAAATGAAGAAGCCATACAGCTAATTGAAATTCTAAAGAATTCGGAGCAGATAACTGACGACGAGATAGCCAACAAGACGGGCTTGAAGCTGAATTTTGTCCGCAAGATTCTGTATAAACTGTATGATCATTCACTTGTAAGCCTTAGAAGAACCAGAGACCCAAAAACGGGCTGGTTCATATTCCACTGGAAACTTCAACCAGACCAGCTTGAAGGATTCATATTAAGCCAGAAACGCCGAGTCCTCGAAAAGCTTAACACAAGACTCGAATACGAGAAAAACCATGACTTCTATTATTGCAACACGCCGGGATGCAAACGTGTGCCCTTCGAGGAGGCGGTGGAATTTGTTTTCAAGTGCCCTGTGTGCGGTAAGGCTTTGATGCACTGCGACAATGCAAAGTTCGTTCAATCTTTGATGAGAAAGGTTGAAGCGCTAAGGAAGGAGCTTGGTGAGTGAAAAGCTTCCTACACGGGAAGAGGCACTGGAGCTTCTCCGCAAGAGTGGATGCCAAAAAAACGTTGTCAAACACTGCAAAGCCGTAGCCGAACTTGCCATGGAAATCGCTTTTGCATGCAAGCAAAAAGGTCTATCTGTTGACTTAGAGCTTGTTGAGATTGGCGCGATTCTACACGACATTGGACGATCCAAAACCCACAGCGTCCACCACGCAGTAACAGGAGCAGAAATCGCTAGATCGCTGGGCCTGCCTGAAAGCGTAGTATCCATAATTAAGCGGCATGTCGGAGGAGGAATCACGTCAGAGGAGGCGCAAGAGCTTGGCTGGCCTAAAGACATCTACATTCCTCAGGCGCTTGAAGAGAAAATAGTTTGTTACGCAGACAAGCTGATTGAAGGATCAAGACGGGTTTCCATCGAAAGAACCTTGGAAAACTTTGAAGAAATGTTGCCATCCTCGGCGGTTGAACGGATTCGAAAGCTACATGCGGAAATGATAGCACTAGTCGGCGATTACGATTGCATACCATAACTCTTGCAGTGAGAATTTACCGTACTTCGCAAATCAAATACGTGACAAGTGTTTTAAAATTCAAACTTGAAGGACTAAGATGCTCACTAGAAAGGGTTGAAGCTGCACCTAAAAAATGGATAAAAGTCTCATTCTCCGGAGAGGATGAAGACGTAGCTTTGCGTTATCTAGCTAAGGAGTTTGCTTTGTGTCCAGAAAATTTGAAGAATCTTGGAAAAAATGTGGTTGTTAGAGGAAGAATCTCTGGCGTAAATTCGAATGGAGACAAGCTTTACGTTGACATTGGCGTGTTCCAGCCTAGAGAAGTTCAGGCGGAGATACCTATTCAGCAGCTTCAAGCACAGTTGGCGGATGGCAGAAAAATTGCATTGAAAAAAATCGTAGAAATCTTTGGCTTATGTGAAAATGTGCCCTTAACTGTAAAAATCAGCGACCTTGCGTCTGACGGTTCCGTGAAGGCAATGTTGGCGGAAGAACAGCGCGCCAATTTTGGAACGTGGGTTAAGTCGTTGCTGGACAGACTGCTTGTTCTGGGGGCTACAGAACACGAAGTCAGAGATGCATTGAAGCATTCGGGATTCGCACGTGATATTGTAAATGTTGAGCAGCCAGGTTTGCTGGAACATGCTGTGGTGTGCAAGCTTGGAACGGATGCTATTGGCTTAATTCCTAAAGTGGGTGGGAATCTGCGCAACGCGAGTCTTGTGGTCTTTAGCCCTAGCAAGGTTGTTGACTTCTTTGGGGAAAATTTCCTAGATACTTTCTAGCCCTTGTGAACGTCTATCGCCTAGTAACAAGGTAGACACCCACAAAGATTAGGAATGCTCCACCTAGAACGGAAGTGTCGACCCGTTCTCCAAACAATGTTACAGCAAAAATTACTGTGATAACTGGTTCTATGAAGAGGAAGGAGCTGGTTGCTGCTGCTCCTGCTTGTTTCAAAACGTGGAACCATATAAGGTAGCCAAAAAATGAACATGTGACCGAAAGAAAGAGAATTGACACCCAACCGATGCTGCTAATGCCGAGTACCATATGGAAAGAGTTTTCCGCAACTGAAAAGGGAACCAAAAACAGTCCACCTAGCATATTGACATATGCAACTACAAGGAAAGCATCATACTTCTCCAAAGTTCTTCGTCCCAGCAAGCTATATGTTGCCCAGAGAAACGGCGTCAAGAGCAAAAGAATGCTCCCAAGAAGGAAATCTGTGCCGCCTTGAGCGCTCCATCCTCCCCCAACAATAACAATGAATGTTCCGATTGCGGCGATTGCGATTCCCACAATCTGGGTTCTCCGCAGTTTCTCTTTAAGCAGTCTAACTGAGAGAGCGCTGATGATTATCGGAGCCAGCAGACATACGAAAATCGCTGCAATCGAGGCTCCAGCCATCCGTATTCCCGTATATTGAGCAATGAAGAAGACTGTAACTCCAGTCAAGGAAAGAAGCAAGATTGTTGGCAACTCTCTTGGCTGGATGCTAAGGCAGTATTTTCGGCTTACGCTCTTCTTTATCATGATAGCTGCCATAAATAAAGCGCCGGCGATCAAGAAGCGAAAGGTGGCAATCGCTGTGGGAGATAATCCCTCGTTTAAAGCAACCTTGACAACCACAAAGGAGCTACCCCAAAAAGAAATCAACAACAACATTAAGAAGACATTTAAACGGCTTGTTGAACGTGTATCCATAACAATCTTTACCAACGAACCCTACTCTACATTTCCTTCAAAAAACACGTCCCACTATATTAAAGGTCTGCCACACTCTAGACTCACAGCCTATATATAAGGGGGATAAATTCCATTCGAGCTAAACAGCCGCCAACACCATACTCTACTTTCAGCAACATCTCCCATCATAGGTATGGAAAACGTTAAGGCGTCAATCGAGTCTTATCTCTCGGATACAGAGTAACTTCCCGAATATTCTTCTTCCCAGTCAACATCATCGTCAGCCTCTCCAAACCTATTGCCCAACCCGCGTGTGGAGGCATACCATAGTCAAAAGCTTGGAGATGACAACGGAAAGAATCAGGATTCAGCCCCTTCTCTTCAAGCTGCTTAACAAGAAGCCTCTTAGAAGCAACCCTAGTTCCACCGGAAACAAGCTCAATCCAACGCCACATCAAGTCAAAACCCTCAGTCAGCTCTGGACGATCAGCACAAGGCTGAATATAGAAGGATCTCGCTGACTTCGGCCAACGTGTAATAAAGTAGAAATAAGGATGAATCTTCCCTAACGTTCTCAAAACAGGCGTCGGAATATCTTCACCCCACGGAATCACAATACCCTCCGATTTCAACTCTTCAAGCACATCATCATACGTCAACCGCTTGAACGGCAGCTCAGGAACCTTAACACTATACTTCAGCACAGCCAACTCTCTACCACATTTTTCGCTAACCGTTTTACACACATAATGCATAAGCTGCTCTAACAGCTGCATAACATCCTCCGCATCCGCAAACGCTTCCTCGATGTCAATAGAGACAAACTCGCTCAAATGCCGACGAGTATGCGACTCCTCCGCGCGGAAAAATGGGCCAATCTCGAAAACCTTCTCTAGGCTCATCACCAACTGCTCCTTATACAGTTGAGGACTCTGAGCCAGAAACGCGTCACGCCCAAAATAGTCCACCTTAAACAGTGCAGCACCACCCTCAGTTGCAGAGCCGATAAATCGAGGTGTATGCACCTCAATAAATCCTCGTGCAAATAAGAACTCTCTTACCGCCTCTACCGCTTTGTGCTGAATCTTGAAGACCGCAATGTTTTCTTCACGACAAAGATCAAGCGCGCGTGCATCAAGGCAGACATCTAGTTTGGCAAGAGTTTTCCCGCAGATATCTATTGGCGGAGACTCGGCTGTGTTGAAAATCTTAATCTCCTTCGGAATCACTTCGACGCCCCTTGGAGTAATATCTGTCTTTTTAACCGTGCCTTTCACACCAATGCTGAACCGCTTCTGAAGGGCATCAGCCTTCGAAAGCACTTCGGCGCTTGTTTTCTTCCGTAAAACAGTAACCTGTATCGTGCCTTCTCGATCCTGCAAAATAATGAAACGCAAAGCACCCAAATCTCTAATCTCCTGAACCCACCCAAAAAGCGTGACTTCACAGCCATCCATCTCCGGCTTCACATCAACAGAATAATGCGTTCTTTTCCAATCACCAATAACATCCAAATCCATAGAACTTGACACCACACTAATCCGTAAGCTCAACCCGCAACGTAATACTGCGAATCTTACTCGCAATCTCCTTCAAAGTCTTCAAATCAAAAGGCAACTGCGAACCCCGCCTCCGACGCAAAATAACACGCGTCTCCGTACTCCCATCAGGCAACCAAATCGTATTAATAGTAACAATACTCAAAGGCGCAAACAAATCCTCCAAAAACCTCCTATCATCAACACCAAACTCCAAAACCCGCACACTCTTCCCCGTCGCCTCACTAATCGCCCTAATAATCTTCCCCCCATAACCCAAAAGCCTAGGAACATCCCCCGGACCAACAACAATCGCCAAAGTCCCACCAGCATCCACCGCCCTATGAAAAAACACATTCTGAAGAGAAGGATACCTCTCCTCCAAAGACAAAAGCAAACGAGCAACCTTCAAATCAATACCACTAATATCTCCAGACTTCAACCTAGCCGAACACTTCGGGCATAGTATGCCACTCTTCAAACAGAAACTGCACAGCTCTGTTTTCACCCTTGAAACTGCCCTCCACAAATAAAGGAGGGGCGGCGGAGCCCTGAACCGGCACAGGAAACACGTTTCTAGCGTTCTAAAGTTATTTCGACAGTGCTTACGTTTGTTGGCGAGCCACCCTCTTCTCTGGGTGTCATCTGCTGCGTTCCAATATTGATTTTCTTAACTTTTACGTCAGGCAGAAATTTGCGTCTGACCACTTCGACTACGTCTACTGCAACGCTTATGGCTCTTCCTCGCGCTTTAATGTTCACTTCTTTTGCTCCGCCGTGAAAGAGGGTTATGCAAGCCAGTACGTAGTTCATTACTGGCTTGTTTCCGATCAGCACTGAATTGCTTTCAGACATTTTCTTGCACCGCCTTACTCCTATTTTTCAGTTTGTATAGGCGCGATAACATTTTTTAAGCTGGAATAAATACATTGCGGTATCAACTGGGATCCCAAAAAAGATTGGGTTAAGCCATTGATCCCCCAGAACACAGCCAAAAGAACAGCCCTTTCAAACAAAATACCAAACATTTTTTAGTTTAAAGATTAAAAACAACAAAGATAGAACAGCAGGAGGAGCCGCTTCAGCAACCATAGATAATGCATCCGTTCTGCGAAGATAAAAAAACTACACATACCCACAACCCCCACATGAGAAACTCATTGCAGCAACTTCAAGTAAAGAACTTAAATCCAAGCTTCATAAATCAGAATAAGGAGGGCCGGTCGTCTAGCTTGGTTAGGACATTGGCTTTACGAGCCAAAGGTCGCCGGTTCGAGTCCGGTCCGGCCCACTAAAAGCAAGTCTCCGAGGATGGAAGTCAGCTTTGTAGCTGCTTATATCGCCCTATATATAAATTGAACGTTTTTGGGAAGGAAAAACTATAAGCTTGCTTAACACTATTGAAAAGAAAAGTCATGTAGGCGTTGCGTAGGAAGGAGAATTATTTTGCCTGTTTATCTCTGTGACATCGTTGGATCCGCCAGCATAGGCGTCTATTCGTTGGCAACAGATGACATGGTTATAGTTCCGCGTCTCGTTCCGCTTAAAAAGGCAGAGAGAATAGCAGAATGGCTTAACGTTAAGCTTATTCACACCTCTATAGGCGGATCTGTTCTCGTAGGAGCCTTTGCCTGTGCAAATTCCAACGGGATTCTTTTACCAAGCCTCGTGATGGACGAGGAAATCAACAGTATTAGATCTGTTTTTAAAGGCAAAATCAAGGTTATGGAGACAAAGCGCACAGCCTACGGAAACATGGTATTAGCAAATGACTATGGAGCAGCAGTTGACCCACGCCTCAAGGACAAAGAGATTGCCATAATCTCTGAAACGTTGGGAGTCGCTGCCGTGCGCAGCGAAATCGCTGGTTTACCCTATGTCGGCTCCCTAGGTGTTGCCACCAACAAGGGAGTGTTAGTTCATCCACTGATTAAAGACGAAGAACGCAAGATCTTAGAGGATGCCCTCAAGCTGTTCTATAG
>JAGTQT010000010.1:34539-35205 GCA_018396615.1 Candidatus Bathyarchaeota archaeon
GTGGAATCCCCTATGTAGGCACAGGCTTGATTGGCAACAGCTATGGAGGAGTTGCTGGATCTATGACTACTGGTCCAGAAACATTTATAATTGAACACGCTTTGGATGTTGTGCGCTAAAAGGTGACAGGTTTGAAAGTCTTTAGAGTCGTCGGCGAAATTAATAAACCGAACTTTAAAACTAGCTTTAGAAAGGAAATTCTTGCTGAGAAGAAGGAACATGCAGTTGAGAGGATTTATGCGGAGCTCGGCAGCAAACATCGCGTCAAACGTTTCAGCATTAAAATTGCCAGTGTGGAAGAGATCTCACCTGAGCAGATTGAGAACCCGCTGCTAAAGAAACTTGTTGTAGGAGAAGTGGAAGTTGGCAGAAAAGAGTGAGGAAGCATTCCGCAGGCTAAGCCTCGAATCACGAATTCTGGAGCAGAGGGCTGAAGCGATACAGTCCCGCATCAACATGGTTAGCGCCGTGATCGCCGATTTGAACTATTCAAACGCAACTCTTGAAGGCTTGGAAAAAGAGAAGGAAAACGCTGAACTACTTATACCCATAGGTGGAGAATCATATGCCAAAGCGCGGCTTGTCACGCCAGACAAGGTAGTTGTAGGCATTGGCGCTGGAATTTCGGTAGAGAAAAGTCTGCCTGAAGCTAAGGAAATTATGAAA
>JAGTQT010000072.1 GCA_018396615.1 Candidatus Bathyarchaeota archaeon
AACCCCAAAATATAACTTTCCACACCCAGCCATGGACACCCTCCTACCCCAACGCTTCACCGAGCTAAGCATACACTCCCTCAAAGACGAAAACACACCCCTCCTTCAACTAAATCAACAACAAATTCAACAAACAACAAACCCACAACAACAAACACACAACATAAAACTAGGCACACACCCCATCTCCCTCAAACCCGCACGCGAACCCACAGCCATAGCCGCGGTGGACACCTCAAACATAAAAATCGGCGAAACAGCCAAAGGCATACTTATCGCCGTCCGCGCCGCAAACGTTTGGAAACAAGACAAACACTACCAGTACGCACGCTTCGGCCCCTTCATCTTCCACGTCACCGAAGAAAACAAAAAACAAGTCTACAACATGCTGCAAAACGCGTACTTCGACCAACCCTACTACGACCGACACGCAGACTACTCAAACATGGCATTCATACCCATGCGCATTGCAGCACTCCTAGAACGATGGCTCCAGACAATGGTAGCCAAAACCCTAAACAACGGCCTGATACTCTTCGACGGCTCTTTAACCTCAAGCACAGGAGACACGCCAACGCGGCTTATGAAAGACATCCTCGACAACGCAAGAAAAAGAAACAACATCACCCTTGCCTTCTCAAAAATGACCACACTAAGAATCAACGGACACCTAATCACCGACACACTCCCCAGCTACAAGGCACCATACATTCTTGAAGTCACAAACCTCAAACCCAAGCCTCCTATGCTACTTCTCGGAGACATCTATGTTGCCAAGCTTGCCAACGAAAACTACGCGTTCAGACTTGATATAGACAGGGAAGTCAGCTTCGAAAAAAAGGTCAACGCAGTCGAAAGACTCCTCGGAAACGACCCTGTGGAGCAGGGTTATCCGGAAACGCTGCGCCTCGCACACATACTCTGCACCTTCACGGCAAACGAGGTCATAGCCATGCAGCACTTCGCCACACGCCGATATGGGCTGAAGATAGTCAACCGACCAGACATGCACCGACTTCTTTTCGGACCCTTCGGCAGAGGTGAAAGCTTCCAATGAAACTCTACAAGAAAGAAGGCAACATCATCCAGATCCTAAGCTTCCCAAACGAAACAGCCGAGAAGGGAGACTACCTACTCATAGAAGACACGGAAGCAAACAAAGCCCTCATCGCTCAGGTAATAGACGTGCAGTTCGCCAGCATCCCCGGAGTCTTGGAAGAACTGCTGCGAAGCCTGCCCGACGGCGGAGAAATTGTCCAAGGCGAAGACTTTGACCCGCTGGAAATTGCCCCGCACATCGCATATATTCAGGATGCAAGCCTACTCATATGCAAGATACGGGCGTCAGTAGAAAACGAAAACCTAAGCCCAAGCAGCTCATGGTTGCCTTCGCGGTCGCAGTCCACCATCAAGAAACTTTCAATTCCAACCCTGCTGAAGCTGGCGGGAGTCAACGGCAACCTCCCAATAGTTCTGGGCAGCACGAAGGACGCCTCCCTGCTCACGGTAGACGCCTCATACCTAGATGGTAGGTTGAACATAATTACTGGGAAAAAAGAGACAGGCAAATCGCATCTTTCCAAGCTTTTGATGTCCAACATGGTGGGCTACAAGGCAACAGTTGTCGTCTTTGACCTTAACGGAGAATACGTGAGTTTGGGAATGACGGCGGATGGAAAGAGAAATGCTAACTATGACAAAATCCACGTGCTTACCCCTTCGCAGAACTTCAAGGTCGCCTTGAAACAGCTTAACCTCCACGTGCTGCTGGGCATTCTTATTCACGCACTTCACTTGCCCGGGACTTCTGCACGGGAGTTTAGGCGGATATGGCAGTCGCTGAAAGAAAGAAACAGCTTAACGCTTTCCGAGCTAGGTGACACAATATCAAGCTGGCACTGCAACCAGCACGTTCGCGACGCTCTGCTCTCGAGGTTTCACGCACTCGTGAATTCTGGCTTCTTCACCGATAACACTGGAGAAGCTTTAGCGCTTGAGGAAAGCCTGTTTAAAGCCAAGGAGCAGGGCGGCGCGGTCATATTGAATCTTCGCAACACCTCCTCTATAGACAGGCAGATCGTTGTGGAGTACATGCTGGGCAAGCTCGTTGAGCTCTTAACAAGTTGGAAACTTAAAGCGGTCTTTCTCTTCGCTGAGGAAGCACATCTGTATCTGCGGGAAACTTACTGGGATGACATTGTCACTCGCATGAGGCACTTCGGCATATTTACCACTTTCATTACCAACCAGCCTGATACTATCCGAGAAAACATCTACCGCCAAGCCGACAATATCTTTCTCTTTAGCTTCACGAATGAGCATGACCTTGACGTAGTCTCCAGAGCAGCACGCGTCGACGCCGAGACTGTGAGATCTATAGCGAGAGATCTGCCGCCGCATCACTGTCTGGTTCTTGGTAAGGTGGTTAAGGATTTTCCGATGGTTGCCAAGGTCAAAGCGTTAGACATTAAGACTATGGGTGAAACAAGGCTCTTCTTCAAAGATGCTACTCAGCGTTTATCTTAGTTTTGACTCTACATTTATCAAAAAGAAGAAGCTTTAAATCTGCATCTTTCTCGTTGACTAAATAGATAGCAAATGGAAAAGAAACCAATAATTCTTCTCATCATAGGCATAGCACTAGCATCGTCAACATCGCTTTTCTGGAACCATGCAAGCCTATACTTCTCAGCAATATCCTCAATTGTCTTGCTTCTCGTGCTAGGAGGCTTCATTCTCAAAGCTTCTTTGCAAGCTGAGGCCATACCCGGAATAGAAAAACTTGAGGAACCCGCCTTCTTGTTTAGCCAAGTTTACTTCACTTGGCTATATGTAAATAACCGGAAGCGATGGGCAAAATATGTGATTACCGTATCCTACATCGTTGCCGCGGTTTACGGGTCACTACTAGGCGCTATAGCCTGCACTATCGTTATGAAAATTGATTCCGTAGGAACCTTTGCGGGATGGGCTGTCGGAACTGTTTTCGTGACATTGTTAACGCTGGGAATAAAAGAAAGCCGCATCCTAACCTAAACAGACACAATGAGCTTTCAAACTTGAAGACTGATGCGCTGCAGCTTTTGTTTATTTCTTTGAAAGAACTCTCGGAAAGTCTTTGTTAAATCATATTTTTCCACTTCCTCAAGTGGAACCCACTCCAGCTCTTCCGCGTCGTCAGCAGCCTTACCCATGCCGCCTTTAAGCTTGACAAGATAGTCAACTATCACAAAATGGTATTTTACTCTGCCCCGCTCATCCAACACCATATTGCTAACCACGTCAATAAGCTGTGGATCTTCAACCTCCAACCCCGTCTCTTCCTTAACCTCTCGTACGACCGTGTCCTCAAGCTTTTCACCAAGCTCAACTATGCCGCCTGGGATGCTCCATTTCCCTTTCCCGGGCTCGTTTCCCCTTTTCTCTAGGAGTATTTTGCGGTTGGAGAGCACTACGGCGCCTACGCCTACTACGGGCTGGTCAGGATAAAGTCGCTTCAATAGGCAGCCTCCTTTGGGTAGAGGATAATGTTTGCTCGTATCTTAAAGCTTCTACTGGTTTATGTGGTTGAAGTCTATTTGCTCTGCGGGCTTTGATTACTTGCGGAGAAATCTCCACGAGAGAACTATACCTATTGAGGCAACTATTACCGCGAAGACGCCGACGTATGCAAAATCCATGGCAAGCTGCGTATAATCAATGGCGTCGAAGATTAGGAGCTGTCGCACCGCGTCGTTAGCATAGCTTAGAGGATTAACATGAGCCACGGGTTGAAGCCAGTCAGGCATAAGCTTTGAGGGAAACATGGCATTGCTTGCAAACATCATCGGCAGACTTATCAGGTTCATAACTGCCATCGGAGTCTCCATCCTCGTTGACCTTATCGTGATAGCGATAAAGGCGGAAGACAAGCCTACACACAAGAGGAACAGAATGCCGAAGACGCCGAGCAGGTTAAGTAGGCTGAAGCCTGCTCCGAACTTAAGCCCGAATGCGAAAGCAATCAATATGATTATGCCTGCTTGAAACATTGACCGCAATGTGGCTGAAAGAACCTTGGAGAATATTATCACTCCCCTAGATACAGGCGTGCTGAGAACCTTGTTCAAGAAGCCTAAACGCCTATCCCAGACCACAGACATGCCGCTGAACATCGTGGTAAAAAGCGCGGTCATGCCGATCATGCCTACAGCCATAAAAGAGAAGTAGTCACTTGTCCCAAGACTTGTCTTCATAACAGCGTCTACATCAAGACCAGGTATGTTCGTTGGTATTAGAGCGCTCAGGTTCATTGCCTTTCCAAGCAGACCCATCCATATAATCGGCTGGATTATGGATAGGAAAAATATCAGCGGCGCCTTGTACCATTTCTTAAGCTCTCGGTTAGTTAAAGCCCAAAGACCACGCAGCATGCTTGGGGAATAGCTGCTTGCTTCAGTCATTGGCGAGCTCTCCTCATAGTCATCCTTTGGATCATGACGTTCTCTCTTGACTCTTCTGAGTCTCTTAGAGACTTGCCCGTATACTCTAGGTAAACCTCGTTCAATGTGGGCTCTGTAAGAGAAAGTCTTGTCACCGTGTAGCCTTTCTGCCGCAAAACCTCAATTATTGAAGGCGCGGTTATTTCGCCGAACTCGGCTTTAATGCGGTAGGCTCCATTTTCCTTCTTAACATCTTTCACATGCTTAGCACTTCTTATAATGTCGCTTACATCGGCATCTTCTTTTATTCCTAAAGTGATTACGTCGCCGCCTAGGTTACGCTTCAACTCTTCAGGAGAACCCACAACAACTATTTTTCCATGATCAATTATCGCCACACGATCGCAGAGCGCATCAGCCTCCTCGAGGTAATGAGTCGTCATAAAAAGCGTCATGCCATACTCCTTCTTCAACCGTCTGATGTAGCTCCACGTTGCCGTTCTAGTCTGCACATCCAGCCCCAGTGTAGGCTCATCCAAAAAAAGCACTTTGGGTCTATTGATCAGCCCGCATGCAAGCTCTAGTCTTCGACGCATACCGCCAGAATAGGTTTGAACCTTCTTGTTCTTGAAATCAGTCAGCTCAACAAGCTTCAGCAGCTCTTCTGCACGTTCTTTAGCTACTTTGCGCGGAATGCCGTACATGTCTGCGCACAAAAAAATATTCTCTAAACCAGTCAAATCTTCATCAGCGGTGTATTCCTGAGGAACAACGCCGATCACGCTTCTAACCTCGCTGTCTTCTTTAATTATGTCACGTCCAAGAACTGTAGCTTTGCCAGCCGTAGGCCTGAGGATCGTTATCAGCATGTTAATGGTCGTAGTTTTTCCTGCTCCGTTAGGACCTAGAAAGCCGAAAATCTCGCCGTTTTTTACCTCAAAGTTGACGTGATCTACGGCTACGAGGTGTTTGTTGAAAATCTTTGTTAACCCTTCCGTTTTAATAACGTCATCACTCACGTAATTCACCTCTCAGCTTGACGCTAATCTTGTTAAGCTTCTCAGCAGTTTCATCTAGAAGTCTCTGCGCCTCAGACATGGCTTCCTGAGAAAAAGTTTCTTCTAGCTCGCTTCCAAGCCTAAAGAACGCCACCATAAGCTTCCGCATAGACCTCCGAAGCTTCACTGTCTTGTGAGAAGGAATCCGAAACCACAAAGCACCCATAAAAGGCGGAGGAAAAACCTTGGCTTCCTCAGCAAAAGACGCCCGCATCTTCCGCTGCTCATCAAGAAACGCCTTCCCATTCTCCGTCAACTTATACCTCTTAAGCCCACTCTGATCAGACGGCAACTCCTCTACATAGCCATTATCCTGCAGCCAAGCCAAAAGAGGATAAATTGAACCTGGACTTGGCTTCCAGTAGCCATCAGTCCGGCTGGAGATTTCATTCATTATCTCCGAGCCTGACATGGGCTTCTGGCTTAAAGCTTCCAAAACGTGAAAGCGTATAAAGCCCTTTGGAACAGTTGCCGTGTGTTTCATCCAATGTTTCGTGCGCAGATGCATAAATATCACGCTTGATATCGTTGTTGATATCAACTGCGATACTTAAGCTTTGCCCACACAAAACACAACGAAACTAGCTTACCAGAGTCCCCACGCGTTCTCCTCTAACTGCGGCAAGCACGTTCTTAGGTTTAAACCCGTTCACAACAACAACCCTGATCCGCCGGCGCTTCAAAATCCTAATCGCTTCAGGATCAAGAATCTGATGCAACCCCGCTTTATGCTGATTCTCAGCGAGAACACTTTGCAGATCCTCAAATTTCAGGCAATCAAGCTTAATAGCATCCCGATGGCTCCTTGGATCTTTATTATAGATGCCCTCTTGATCCGTGCCTTTAACCAGCAAGTCAGCCTTAACACGTTCAGCTACCATAGCGGCTACCGCGTCAGTCGTCATTCCAGGCTTCAAACCACCCATCATCACAATCTTTCTCTTACGCAACCATTCTGAAGCCCCTTCAATCGTCGTAACAACACTTCTACCGCATAGCCTGCCAAGTTTCTTAAGAAAAAGTTGTGCAATAACTCTTGAAATTGCTATGGCGAGCTCATCTTGATCAGCTTCGTCTAGTTTCAGCTCTTTGGCAACTTTGATCAATTCGCGTGCTAGGCTACCGCCGCCTACGACGACTGCAATTTCGTGACCTTGCCTTTTCAGCGTTTGCAGCACATGGATGTACTGCCCTATCAACTCAGGGTTTAAGGGTGAAGCAACCACTGAGCCTCCGATCCGTAAGACTATTTGCATTTGCCCTGCATCCTACGCAGAGATATGATGTGCACGTTTCAGTTTAAAGACTTTGCAGCAAGAGAAACGGAAAACTTGTCGCTAGAAAAATACGTGCTAGAACCAAATTTGCAGAACATTCAGAGAAAAGCCTTTGTGTATAATGCTGAAAAATATCTAGAAGGAGCGAAGCAACAATGATCGTAGAAATCCTCATCAACACCTTAATCCTTCTTGCTTCACTGCTGATTCTAGACAAGTCTAGCGACTGGACAATCAACAACTCAGTTAAGGTTGCAGAAATCACCGGCTTCGGAAAAACCACCATAGGCTTTATTCTAGTCGCGTTTTCAACCTCTCTGCCAGAAATGTGTGTCTCCATATTTGCGGTTTTCGGACAGGGAACTTTGGACGTAGCCGTAGGAAACGCAATAGGCTCGAACATCGTTAACATTTGTTTGATACTTGGAATCTGTTTTTTGATCGTGGCACTGAAAAAACCCAAAGGTACGCCATTGATGCCTGCCATGGCTAAGGAGGAAATAGGAAGCCTCTACTTTGGGCTTTTCGTAGCCTCCATAATACCTTTGACGCTTCTCTATGTAGGATTCGCAACAAGAATAGTAGGGATAGTTTTGCTTGCAATATTCGTATTCTACCTATACCAGCTTTCAAGAGTTAGGAACATAAAGGAAGAAAGTGCGCTAGGAAAAGAAAAAGAAAACCTGAAAAAATGCGCGTTGCTCACAGTCTTGGGCGCAACTGGAGTAGTTGTCAGCTCCTACTTCCTAGTTAATTCTGCCTCATTTATTGCTCT
>JAGTQT010000067.1:0-5967 GCA_018396615.1 Candidatus Bathyarchaeota archaeon
GAAATTCACCCCTCTATCAGCAAGAGCATTGGCTACAGTGGGGAGGAGATGGCGTCTGTGCCTGAAGGCGCTAATCTTGGTTTGGGCTGCGGTAATCCTGTTGCTCTTGCGTCTTTAAAGAGGGGTGAATTTGTTGTGGATTTGGGTTCTGGTGCGGGGTTTGACTGTTTTCTTGCTGCGAAGAGGGTTGGTGAAGGAGGCAGAGTTGTGGGTGTGGATATGACGCCTGAAATGGTGGATAGGGCAAGAGCAAACGCTAAGAGGGGCAAGTATGGGAATGTTGAGTTTAGGCTTGGAGAAATTGAGAATCTTCCCGTTGCGGATGACTTTGCTGATGTTGTAATTTCGAACTGTGTGATTAATCTTTCACCCCGCAAGAAGCGGGTTTTTGAAGAAGCTTTTAGAGTGCTAAAGCAGGGTGGGAGATTGATGGTTACAGATATTGTTCTGCTGAAGAAGCTTCCTTCTGTGATAAGAAGAAGCGTGAAGGCGTATGTTGGCTGTGTCTCTGGAGCAATGATGAAGGAAGAGTATCTGAAGACCATTCGGGATGCGGGATTTCAAGATGTGAAGATAGTTGAGGAAACAAGGTTCCCAATAGAGTACATGGCTAATGATTGTACTGTGAAAGCGCTTGTAGCTGATTCAAAGATTTCTCGCAGAACCCTGAAAGGCCTTGATAATGCTGTAGCAAGCATAAAAGTTTCCGCTGTTAAACCTGTAAGCTAGGCATAGCCGTTTCTATGCGGCTGATGCTCTCTTGGAGTCTTAATGCCCCCTATATATAGGCTCTTTGGTCTTTATGTGAGGGTGGATTGAGCTTTTCAGTTGTTGGCTTTGTTATAAGGTGGAGGCGCGTAAGGCATAAAGCAGAGACATGAAACCATTTTCCTAGATAAGTAGGAGAGGGTTGTTTGCGAGAATTCATTCTTTACTCTCGTAAGGGTAGAACTGATTCGCGAATCACAAGCCTTCATGATGCAGGGAGACTAGACATTGTCCACGAATGCATCGTTGCAAGCTTATTCCTTTCCCATGGACTTCGAAGAAATGTTGTCTCCCATGCCTGCCTAAGCGGTCCGCCTAGTCCGCCTATTCACTTGAAAGTGGATGGAAAAACTCTTAGTGATGTGCGCACCGATCAGGAAACATGGAGAAAAATCATCGTTGAGGCACTCTCTCAGAGGCCGCATCCAGGCGTGAGCGCTAGCAGAATGAGCTTTGAGGAGCTTATAAAGACCAAATCGGAGAAAGCTGAAATCTACGTTCTCGAAGAGGACGGAGAAGACCTGTTCCAAGTGGAGTTTGGTGGGAATCCGGTTTTTGTTTTGGGCGACCATGTTGGGCTGCCGAGGAAAGCGGAAGATTTCGTTTTAAGATACGGCGAGAAAATCTCCCTTGGAAAACAACCCTATCTAGCAGCATCCTGCATAACGGTTGTTAACTATTTTCTTGACAGAAAAGAAGCTTCATGCTGAATCCGGATGATTTACAAATCAAGAACTGCGATAAGTATTTTGATTTAAGAACGTTTTAATCCCTTACAATCGTTTGTAGGGTAAGAGTGTGATTACCATGTCTGAGAGAAGACATAAACATCATGAAGAAGAGGAAATAGAGCTTAGCGACGAAAACGCGACATATGTCTTGGAACCCACGCGGGTTGAAGTTGGCTCAGGGTACACTTTGTCCATAAGCCACGATGAGAATGAAAGACCAGTGGTAGATGTTAAGACTTATGGAACGGTGGATCTTCCAAAGCTGCGAAGAGAAATTGAGCGCATGTTCCCGAACGCCCAAATTCGTAAACTAGACGGAACACACATTGTGAGCGTGGTTAAACGAAAAAACAATGCGAAAAGCAAAACTCGAAAGAAGTAGAATCCCGCCCGAAATTCCAATTTCGGATACGAGATTGAAACCAAAGCAACTTCGCCTTGATATAAGTTTTCTCCCAAAAAACATAAAATTCAACATTCAAATGACCTTTTTGTTCCAGAAATAGCCCGTGGCATCGTCCGATTACTTTTTTAAGCACTCTTAGTTCTAAGTGAAAAAACTAGGGTAGTTGCAGACATTGCGAATTAGGCAAGAAAAAATATGAACGCCACCAACAAAAAAGAAACCAGTCTAAAGCCGCTATATGCACGTGCTGTAGTAAACTCTCTTAGCTCAGGAATGGTAAGTCCCTTCATGGGAGCCTACGCAGTAAAACTAGGTGCTTCTTCTTCTGAGATGGGATGGTTCCAGTCATCCTCCAACCTTTCAAACAACGTAATGCAGATCTTCTGGGGTATACTAAGCGACAAGCTGAAAAGAAGAATTCCCTTCATCGTTCTCGGCGGATTGATCGTCTCAGTGCTCTGGGTTCCCATGATCTTCGTGACCGAAGCATACCAGCTGATAATACTTCTTGCCATCCAAGCTCTCCTAGGCTCCATGGCAACGCCCGCGTGGACTGCGCTTATAGGCGATCTTGTGCCTTCAGCCAAGCTTGGAAGAGAAAATGCGTCAATAACGCTATGGGCAACCGTTGGAGGACTTGTAGCAACACTTGCGTCTGGAATATTGATGATCTTCGTCGGCACAACAATTCACGAGATGCTTTTCATACCGCTGCTGGCCGCCACGGTCTTCGGCATACTTTCCTCGCTAGTGATTCTCTATGTAAAGGAGGCAAAAAACGGCGAAAAGCTCAGCCTCAGAAGCTACATTTCTTCTGACGTCCTGCGCACATTCAGGCAGACTGCGAAAAACCCAGCGTTCGTAAAGTACTGCTATGTTAACGGCGTCTTCGAATTTTTCATGTCTATGGCTTGGCCGCTGATTCCTCGAACGCAGGTTGACATTCTTGGAGCTTCTATGCTGCATTTGGCTCTGCTTTCCGTTGTCCAGTCAATCGTAATGATTGCCTTTCAAGGCTGGGCTGGAAGACGCGTTGACACTGTTGGAAGAAAACCGCTTCTGGTTTTCTTCAGATTTGCCCTAGTCACGGTGCCTATCACCTACGCATTTGCGCCAAACATCGAGACAGTAACCGCGGTTAGTCTGTTTTGGGGATTCTGCATGGCTGTCGGACAGATAACCGTAACCACCTATCTGCTGGACATCGCAGGCGAAGAATGGCGCGGAAGCTTTATCGCAGTATTCAACCTAGTCATAGGCGTAACCACCTTCGGCGGCTCGCTTATCGGCGGATACCTTTCAGACTACACTATAGGACTATTCGGCCTAGTAACAGGAATACAGGTTGTCTACATGATCTCACTAGCAGGCAGAATCGCTGGTGCAGCGCTTCACCTAACGCTTAAAGAAACGCTTAAACAAAACCCAGCAAAAACATAATATCCGGCTAATAATGAGACACAGCCAGAAAAAGAAACAACTAGCAATTCTTTGGCACAATAAAAAAAGAGAAGCTTTTGCTGTCCACGGTTCACGGCTTTTTCTTGACAACTGCATACGCCGCCAAGATGATGGCAACTACTGATAGCCCGATTGGCGCAACAATGTACACTAGTGAAACCTCGCCAGCTGGACCGGTTTCGCCTTGCTGCCCTTGAGGACCAGCTGCTCCCTCTGGTCCCTGAGGCCCGGTTGCCCCTTGAGGACCTTGCGGTCCCTGAGGACCAGTCATGTCAACCACCGTGAAAACCGCCCATGCACTACGTCCATACTCATCCGTCGCGTTAACGATGTGCGATCCAGGCTCGTTGGGTGTCAGCACGCTGATTATGGCGGTAAAGTTGCCGTACAAATCGCTAGTCAGAGTGTTTGGAACTGTTGGAATAGGTGTGCCATCCCATGTGACTGTTATCCTTGAATTGCTCGCAAATCCTCCTGAGCCCACGATCGTCGTGGATGCAAATCCTGTGCCAGGCACGAGAGCCAATACAGGTTGCGGAACGGCCCAGACGAGGGCGTTGTGGATCAGGTTCGGCACATCGCCAGTCCATTGAGAGGGCGGCGGAAACAAAGTTATTCCAACCACGGATCCTTTTGTGGCTACAAACGGTGTTCCATCGCTCCATTCAGCAACAAGCTCGGCGCCCGCGGTTAATGTGACGTTGTCTCGAAATTGCTCGCTGATAGTGCTTACTCCATCCATGATGGGGTGACTGGAATTGTACCAGCTCAAGTTTGCTGTTGTGTATAGATTGCCGCCTACTTGCTCAAATGGTGTGTAGTTCCCCATTATCCTCCCTTCCAAACCATAATCCGGCTCATACCACGAGAAGGTTGCCAAGACAACGCCACCGCCAAAATCCACATAGTCGGCTAATACGTCTCCTAGGGCTACTGAGTCAAAGAAGTTGAAGTTGCTCCAGACGAGGACTGAATCGTAGTTTAGCAGCGTAGCTAGAGAGGGCGTGCTAGATTGAACTTCAACTATGTCTATAACCGCCAGATCGCTGAATGGCAAAAGATAAGCTTGCACATCATTTATGTAAGAAGCGTAGTCCGATCCCAGTAAGGCGACTTTTACTGAGCCCCTGTCAATTGCTTTTGCCTCGCGTATTGCAACGCAACTAATAGTCATCAAGACAGCCAACATCACTACTAATACTGCTGATTTCTTCATCACATTTTTCTCCATGTTAAATGCTGAAACCCTTCCAGCTATATTTCTTATCGCTTTTATCATTTGCGTTCAAAAAAGCTGCTACAAGTGAAAAAAGCAGTAAGCGCCATCCTTATTTAAAATAATAGTCTTCAAAGACCAGACAACGCCTTCTCTGTGGGCTACCAAGATTGTTAAATCAACCAATTTTGAGCAAATGTTAAATCCGCATCCCAACATAAGAAAATGCTGGGATTTGTATGCCTAAAGACGAAGAAGAAATACTTCAAGTTCTCAAAGAAATAAAAACACTTTTGGAACCAAAACCCGCGCCACCCTCACCACCGCCGCAAAAAGGCCTCTGGAAGGAATTCATGGACTTCCTCTCAAAATACAAGGTTATGGGGCTCGCAGTGGCCTTCATCATGGGTGTCTACCTCGGCGCACTTGTACAGTCGCTTGTCAAAAACCTAATAATGCCCATAATAGGCCTAGCAATACCTGGCCTAGGAGACCTAGCAACTTACACAATCACTGTTGGCAGCCAAAATTTTGGCGTAGGAGACTTCTTAGTTGCCTTGATAACCTTCATAATCGTAGCCTTCGTGATCTTTCTGCTGGTGAAAATAACCAAAAAATGGGGCATAGAATAAACCTAGTCCACTCCCACGTTTTCTGTTCCACACGCCTTAGAAGCCATAGCACACTTAAAACAAGACGTTTTAGCCTATTGGACTATTCTCTTTTTGTTTCTGCCTTTTTCTGTAGAGTATAGCCGCAAGCAATACTGCAACGATGAATAAATGCAGAATAAGATTCGCTGGAAACTCTGGTACAACCAAGCCTTCCAATATAAAATCAAGATGGAGGTTCGATGACACAGAGATCTCCGTCGTGCTTTGATAGGCCAAATATGATGCGTTGATAAAGTAGTTTGCAGCTGGATAATGGCCAGTAGCATTAACTAGCTCGCTCTGCAAGGTCAATCTTGCCAAACCACCGGTGTCTGTTAGTTTTGACTGGATGAGAGTGTACTCTACGTAAGCAGTGACGTTTGCAAAGCTAACATTTTGTCCTAGTGAATCAATCACGTGAACATCTAAATACCAGCTAACAAGCATGGTCGCGTTGTCATTTATGTTAACGAAAGTGTATGTGGAATTTATAAGAGAAACAAGGGACTCTTGGTTGACGCTCAAAAGTGACAGCGTTGAATCCATTGCACGCACCTCAGAAGAAAAGTATGCGGAAACTTCATTCGCAGTCGATCTGTGCAAAGAGCAGAACGCGGCTTCAGAGACCTCTATTTTCTGAATGAATGAACTCTCACAGGCTACGGCTGCCCTATCATAGGCAATTACATAGCTACTTAAGCACACGCTGGTAAGGGTCAGCTTTTAACATGG
>JAGTQT010000067.1:5981-8179 GCA_018396615.1 Candidatus Bathyarchaeota archaeon
TGGAAATCATTGAACTAGCAATTGATACGTTGGAGGCACCATATGCTTCTAGCCCTGCAATGTAGCAGTCAAAGAAAGCCGCGTTGGAATCGTAAATCTCAAAGCCGAAGCTGAAGCTTGAGTTAAAAACTGTCAGGTTTGCCACTGCACCAGTATTGATTGTAAGGTTGTTGAATGTGTTAAAATAGCCAATTCTGTAGGGTTGACATTTGTTCTCAGGCAAGTCAGACACATTTAGAGTAGAATCTTTTGCTCTGATGTAGACTGTTCCTATTTGTGAATCGTTGATCAGAACATTAGCTTCTTCTGACGTCAACAGAGCATTGTATCCAGCACAGCTGTCGAAACTTGCATTGATGGTCACGCTTAGGTGACCAAGATCAGAGCAATTAGACATGTGTAGGAATCGGCCAGAGTGGTATGTCCACGTGGCATGTTCAAAAGTCGTATCAGTGAAGTTAATCATCGCGTTACCATCGTAAAACTGCATGAAACCATAGAATTCGCTTGATACGTTGGAGGCACCATATGCTTCTAGCCCTGCAATGTAGCAGTCAAAGAAAGCCGCGTTGGAATCGTAAATCTCAAAGCCGAAGCTGAAGCTTGAGTTAAAAACTGTCAGGTTTGCCACTGCACCAGTATTGATTGTAAGGTTGTTGAATGTGTTAAAATAGCCAATTCTGTAGGGTTGACATTTGTTCTCAGGCAAGTCAGACACATTTAGAGTAGAATCTTTTGCTCTGATGTAGACTGTTCCTATTTGTGAATCGTTGATCAGAACATTAGCTTCTTCTGACGTCAACAGAGCATTGTATCCAGCACAGCTGTCGAAACTTGCATTGATGGTCACGCTTAGGTGACCAAGATCAGAGCAATTAGACATGTGTAGGAATCGGCCAGAGTGGTATGTCCACGTGGCATGTTCAAAAGTCGTATCAGTGAAGTTAATCATCGCGTTACCATCGTAAAACTGCATGAAACCATAGTTCGAAGAAAGGCTACTGTTTAAACAGATGAGCCTACCGTTATCGTGCACTTCCAACGTGTACTGATAAAGGTAGCTTTGATTTAGATTCAAGCTACAATTATCGAGAATTAAAGTAGCATTTTCCACAACATATATGTTCCCATTCTGTATTAACGTGCAATCATGGAAAACAAGGGTTTCGTTTCCGCCTACAACCAAGTCGCCAACGTAGATGTGAACATCAAATCCTTTAACAGTTGGATTATAAACGTGGCTTAACCCTTCTCCAAGTAGAGATAGAGAGACTAATAGAAAGAGAGAACTCTTGTTCATAATTGTCATTCAGAGTTTTCTCGTTTATATATACTTCGCATTTCAATTGTTTTTGTTAGGCTTGTTTTCACTAAGGAATACTAGAAGAATATAACCAAGTTATCAAAAAGCCAACGGTCCCGGGTTACGTGACTTATCTCGTTTAAATTTCTTAAACTGAGAAGCGAAACTGCAAGAACATGATGATATTTACAGCAAATGCAGAGGCAAGAACTGAGCGAATTCTATGGTGACAAATGGTAAAGGTCATTAGATGATAATAACAACAACTATTATTAAATTCCCAAAAAAGATAATTTAGGATTAGAGTGCTTTAAATATAAGAGGACAATGTGTTGCCACTGAAATCTCTATTGGTTTTGTACTCGTATCATCACAATAACACTGAGAAAATCGCTAACGTCTTCGCAAAAGTTCTTGATGCACAAATAAAGACACCACAGCAAATAAACCCTGAGGAGCTGCAAGAGTATAGCCTAGTAGGCTTTGGCTCAGGGATATATGGTGGAAAACACCATAAATTTCTGCTTGACCTTGCTGATAAATTACCACAGGTCACCAACAAGAAAGCATTCATTTTCTCAACCTGTGGAGCTCCTATGAAGTTCATGGAGCTGGACAAAGCAGAGTTTACAAGATGTGTTGCCGCAAATCACTCGCCTCTTAGGGAAAAACTGCAATCTAAAGGCTACATTATTGTTGATGAATTTAGTTGTGCAGGTTTTAACACTAATAATGTCAATAAACTGTTTGGGGGAATAAACAAGGGTAGACCAAATACTGAAGATCTCAAACATGCGGAAGAGTTTGCTCATAACTTGAAGCAGAACCTACAAAAGAAGTAAAACTTGAACACACTAATTCTTAACATTCTATTCTCCACACGAAGGCAACAACA
>JAGTQT010000071.1 GCA_018396615.1 Candidatus Bathyarchaeota archaeon
TAAGCCACCTATACACAGTCTGCCTCGTTATATCGAAAAGCTCTGCAATACGGGTCACCGTTAACCCCTTCTTGAAAAGCCTTCTAAAGACCCCTCTAATGTCAGAAGAAAGCCTCATAACACCGCCACGCAAACAAACATAAGCCCACCAACAGAAAAATGTAACGTTAAAAAGTTGACTTTACACCTGTTAAGCCAGCTATTATTACCATTGCTTGGTATAGCGTCAGAGCTGATGTCGCATATTTTCCTCGTCTGTCTTTCTGTCAGATTCGTAATTCTTAAGAAAGAGGAATTAAAGTAATACTGCTAAGATGTGGAGGATGAAATCTATCATTGAAGTTTTCCGCCAAAACTGGAATCAACTGGTTTAAAAGACTCATAAAAGAAGATGTTGGCTTAGTATACACCGCCCTCGGAAGTTTAGGTTCAGCCATTCTAGGCGCACTCTTCTGGTTTATACTAGCATCTGTACTGGAAGTAGAGAACTATGGATTGGCAAATTATTACATCGCCTTGGCTTCTATCTTCGCTGCTTTAGGAACCATTGGATTAGACACAACCATAACGACGTACCTAGCCAAAGGAGAAAGAGAGACTCTGTATGCCGCCAACTCACTTTCCTTAATCTCCGGTCTCCTCTCAGCTTTCGTCTTATCCATCTTCCAACTGTTTTCCGGTTTTCTCTCAGCCTCCATGATCTTCTTCGCTATGACGATGGCCGAAATCTTGGGCGAAAAAATGTACCGTCAATATGCCTTTGTATCTATTGGGCACAGGCTAGGTCAAATAACGTTATCCATCCTCCTCTATACTCGGTTTGGAATTCCAGGAATAATACTCGGATACTTCCTAGGCGCTATAATCTTCAGTTACAAATATTTTAAATCCATCTCAAAGTTCACCTTGAAATTTGATAGCTTAAAAGAAAAGCGCAACTTCACTTTCCACAGCTACGGCTTCAATTTAATAAAAACCTTTTCAACTTATCTAGACAAGGTAGTAATAGCCCCATTATTCGGATATCATACTCTAGGGCTGTATCAGCTAGGTTTCCAATTCTTCATGTTTTTAAGCACTATTCCCATGAGCCTCTACCAATACTTGTTGCCTGAAGAATCCAGCGGAAAAGACAAAACCAAAGTCAAACTCATAAGTTTAATCCTTGCAGTCGCAACCTCCCTCTTGGTCTTTGCTCTAACCCCATACCTAATCAAATATTTCTTCGCATCCTTCACAGAATCCGTTCAAGTCGTAAGCGTCATGAGCCTAGCCGTCATCCCATCAACAATCTCAGCCATACAAAACGCTACGCTCTTAGGAAAGGAGAAAAGCAAAACAGTCTTTACAGCAGGATTGATATACCTAGCTGCTTTAACCATAGGTTTTATAACAATGGGAAAAATCATAAGCGTCTTAGGCTTAGGACTCGCCTTAGTCATCGCCCAAACAATCCAAGCAACATACCTAAGCATCAAGACAAATCTCAAATCAACCATTAAAGCAGTAAATATTTGGAAGGTTTTTAGACAAAGTTTTGAGAAAAAACATAATTAAAAGTAGCTATATTTGCGTATTGTGTTTTTTATTCAAAGATATCTATGTTAAATCGAAACCTCATGCGCAATATAAAGAAAATAAAGAAAACACATCAGAACCTCAAAGGATTCGGTCAGTTAGTTTTTCTCCAGCTTACTATTGTTTACTCATATTAGTTTTCCAGATTTAGAAAGGTTTTTCTTCAACATCTCCAGCATTTCCTATTTCTTAATATTGGCATCGGATATGTTTTGATAGTTACTGCGGTGTTTGATGAAGCAGGTACAGTATTAGTTTCCGTCTGAAGATTACAATGTTAATACGCCTCGTAATAATCTCATGATCATAATTGAGAAAAAGATAGTTTCAGAGCCGCGTTCACTGATTGCCAATCTAATTAAAAATCACTCTCTATTTATCCCTTTGTTTTGCATTTCCAAGTTGATTGAATGCTGAGACTTTACAAAAATCAATTACCTTGGCTTTTCTCGTCATCCAGTATCCTAGAATTATTACTGTCATTATTGCAGAAACGAATATTACATCCAAGAACCAATGGTACCAGACGCTTCGAATCAGAGTTCGCGCATTCAGAATGATCAGCCACACTCCGATCAGTATGCCAAGCCACCGCTTGGGAATTTTTTTTGATAGAATCGCGGCAACAGAAGTCAAGATGATTCCGCCAAGAATCATTGGCAAAGCTGTCGCCCATAGGAAACTCTCAAATCCAAGAAGAAATCCAAAAGCGATGACGCTTGTCAAGCTAATAATCGGTTCAGTAATCTCTACGATGCCAACAGCTTTCCTCGGTTCAGTGCCATTCAAAACGTAGACCGATATGCAAATCGGACCCCACCCACCGCCGCTGCTGACATCAACGAAAGCAGCAAAAGCTCCCAGTAGCGGTACCGATCGATTTGAAAGACGCTTCTTTAGGTCAGGATTCTGTTGCAGGAATCTCGTAAGAATGAAAGCTCCCAGAATCAGTAATACACAACTGACCCACACCGTTGAAATCGATATTGCAGTCCAGGCAATGAATAATGCTCCTGCTAGTGCGCCGATAATGCCTGGTAAGGTCAACCGTAGAAGATGACCTCGTTCGAAATTGCCAAGTTTCCAGTGAGAGATTCCAGACCATATGTCTACTACAACCTCTGACGTGTGCACGCTGGCACTTGCAATTGCCGGAGAGATTCCGAACGCCATGAAGACAGATGTTGCACTAACTCCATAGCCCATTCCCAGAGCTGAATCAATGAAGCCGCATACTAAACCAGCAAGCATAATGCTCACGAAGGTAAGAATGTCGCTCATTCCAGTCACTTTCCAGTAGTTGTGTCGCCAAGTTCAGTCGTATCTAGGTCTTGGCATGTTATCCGAATTATACGCCCTATACAATTGAAAGCGTAAAACAAACTGCTCATATTGTCACTTCTCCAAGACTATTCCGGCAGCCGCCGCACCTTTCTTTCCGACGATCACAAATCTTCCGAGTTGTGGGAAATCAGAGTATTTTTCTAAATATGTTGATTCAAGGGTTTGAAACAGTATTCTGCCAACCTCTCCGTCTCCTAAGGATTTTGGTGTTTCTTCATTGACTGTTAAGTTTACTGGGTCAATCTTGTGCAGTATTCTCTTTACTTTGCACTTGATTTCAGCGGTCCCAACACGTACAATCACCACGTTTCCAACTTCTAGCTTGAAATCTGAGAACACAATTAATTCAGCGATAAATTCCTTAGTTTGTTCCAGTTTCTCCTCGACGCTGGCTAAAATGTGTCCCCTTTCGATTTCTTTTATCCCTTTTAAGATTATGCCGATGGAGTCGCCTGGAAACGCCTGTTTCGCTTCTTCCCCAAGAGATTCAATCCTTTCCACAATGCTTTCTTCCATGGTAGGCAAAATAGTTACCGGCTGACCAATTTGTAATGTTCCTGTCTCAACCTTGCACGCGGCAAGTTTTTTCCCTTCAAGATTGTAAACATCTTGAACTACGCATCTTAGAGGTTTTTGTGATAATGGTTTGGATGGCTTTATTGTATTATCGAGAGCCTCGATTAGCGTTGAGCCTTTGTACCATTTCATCATGTCAGTTTTTTGGGTAACATTGTCACCGTAGTAAGCGGAGACTGGGACTATAGGTGCATTATAGTAACCAAGTGACGATAGAATTTCCCCCAAAATATGTAAGATTTTTTTGAAAGCTTCTTCATTGTAGCTGATCATGTCCATCTTGTTAACAGCTACAATTAACTGGTCTATTCCCAATGTTTTGATTAAGAAAAGGTGCTGTCTGGTCTGTGCCTCTATTCCCTCTTTAGCTGATACAACTAAGATTGCGGCATTTGCTTGCGATGCTCCGGTTAACATTTTTCGGATGAATTCTCTATGCCCTGGGCAATCGATTATTGTGTAAAAGTATTTTTGAGACTTAAAGGGTGTCTGCATTATGTCTATTGTTAAGCCGCCAGTTCGTTCTTCTTCTAGACTGTCGAGTATGAAAGCGAACTCGAATTCTTTCTTACCTGATTTCTCTATTTCGTCTCTGATTTCCTGTATCTTTTGCTCTGGTATGGCCTTTGAATCGTAGAGTAAACGTCCTATTAATGTGGATTTCCCGTGATCCTTGTGGCCAATGACAACCAGATTTATTTTAGGAAGACTCATTCTTAGCTACACCTCTTAGTATTTCATAGAAGTCAGTTATACTGGGAATGTTCAATCTTAGTTCTCGGTTTGCAGAGTAGAAGCCGTTTCTGCTGTGATCGCCATATTTTCCAACAGGTTTCATTCCATGATCCGATATTATTAGAATAAAATCTTCTGTGGAAGACCTAACTTCGTATGCTATCCTTTCGAGCTCTGTGTATACTTTCTCAATCTTTTCAGGGATTCCAAAGCTTAAATGTCCTATAGCGTCTGCAAGATCGAAATATCCCATAACTATATCGAAACATCCCAGAGAAGCGAAAAAATCCTTCTTGTTTTCTTCGTGATTTCTCCATATGACAGCATCATATTCTTCTACGGTGGCATTTTCGTCAAAGTAACTCTTTAACAGCCTCCTCTCTTCGGCGTGATTGCCTTCTTTCAAAGAAAACGCTGGAACATCTATTGCCTGATAAGTCCTGAAATATGTAAAGAAGGTTTCATCCGGCTTTAACTTGAATTCCCACTGTGTCTTTATCGGGATCCTTGACTCCATGTTTTTACCTGTAAGAAATGAAGCCCAGAGAACGACCGTTCTTTCAAGTTCAAATTCGGAGAGATTCGTTTGGCCGCATTCAGTTTGCATTAGGTTTTGACATTTATACTTCCCGACCATATTGAAGTCCAACGCGTCAAGGGCGAGAATTATCATTTCTTTCCGCTCACATATAACCTAGACTGCGCAGCTTCTGCATCATGTAAGCTTTTTCTTTATCTTGGGCTCTTCCAGCCCTCTCGGGGATTTTTGTGGTGGCGAGCTCATCTATTATCTCGTCTATTGTGCTCGCCTTCGATGGTATTGGAACTGTACATGGCATACATCCAAGACTACGGTATCGCATTCCGTTTTTTGCAAAATACAGTGGGTTCACTGGAAGATTCTGTTGTTTCACGTAAAGCCAAACATCGAGTTCGGTCCAGTGAAGAATTGGATGGACTCTCATATGGGAGAAATCTTCTGATGGCTTAACGTATAGATCCCATAGCTCCGCCGGCTGGTCTGCATACTTCCAGTTGAAGTTCTCATCTCGCGGCGAAAAATACCTCTCTTTAGCTCTTATTCCATGTTCATCTCTTCTTATCGCTAGGATAAGTGCATCGAATTCTCTCTTCTTTATCAGATTTTTCAAGGCTTCCGTCTTGAGCTGCGTGCAACAGTTTAATTTGCCCTTTTTTGGAGACATACCCATTTTTGTCGCTTCTTCGTTCTTAGTCACGATTAAATTCAGGTTCCATTCCTTGGCAATCTTGTCTCTGAAATCGTAGATCTCTGGAAATTTATAGCAAGTGTCTATGTGAATTACTGGGAAGGGGATTTTGCCGAAGAAGGCTTTTCGGCAAAGCCATACCGTGGCTGTGGAATCCTTTCCAGTGCTCCACAGGACCGCCATGTTCTTGAACTGAGCTTTGGTCTCCCTTATTATTGAAATGCTCTTATTTTCCAGTTCCGAAATATGGTTTTCCATATTCAACTTCACTGCCGCATTTCTCATCTTATAGTCTTCGAGGTTGATTATACATCATTTATATTTAACTTATATTTAATGCTTGCTAAAATGATTCTTCGTATTTTTATTGATGAAACATAAATATATGAATTGTGAAGTGTTTATGGAAGGTGCTTGTTCATGGTTGAGTATGTGAATATTCCCATTCCTAAGCCTTTGTACGGTAGGCTCGCGAGGTGTTTGGAAGGAAGCGGATACCGTAGTGCAACTGAATATATTATATACTTGATTAGAAAATATCTTCCAGACTTAGAATCCAACGATGTAGAGAGAAGGCTGAAGGCTCTCGGCTACATGTCCTGAACATTCTAGAAGATGATTCAGTTACGGTTTAAGGTTATCGGAGTAAGGAGAAGAATCCGTCAAAAGATCCTAGTTTAAGTCCCTTACTCTTTCCTGAATTCTTCCAGCGCCCTCTTAAGTAACGTTACTAAACTTTGGCAAATTTTTGGCTTTTGCCCATTTCTTTAAAGTATTTTACCAAAATAATGTTAATTTTTCGTATTTGGGACTCCATATTTTGCGTTTTTTGATGCTTCCGAAATGAAAATTTGCCAAACTTTAGTAACGTTATAGCATACTTTGCTTCTTCCAGGTCGAAGACTCCTCCGCAAAAGGCTTTGTCATGCAACGTTCTCATAACTTGACTGTAGATGGCTATAAGAGCCTCTTGGTTTATCTTTCTTGGGGCACTAAAACCTAATTAACACCCGAATGCACCACTTGATTATGCACCAAAGGTGTTGCCACACCCATTGGAAAACACATTAGACCCAATACCTGTCATGTCAAGTTTCCAACGTTACACTCGTATAGCTGTGCGGGGAATGTGTTTATTCCTCTGTGGAACCGTTCGTAGTTGAACCATTCCCTGTATTCGTGTAGTTTGCCTCTCAGCCATCCAGGGAACTTCCTAAGATGGTTTACGAACTCTCTGTTCAGGTTCTGTATGCACCTCTCCACCTTGCCCTTGTCTTGAGGATAGGATGGATGAGCAAAGTGTGTTTCAATGCCGTGTTGTCTGCACCATCTTTTCCATTTCTCCTTGAACTGTGAACCATGGTCGGAGAGTATTGCCTTTGGAAGCCTGTTCTGCATTTCAAGTAGAGCAGTCACCTCCCTTGTCTTCGGTTCATGGTTAAACTGTTCTGCCATCACCAGAAACCTGCTGTAGTCGTCAATGCATATGAGGAACCAGTGCTTCTTGCCGTGCACAGTGAATGGACCCTTGAAGTCAACCTGCCACAGTTCGTCAGGTTTCTCGGCTCTGAAGAACCTCCAACGTTTGTGTTTGGATGGGTATCCGTTCAAGCCATGCCTAGAGAGAACATTGTTTATGGTTTCACGGGACAACCATACTCCCTGCACACATCTTATAACCTCAAGAATGAAGGATGGAAGCCTAAACAAGCCTTGCTGTATGCGGGCCGTTCCCCAACCAAACATGTGTCTCAACGCAAGGATTTACAGCTCAACTATACCTGTGACCTTGCTTGTTCTCAGCTCCCTCGGCTTATCCTTATAGGATTCTCTGCCCACATGCCTGCCCCGTCTCAGCCACCGGTAAACAGTCTGCCTTGTAGTATCGAACAAGAAAGTGATGCGGGTCACAGTCAACCCCTTCCTGAGAAGCCTTCTGAAAACGCTCCTAACGTCCGGAGACAAACGTATAACATTACCCAACAAACAACTAAGAACAAACCTGCAAAAAAATGTAACGTTAGAAAGTTGACTTTACAATCAGTAGTTCCGAAAGTGTTTTTCGGGGAGCGTTGTTTTAGTAGGGGAAGGAGTTGGTTTTTGA
>JAGTQT010000073.1:0-3694 GCA_018396615.1 Candidatus Bathyarchaeota archaeon
TCGTTCATGCCTGGGCCTTCATGAACTTCTAGTCCGATGCCGTGTCCGAGGCTATGCAGATATCCTTTACTGATTTGTTTGCCTCCTCTTATGGTCTGGTAGCCAGCTCTCTCCAAGAGGTCGCAGCATAGTTTTTGCATGTCGCTTCCTAGAACCCCTGCTTTTATGGCATCCATCGCCGCATTTTTTGTGTCCAGCACGGCTTCAAACATTTTCTTAACAGTCTTTGAGGCTTTGCCCTTCACTATGGTGCGCGTCATGTCTGAGACATAGCGATTTTTCACGCTTTTTGGGAAGACATCAATTACAATAGGCTGATTTGCCTTCAGAACATCATCTGCTCTGCCTGCATAGTGAGGATCTGCGCCGCTAGGTCCACATGCAATTATTGTTTCCTCTTCAGCGACGCAACCGGTATCAGCGAACGTATGGTCGAATACTGAGCGTACTTTGCCGGAAGTGAGCAGTTTCTTTTTTCCATTTTCTCGGTAGGTTAAGGTTTTGTTAGCTTCAACTTCCGAGTTCTTTATTAGCTCGATCGCCTTTGATGTGGCTTTTTCCACGGCTTTCTGCACCCACTTTATATTTGCTATCTCGTCGGGTTCCTTTGTTTCTCGCGCTTTCTCAACAATGTCAAAAAGCGGCTCTATTTTCAGCCCTTCATCTCTTAAAGCGTCAGCAAGAACCACAGGGAGACTCGGAGGAACATAAATTGGCTCGTCAACCCCAAGCTCTTTTTTTGCCACAGCGGCTACAAACTTTAGAGAACCTGTCTTTGGGTTTGATGCTGATTTGACGATTCTAATGTAATCATAATCAAAGTAGGAGCGCACATTCTTTACTCTTGACTCTTTCTTGGCTCTAGCCAACTCCATCTGATTTACAACGAGCAAAGGCTCTTCACCAAGTTTTTTTAGGAAAATAAAGGGATCAGGAGCCAGAAACCCAGAAAGATAGTACATGTTCACGTTCTTGTAGCTCTCAGAATAAAACAGCATTGAGTTAATGTTTTTTTCTGATAAAATTCTATCAACGTCTTTTCTCATTTCTCACTCCAGCCCAGAGAATTCCGAGTAGGTGCTCGCAGGATAAAAACATTGCCACCCTGCCCAAAACACAGTGTGGAAGCAGCTTGAAAAAGATAAATAGCGTTGTAACCATATTGTAGTCTGTCTAAAAAATATGATTTCACATACAATGCAATTGGTGACCATCAGTTTGCATGTATTTACGCGAAACTTTGTGGAGAAGTAGAGAGAGATTGGAAAGTAGCATACGGATTGAAAATCTTCAAGAGTCAAATATTGAGGATTTAATCTACGTCTGTTCCTCGAAAAGACTTACCGACCCAGTCCACCAGCAAGGCATCAAACTCAAAAAACAATGGCTACATGAAATGTTTGGAACGTATGGATCATGCGCAAAAATCGCTTACTACAAAGATAAGCCAGTAGCTCAGATACTCTACTACCCAGAAGAAGCTGTCAAGACTAAAGCCTTTCAACGAAAAGATGTCCTAGTAATATCATGCACGTATAATCCATTTACTAATGCGCAAAAACTCGGCATAGGCACAAAGCTACTGAAAAGCGTCATACATGACGCGCAACAAAAGAAAACATGCCTAGGCAACAGACAATGCAAATTTATCCTTGCTAAAGCATTCAATACAGGCGAAGCCTTACCTTTATCAGAATTTTACAGAAAGAAAGGCTTTATTTCCACTCCAAGAAATGACGCACTCTATTTACCAGTAACATCCAGCTACGAAGAAGAACCGCTGATAGGCAAATATGAACCGCTACCTGAAGATCTAGGAAAAGCTGTTGTTTTTTATGGGCCGATATGCCAGTTCAGTTTTCCATTTGCAAACAAAATAGCAGATCTTGTAAAAGAAGTTGCACCCAACATCGCTATAAAATTAGTCAATGAGTGGGAGAACCCTCAAGAGTCGATAAGACGGAAGAACTGGTGGCTAATCGTAAATGCCAAACCCATACACGCTTTCTTCATGGCTACTGAGCAGTTTAAGCAAGAAGTAAAAGAGGCTGTGTACGGAAAAACCTGAGTTTTCGCCGTTGTTTCTGCAATTGGGACAAAGATACAAACAAAAGCTTAAAAGCAAGATGAAATAAGATAGATTAAAATGAATGAGGAGAATGGTAAGATTGGAATTTTCCTCCCTTCTCTCCTTTCTCCCCCTAAAAGTTTGCTACCATTCTCCTCATTACTCATAGTCTCTCATTTACACTTATACCTTGTGGAACAATCTTCTATCGGCTGCCGAACAAATCTAGCTACTTGACAGCCGCGTGAAAAGGCTTAAATTGTTACTAGGATCCACTCTAGAAGGGTGTGATAATGGTTAGAATTCTGATAGTTTACGATTCCAGAACGGGAAATACTGAGAAAATGGCAAAAGCGGTTGCAGAAGGCGCTCAACTGGTTAAAGGAGTCAAAGTAATCGTTAAAAAGGTTGAGCAGACAGCTGTAAACGATCTTTTGAATGTAGAAGCAATTGTGATGGGCTCTCCGACTTACTACGGCCAAATGTCTAGCAAGCTGAAAGCCCTCATTGATGAATCTGTCAAGATCCATGGAAAACTGGCCGGAAAGATTGGTGCTGCATTCACAAGCTCTGGTGGGACAGCATGCGGCGCAGAAACTACGCTGCTTTCGATACTGCAAACCATGCTTGTCCACGGTATGATAATAGAGGGAAGAGCAGACGACAAACACTACGGTGCCGCGGCGGTAGGTGTCCCAAAGGAGAAAGATATCGAGTCATGTAGAGAATTGGGCAGAAGAGTGGCGACCCTAACTTTGAAGGTGAAGACGTAGCAAGTAGGTAGACTGCATGAGGGTCTGTGGAATCGTTGGAAGTCCGAAGAAAAACGGAAATGTGGATCTACTCGTGTCGCAGGTGCTGAAAGGAGCAAGAAGCCGAGGAGCAGAAACAGTCAAAATATATCTTAACAACCTGCAAATTCAGCCATGTCAGAGTTGTGGAGTGAATCCGGATCCGAAGCACTGTCTTTTTGACGATGACATGAGAATTATCTATACTGCATTGCAATCTTGCGATGCTATAGTGCTTGGTTCTCCTGTATACTTTGATACAGTTAGCGCGCAGGTGAAGCTTATGATAGACCGTTGCAACTGTCTCATGCCCTACATCAAGCAATCCGATGGAACTTTTGGCTTTGAAATGAGATTAAAGAAAAAGAAGAAAGGTGTTTTTATAGCAGTTGCCGGAAGCGAACAAGAATTTAACACCATACTGCCTACGGTAAAGGGATTTTTCAACTGGACAAACACTGAGCTGGCTAAGACAATATTCTATGGTCACAACGACAATAGAGTAGGCGGGGTTAAAAAAGATAAGAAGAAGATGAAACTTGCGTTCGAAATTGGGAAGCAGCTTGTCCGTCTAAAGAAGTGAAAGTTCTTTTTGTGATAGACTTGTATTATTTGAATAGAGTTGCAAGCATGCTCTGTGATGTAGTTGAACTATAGTGCTTGGATTCGGCAATTTCTTTTAGCTTTTTTGATGCTAGTTTGAGCGTTTTCCATATTTTTATGTCCCTGTTGAAGTTTTCACGTCATGGAGTGTATTCTAGTAATGACCTCGTATCTTGTGCGTTTTTAATGTTCCTTGCAAGTAATTCGAAAGAAGAGTATCTGAGCTACTGGC
>JAGTQT010000073.1:3753-7504 GCA_018396615.1 Candidatus Bathyarchaeota archaeon
ACATGAATCATCTGACTATTGCAAAGACCTATACCACTATAGCGTTCGGAGTTTCAATATTCCTGTGGCCTTACTTATCTTCAGTATCAATTGCGCCTTCGTTACCGCGTGGTCTCGCACACCCTTATTTTACTACCGAATTGGCGTTGATGTTGTCAATTGTGATCGTGTGGCTTTTAATGATACCCATTTCCTTATCTAAACTGCAAAAACAGAAAATGTCTTTGGAAAAAGGCATAGCTCAGAACTGGTCTGTAATTTTCTTAGCCTCTGCTACGCTAGTTGTTGCAATTTCAGGGTGCATATTCTATTTTCAACTACCCTTTCTGTCTGGAGGGAAAGATGATTTAGTAGGAATGCCTCCAATTCCTCCATCAAATCCATTTGCACTCATTTATGGCTTTGGCACTCTTTTTTGTGAAGCAGCATGGATAATGGATGGAATTGCGAAAATTTTTGAGAAATTGCACAGAAGATCATAAGTGGTGGGCCCGGGGCGATTTGAACACCCGACCAACAGGTTATGAGCCTGGCGCTCTAACCGGGCTGAGCTACGGGCCCTTGGTTCTGTATTATGGTATTTTAGATTTGATTTAAACGTTTTTTGTTGTTTTTGCTGTTTGGTGAGAGATGGTGGTGTCGGTGTGTGGTTTTTTGTTGTTGGGTTGTTGTGCGTTCGTAGTGGTATAGGTATTCTTGAGCGTATCCTGCGTATTTTCCGAAGTATTCTCTTCCGAACTGGTTTAGTTGCTTGTAGTCTGTGCTTAAGAAAGTTGCTGTATCGGAGATTTTGAGTCTTGTTTTTTCTGGAATGTTGCTTGCGTAGTACTTGGTGATGGCGCGTTTGATCCATATGTCCACGGGAAATGCTTCAAGCTTTTCAAGTGAAAACAGCAGGGTGCAGTCGGCAACTTTTTGGCCTACTCCTGGAAAACCCAGCAGCACCTTTTTTGCTTCTTCATAGGAATGTTTTTTTAAGCGTTCAAGTTCGAAATGATTTTTGCAGATTTCGGTTGCGGTTTCCTGTACGTAGCGTGCTCTGTAACCTAAACCGCAGCTGGCTAGATCTTTTGTTGAGGCGTGGGCAAGGGCGTCTGGGGAAGGAAAAGTGTAGAGTTCGTTATTGCTGAGGTGGGTTTTGTTTCCAAACTTTGCTGAGAGATTGGTGATCATGAGTTTTATGGCTGGTACGTTTTTGTATGTTGCGCATATGTAGGAGATTAGGCATTCCCAAGGATCTTGACGCAGGATGCGTAAGCCGCTGAATCGGTGGATTGCTTTTTTGATATGGGTGTCTTTGTTTATTTGCCTGAAAATCTCGAGGAGATTATCCTCTAATCTGAAGTAGCTTCTTACGAATTGTTCATCTGCGTTCTCAAACTCTAGAGTGTTGCGGATTTGACGTATTCTGAATGGGTGGTCTCCGACGATGCCTTGCCACCACTCTCCATGTTTTGTCCATCTGAAAGCCTGTCCACAGCAAAGTGTCGAGTCCAGATCGAAGGGACAAGTTTCATTTAGCCAGATTTTCGTAGGTGCCACCTTTTCCTCAGCGTTAGCGAACGATGAGGGTCATTCATGTAGCCTCTTTATTCAGCTTTGCGTTTTCTGCGTTATTCTGTTGATTGTGTTTTTAACTGGAATTACCTTATTGAGAACGTTTATGGTAGATTGGTTTGTTTAATATTTAAGAGGGTGGCGATGGAAAGGCAGATGAGGAGTAGTCACGTTTGAGTAGTCGAGTTGGGATTGATAAGTTAGAAGAAGATCCTTTTTCGCGGTTACTCTGTTATCCCAGAGTTAATAGCGCGGAGCTGGAAAGGCGGCTGACAGAGTTGAAGGCTTTAGGAGTTAGTGCAGTAGAGTTTGTTGGAGAAAAGCAGGTTTTTGGCATTCCTGTTTTGGGAAAGGGGTATGTTGGTATAGTTGTGGTTGCCTTCAGAAGAGACGAAAAAGTTGCCTTGAAAATTCGTAGGATGGATGCTAGCCGTTCAGAAATGCAGCGGGAGGCGAAGCTTCTTGAGAAGGCTAACTCTGTAGGTGTTGGGCCTATGTTGCATGGGGTTAGTGACGACTTTTTAGTTATGCAGCTGGTTGAGGGGTCTTTGCTTCCGAAGTGGCTTGACAGGATTAGAGCGAAAGTGCGTATTAGGGAAGTGTTGAGAAAAGTTCTTGAGCAATGCTGGAGTCTAGACTGCGCAGGCTTGGATCATGGTGAGCTGAGTCGTGCACATAAGCACATAATTATTAACAGCGTAGACCAGCCGTTTATCGTTGACTTTGAAACTGCCAGTCTTTGTAGGCGAACAGCTAACGTGACTTCGGTCTGTCAGTTTCTCTTTTTGAGTGGTTCGGTTGCTGAGAAGGTGGTTGAGAGGCTTGGAAAGGTGGATAAGAAGGTGGTTGTTGAGGCTTTGAGGCGCTATAAGAGTGAAAAATCATCTAGCAGTTTCAGCAGTGTGCTGGTTTCCTGCGGACTTTTAGACTATGTATGAGGCTGGTTTATGTTCGGTTGGCGTGGTTTTTTCTGCTTTGTCTAGTTCCAGTTCTTTGAGGACTTGAGTTAGATCTAGCCATGCTTCTACTTGGAACTGTCTTGCGACTTTCTTTTTTTCGTAGAGCAATGGGATGGATCCGATGAACAGCCAGCCGAATAGCTCTTCAGCCAACTCTCTTTCTCCCTCAAATAGGGAGAGTCTGTCCTTTTCTTATAACCATGTATGTAATACTGTGATAGAAGATAGCTCTATAAGAATAGAGAGGAGCTGGTCGTTTTTTAGGCGAATATTCGGTGGGCTTCTTTTCTTTTGAGGGCTTCTTTTATTTCTAGGGCTATTCTTCTGCCGGTGTACATGTTTTCTCCGTATTTTAGGTAGGCGTATGGGGATGTGCCGATTCCGACGTTGGTTCCAGCGACTATTCTTGCGGAGATTTCGAAGGCGTAGATTTCGAGGTTGTCGGTTATTATTGTTTCGAGGCAGAAGGGTCCTATGATTCCTGGTGGTGCGAGTTCGTTGGCGGTTTTGGCTACGTTGTCTCCCATTCTGATGAGTTCGGGTAGGAGTGATTCTCTGAGGGTTAGGGGTATGTTGCCGACTATGGTGTATGTGGGGCTGATTTTGATGTCTAGTTGTTCGTCGGCTGGGATTCTTCCTATGGCGTCTACGGCTGATTCGTAGCGTCTGTCGACTCCGAGGAATTCTACGTCGTTGTTTATTATGGAGGCGAAGTAGTGGGGGTATACGTTGACGCCTAAGATGTACTGTTGTAGGTGGATGTTGTTGACGTCCTCGTTGGAAAGGAGTTTTCGGTTTATCATTTCTTGGATTTTTCGGTGGAAGGATTCGGCAGAGTTGACGAGGAAGTAGCCTTTTCCTCCTTTGGCTCCTGGAAGTTTGGCTATTGTGAGTTCGTTGATTTGTTCGGGTTTGTCAAAGGTTTTGGGTAGCTTTAGGCCTGCTTTTTGGAGCCATTCTTTTTGTCTTTCGCGTCCTGTTTCCCAGTGTAGGAGTTTTCTGTTTCCGAACATTGGCACGAGGAGGTTTTCGGTCATCTGTTCGGTGCTTAGGTATGCGGTGAATGAGCCGTGTGGGATGAGGACTGTGTTTAGTTGGCGGAGTTTTTCTTGGAGATTTTCGTTGAGGATTTCGGTGAAGTCTTTTACTGTGATGATTTCATCTGCAAGGGGGAATTTCTTGTAGAGTATGATGTCGCTTTTTTTGCAGATGCATACGGTTTTGAATCCTTCTTC
>JAGTQT010000074.1:0-3682 GCA_018396615.1 Candidatus Bathyarchaeota archaeon
TGGCAAATTTTTGGCTTTTGCCCATTTCTTTAAAGTATTTTACCAAAATAATGTTAATTTTTCATATTTGGAACTCCATTTTTTGCGTTTTTAATGCTTCCGAAATGAAAATTTGCCAAAGTTTAGTAAAAAATAAATACAACAATTAAAAACTTAATAACAAACTCTTTAAGTAAGAGGGATCTTTCATCCAAAAAATAGATTTTAATAAGCTTAAAAAATCTTTGCATAAAAATTCAGTGTTAAGCCTAATCATAACAGCTCTCATTGTTACAATCTTATTGTACCCTATTCCAGTCACAGCAGTGCAAGTCAGCATCACCCAGCTCAGCGGTCAAAGAATAACTCAAGGACAAACACACACGTTCTACATCAACATACAAATCGACACCGGTGAGATGATCCCAATCAACAAAGTCAGAATCACAGTCACCGGACCCACATCATTCACGTACGAGTTTCCCGCAGCATCAGGCGGAACAGACACATACATCACCCTTCTTGCTCCCATGCTTGCGAACTATGATTATGGAGCATACTACGGGTATGGCTACGGCTACTTCCCAGGCTACGGATACGGCTATGGCTATTACCCATATGGCTACGGATACGGTTTCTCTGGTCCACAAACAATAACGTGGCAGGCAACCCTGAAAAACACGGCCTCACTTCCAACAGGCACATATAAAATGACAGCTGAAGTAGAATCTGACGGAGTATGGTGGGGAGGATCTCCGACGGAAGTAACATTCACTATAGTCGCTGCCCCACTACCTCCACCGCCTCCAACAGCAGCGCCAGATTTGACCACACAATTCGTGGATCTTCCAACAGAGTTCCAGGCAACCCGAACATACGACATCAAGATGCAAATAAAGAACATAGGCACAGCAAACGCTGGAGCATTCAACGTTACACTAACGGCTAACGGAACCTTGATAAACAGCAAGGTTAACGTTCCAAGTCTAGCAGCGGGAGAACAAACAAACATAACAATCGAATGGACGCCGGCAACAATAGGAAACTACAACTTTGTTGCCACAGCAGACTCAGACGGCGACATCGCAGAATCTAACGAGGCCAACAACGCTGCGACAACGACGGTAACAGTTGGAGTATTTGTGCCAACACCCGCCGAAGTTGAGGTAATGACCGATGCAGAGGCAGCCCAAGCCCTTAGTCGGCTATCCATTGAGCAAGCAGCAGCCATACTTGAACAGGTGTCAGTAACCAAGTGTGCAAGAGTGTTACTCGCGATGGACGCTGAGTTTGCAGCCAGAGTTCTCCTAGCAATGGATCCAGACGCAGCTGCGTCGATTGTCGAGGAGATGGTAGACATCAATGCATCTGGAGCAGCAGCCATAATTGAGGAAGCAACAGCAATTGACATTGACGGAACAGTCGCAATCCTTGAACTCATGGACACAGAACACTTAGCCAGACTCATAATCGCAATCATCAACCTGCCTTCAACGCCTCAGGTCGCAGCGCAGCTCCTAGAAGCGATGAATCTTGAAAAAGCAGTTGACGTAGTCAAGGTCATAGTCGAGCTAGGAGCTCAAGAAGACCTCGCTAAGGCTTTCCCACACCTCACAACAGAAAGACTGACTGCAGTTATGGAAGCCCTTACTGTTGAGGAGCGTGGATCGTTCCTGCCGTACATGACCTCTGAAGACATTGAAAGAATAGAAGCATTGATAGAATATCCAGACTTAACAGTAACATCAATTACAGTGACACCTGAACAACTGCACGCTGAAGAGGCGAGTACTGTAACAGTGACTGTGAAGAACATCGGAAGAGCCGACGTGAACGTGTTTACCGTAAGACTTAGCGTCAACGGCGTTACACTGCAAACCTTAACTGTTGAAGGATTAACGGTTGATCAGACAAGGACAGTGACATTCAGCTGGATACCGACAGCTCAAGGCACATACACTTTGAAAGCAGTCGTTGACCCAGAAGGCGCGGTCGAGGAGTTAGTTGAAACCAACAACGAACTAAGCACCGCAGTAACTGTGCTACCTAAACTGTTACCTGACCTAACAGTAGCCTTCACAAGCCTTCCACAACAATTCACAGCAGGAACCCAGTATACAATTACGGTTACCATAAGCAACATCGGAACGGCCAGCGCAGGAGAATTCGCAGTTGAACTACGAGCCAACAATGCCTTAGTGGGCACACAAACAGTCAGCAGCCTAGCAGCAGGCGCAAGCACAACAGTGACATTCAGCTGGACGCCAGCCAGCGTGGGACAATACACGCTTGTAGCAACAGTTGATCCAGAAAACGTGGTTGTTGAGCTGAACGAAAACAACAACAGCGCCACCCAAACAGTTACAGTAGTAGAAGCATTCCCATGGATGTATGTGGTAATAGCAGCAGTCATAATCATAGTAATCATAGTCGTGGCTTACGTCCTCTTAAGACGTAAAAAATAGCTAAACACCCCAATTTTTTATATTTTTATACAACAAAAACATTTACGAATCTTCCATTCTGTACCAAAAAAATTTTTAGGCATTTTAAATTTTATGTAATCTTAAAAGAAAGGTTTTAGATGGGGTCGCCCGGATTCGAACCGGGGTCAAGAGAGCCCAAGTCTCCTAGCCTAGACCAAGCTAGCCGACGACCCCTAAGCCTTACTGTCTGCTTTGACTCCTTAAGGATTTTAGCTCTTCCATAAATAAGTTTTTCACTGATGCATTCGACTACATGAAAAAATTAGTTGGCTCCCAATTACAATTTGTTCGCAAAAAGCATTAAATGCTGAGAGGGGCATGAATGGATTGAATCATCTGCTTCAATTTGCAGGTCAAGGTGAAGAATTATGAAGGCTAAGCCAGTAAAGTTTGGCGTTGTCGGATGTGGGGGAATAACTAACGTTTTTCACATTCCAAGAGAGCTTATTCCTTTGCTGATAAAGAAGAACAAAGCTAAGCTTGTGGCTGTCTGCGACGTGGTTGAGGAAAGGGCTAGGCTGACGAAGGAAAGATGGCATGCTCAAGAGTATTACACAGATTACGATTTGATGTTGGAAAAGTCGGACATCGACGCAGTTTTGATAGCCACAAGCATGGGAACTCACGCTTCGTTGGCCATTAAAGCAGCTAAGGCTGGAAAACACTTTTTTGTGCAGAAACCTATGGCGACAAATATGAAGGACGCTAACGCTGTTGTTGAGGAAACGCGTAAAGCCAAGGTTAAGGGTCAAGTGAGGCCTGATACGCCTCTTATCCCAGTTTATCAGAACGCGCGTGAACTCATAAGCGAAGGTCACATTGGAAGGCCATTATGGTTTCAGTCAGGATTTGGAAGAGACGCTCCAGACTGGGGAGCTGAAACTTTTTTCACTAGAGAAGCTGGTGGAGCCTTGTTCGACTTAGGTGTCTACTCGATTGCTCCAGTTACATACCTGCTGGGTCCAGCTAAACGCGTTGTGGGATTGGCTGCAACATCAATTCCTACACGTTCTCTTATGCCTAAGGATGTTTACACAAGAAATCTGATCGACTATCTGAAGGGAGGGCAATACAAGGTTTGGGATCCCAGCCTTCCACATGAAGAAGTCAAGATTGAGGCTGAAGACAACACCTTCACTCTGTTGGACTATGGTAAAGGCTGCCTCGGCGTGGTTATTTCTAACTTCATTATGCCCCATGGGAATGCTTCTACTACT
>JAGTQT010000074.1:3759-7251 GCA_018396615.1 Candidatus Bathyarchaeota archaeon
GTTTACATTAAAAAAAGACAGCAAATACAGGAAAATCGTTAATGAAACATCAAGCGGCTGGTACTACTTCGGAACCATGCCAAAGGGTGTAAACCAGCTTGTCCATTTTGTAGACTGCATAATGAAAGACGAAGATCCCTTGCCAAACGTGGAATGGGGCAGGCATGTAAGCGAAATCATGATTAAATCAATCGAGTCAGCCAGAACAGGAAAGGCGTTGAATTTAGAAAGCACCTTTTCCATAAAATGAGCAATCCAAGAAGCATGAAAGACCTACAGCCTCAGTAAGCCAGGAGCAAATGTTTTCGCAAGCATGAGAATTAGGAATGAAACAGAAGGAACAGTGACATTGTCGTCGATTGGATAAAATTCGAAGTGCTCAACAAAGGATGCTACGCCTCCAGCTATAATCCCAGCGGTTCCCAGAATTGTGCCCAGAGACATTGACAACGCGGCCATAGCCAGGTTTCCCCACCAAGACTTTGTTCTTCTACGGTAAACATAGTTTCTAATTATGCCTGTAACCGCGTCTCCAAAGGACATGAAGAGAACCGGCAACACGCCGAACCAGTAGTTGCCTTCTGAAAGCCACCAGCCCAGAGAAATCATTATTCCCCACATTATGCAGAACGATACCTCATACGCGTTTTCCTTGGTTTGAAACCAGTACATGATTCTGCCAAGTCTGTGAGGCGTGTAAATGAAAATTGCCAACAACATGGCCATAATGAAGGGTAAAATCGCTGTTTTGAAAACAAACGGAACCACTAATGCGCAGACTCCTCCAGCTAGCATGTGAATTACCTTTCTGTTATAATAAATTGCAACATAATGGTCAACCCCCCTCTTCTTCATTAGCCCGTAAAGCTTCTTTGTAAGAACAGTAGCTACAAAAATAACCCAGCTAAAGAGCAATCCAGTAATAAAAACTTCCTCATTTGATATCATAGCATTGATTAAAAACAACAGTTTCATGAAATAAAAGCTTTTAGAGAAGTAGAGAAAAAACAATAAAAAAAGAGTTATGTGCCAACGTGATTGAGGATTTTGAGTTTAAATAACTCCTTTTTCCTTCAAATACTCTCTTATGCAGAAGTTGAGAAATCCTGTTAGGCTTCTCACTCCATATTTTAGCTTTAATTCTTCCTTGTTTTCATCGTAATACTTCTTAGCCCGTTCATATATTTCATCTGGAACTACTATTGGTCTCCAACCGTCTGCCATTTTCGACCACCATCAATATTATTAATTTTTATTTATCCAATAATCCATTGATGCAGTATTTACTTGTCAAATATTTAAATATTATGGATATTTATATACAATTTTTTGTATAAAAAATTCAAGTCCGAAAAACAAGGAAATCCCATTTATATAATATCTAAACTTTGGCAAATTTTTGGGCTTTCTCCTATTTCTTGGAAGATTTTTGCTAAAATAATGTTAATATTCATGGGTGCGAACTCCATTTTTTGCATTGTGGGTACATTCGAAACGAAAATTTGCCAAAGTTTAGTAATATATCTAACACACTAATCTGTCATTTTCACGTTTGCCCAACTTATTTGACAAACGCTACTTTTGTTTGAAATTGATATGAACGATCAGTTCACAAATCTCTAAAACACTAAAAAATTGGTTATATAATTATTCCAGTTTGCGTTTATTGGTGAAATTCGTGATAATAACAGATATCCAGAGTATGAAAACGCAAGGAAAATGTAAAAACAAAGAGGACATATCAAGCAGCATTTCAAAAAATGGTTTCAAAAAAACAACACCCGCAAAAGACTTGAAAAATCACGTAGATCATCATCACTGCTCTTTCTTAAGAATTTGTAGTATCATTATTGAAAAAGAAAACAAATTCGTAACTATAAAGTTCTTTGGGGGTTTTTTGTCTGCGGTCTGATCTTGCTTTGACGGTTCTCGTCCGTCTGAAGTTTTCTTCAAGGTCTTTCTCAGACTGCTGTTTGTGTCCTTTTTACGCCTGCGCGCCCTCTTCCTCTAACCTTTGTGTGTTCCTCTCGGCTCCCAATCCCCACATTGAGCTTATAGGATCCCGGCAAGCCAGGGCTGACCGCTTCTGAACCTCGTCCTCCAAACAGTGAGGAGCCTAGCGTGTGCCTCAGCAGAAGCCTCCGACCTGAAGCATTGGGCACGCTTCCTTAGGACGATGAAGGGTCTGATCTCCCTCTCAGCAAGGTTGTTTGTTCGAGGCACCTCGCCTTGGTCCATGTAGGTGAAGAGATGGTTTCTATGCCTCTTGAGGAGTTTGCATAGCCTCTTCAATGCCTTGTCGGCTCGTATGGCTTCACCGTACTTGTCCAGCAGTCGGTCTAGGCCCGCCTCAGCCTCCCTGGTTGATCTGAGGCTGAAGAGCTCCTTGAGATCGTGGATGAAAACCTCTGCTAAGGGGCTTCGGGACTCGTCTAAGGCCTTCCCTATGAGCCTGAGGAGGTGGGCGACGCATCTCTGCTCCATTACACCCAGCTTCCCTATGGCGTTGAGGGCGGGGTAGAAGTCTGAGACGGCGACCTTGCCCTTCCAGCCTTGGAATAGGTCTTGGAGGGCTTTGGAACCCCTGTTCCCGTAGACGCGATAGACCGTTGCGTCCTTGGTCACCTTAACCCACAGCCACTCATTAGCCCCGTCCACAGGCATACCTGTCTCGTCCACATGGAGCACCTGTCCCTCGTTAGCTAGGCGGTTGATGTCCTCGTAGACTGGTTTGGAGAGCTCAGCAGCCTTGAGGCACCAGTCGTGGATCGTCTGAGCCGTGACCTCCAGGCTGTAGGTCTTCATTATGATGTTGACAACGGACGCGTAGGTCATCTTCTCCTCAACCCTTAGGTCCACGGCGTATCTGATGAGGTTGTTGCCGAACCTGAAGCCTGGCATAGCGCCTTGGACTTTGGGCTCAGCCTCTCGCCTACAAAGGACGCAGAAGCTTCTGTGGATGACGTAGAGGATGTTGACTGCTTTGCCGTTGAGGATGTCGGTGACGGTTCTTGTGTAGGTGCCTCTATTCCACGTTAGGTGGCATTTGGGCCACACCTCCACCACGATGTCGTAGGCAGGGGAGAGCCGTCCGCCTCCATGCTCGCCAAGCTTCTTACCCCGCTTGGCTGAGCCACGCCTCTCAGCTCTCCGCTTCTTCCAAGCTCTAACCAAGATTCGGCTGTTAGAGGCCACTCGGACGTGAAGCCTACAAAAGGCAAATAAGCCTAGAAAGAAGATGTTCGAGATGAGGAGTGCCATCCATAACATGGTTTATCACGTCCGAGTGGATGGATGGCTCTCCTCAATAAACCTGATGAATACGTGTAACTATACCCAATGAATATGCAATTTGAAAGTGTCACTAATTAGCCCATCAAAACCAGCTAAACCCTGTGTTATCCCAGGACATTTGGCACATCTCTGAAATATACTTGTGCGGGTGTATTATATTTTAGGCTCATGTGTGGCCTTTCGTAGTTGTAGTATTTG
>JAGTQT010000075.1 GCA_018396615.1 Candidatus Bathyarchaeota archaeon
AAAAGTAATTGGCAAAATAGTTCGGTCAGCCATGAAAAACGAGGGGCTTCCAAAGTTTTATGAAGTGCCTATCGCAGATGCGCCTAATGTTGATGAGATACCGGACATTGTTAACCCCTCAGTTAACGGATTGATAGAGATCGGCCGTGGATGCTGCCGAGGCTGCCAATTCTGCAGCGTAACTTTAAGACCACTGAGATGGTATCCATACGAGAAGATCGCTCGGGAAATGCAGATAAACATTGAAAAGGGCAGGGCAGAGTGCACGTGTCTTCACGCGGAAGATGTTATGCTTTACGGTTCAAAAAACACGATTCCGAACGAAGACAAACTGCTCAGACTTCATGAAATGGTTACAAAACAATCAAACAGCCTTTCATGGAGCCACTGCTCTCTTGCCGCGGTAGCAGCCAAACCTAAACTCTTTGCGCAGATCTCGGAAACGATTAGGCAAAAGCAGGCTTGGTGGGGCGCCGAAATCGGCATAGAAACAGGCTCTGCCGAATTAGCCGAGAAGGTGATGCCTGCGAAGGCTCACCCCTTTAAAGCCGAGGAATGGCCAGAAGTCGTGACAACCGGTATGGGTTTGATGCATGATTACAGGCTGGTTCCTGCGGCAACAATTATTGTTGGTGCGCCTGAAGAGACAGAAGATGACGTGATAAAGACTGTTGAGCTTATCGAGGACTTGAAGGACTGTCGGAGTTTGATTGTACCCTTATATTTTGTTCCTATGGGAAGGTTGAAGGACGAAGACTGGTTTAAGCATGCCGAGATGACTGAGGCTCACAGAGAGCTGCTTGTTAAGTGTGCGGAGCATGACTTTCGCTGGGTTAACGACCTTATAGAGTCAACTTTCGCTGGCAAGTTGTATTCAAACGTCATGCGCTATCTTTACAAGTTTTTTGCCATGCTAGCTAGATACAAGATACGCCAAGCTGGAATCCCGCTTGAGGCTTAGACAACTAGACTTAAATATGACTGAAAAACTCAAGAGAGTTAAATTGTCTTAAATGTGCCGCCGTAGCTCAGCTAGGTAGAGCGGCTGGCTGTTAACCAGTCGGTCATAGGTCCAAGTCCTATCGGCGGCGCCAAAAATCTCGTGTCTGCGATATGTTTTCTTTTAAGCTAGATTTACGTGCCTCATTGCATCTTTCTTTCCAGCAGCAATAACCTAGTAATCCATCGGTTTTTTGGAATCCATTTTGACTTCTGAAAGACCGCCTCATACTTGGCGTCATAGGTTCCCATAACTGCAGTGCAGTTGTTGCGTTCACTCAAGATCAGGTTATAGGCAAACTGGGAAAGAACGCTCTCTAAGCCATCAGCATAGATCGTGAACGTCCACATGAGGTCTGGTCTACGGCGAGGGTAAGCAAAGGATAGAGAGATGATCTCATTATCTTTCATTGAAACGTAGAACTTGCTGTCCTTTTGAATGTTTTGAAGTGCTTCAAAGCTGAGGTCAAAAGCCTTCCAGTCATGGATCAAAACCCCATAAGGAATGATGTTCGGTTTTCTCTGCAGCATCAGCCTCTCTTATATTCACATGAGTATCCATCTTTGGCGTTTTTCTCGGCCGCGGAGCAAATAGAACACCTACCTCAAATAGACGCGTGAAGCCGTGCTTTTCAGCAAGTCTAACCGAGGCTTCGTTATCTATTCCCGTCGTGTAGCGCAAACGCTCAAGATGCAGCTGTTCACCTTCTTCAATCAGTTTCTGGGTAAGCACATCGGCGTAGCCTTTGCGTCTGTGGTCGGGATGTACCCTAAGCCCTTCCATCCACCCTGTTTTTCCGTTTTCAATGACTCTGAGGTTGGCAACAGCAACCATGTGCTCGCCTATCTGGACACCGTACATCTTTGAGTTTTCGTCACAAAGCCAGTCATCGAGGACAAGAGGCAGATAATCATGCCCTTCCCATGTAAGCCGCGATATTTCTAGGATGTCTGGCTTATCTGCAGCAGTAACTCTTCTGATTCTTACGCTCATAAGCCTAGTTTTCCGTCGCTGCTTTTTTGTCTTACGGAATAACCTACGGTATGCTTCTCCATAAGGATCTAAACTTGGAAAAATGCTGGTCTAACTAGCTTTCAGTGCTTATTTCTGCATGTATTCTATCTAGCTTTAGGCTTGCTTTTTTGCCAGCTACTTTAAGCAAAACGTAGTGCAAGGTCTCATGAACTATTATGTCCTCAATCTCACTTTCATGGAGCTCTCCGAAGATGTAGACTACACCGTAGCCTGTGTCAAAAACTCCCTGAATTGGAGGAAACCGAAAGACGAAATTTAACGCTCTGCTTGCTGCCGCTCCCATGAGTTTGCACCTCACTGTGTTTGCTTCAAGATAAATTAAGGCTGGCTAAAGTATAAGTGGGATATTCCAATCTGCAAAATATATCACGTTCAAAGGACATCGCCTAAATGACGAGCGCTTGTTCAACACGCAAAACAGAAATTCTGGCAAGCCACATTTCTGGTTTAAGAAAAGAGAAAAAGGAGGATACGGCTTCTTACTTTTCAGGTTTTCTTCTCAATGCTGCCATCGCTGCTGTTGCAAAGACCATCAGAAGGGTAGGAATCAACGCCTGCGGGAACTCTGGGATAACCGTGGTGCCTGTTATCTCCACCGTAAGAGGATTTTTGTCGGCATGATAGTAGTTAAAGTAGAGTGACGAATGCGTTCCATTATTTACTGGCGTGTGGCTCACGAGTCCTCCGCCTATCTTTACTGTGTACGGTCCGCCAAGCATTTCATTGGGCAGTGTTATATTTGTTGCACTTTTTGCAAGGTCAATTCCAGCTAAGGTGTAGGTGATTTTCTTCTCGCTGGTCAAGCGTGTTATGTTAATTGCTGCACCTGGTGTAGCATTGGCGACCACCATTTTGATCGTGTAAGTATAGCCTGGCGGAGTAACCGTGTAATAGTATGTTTGGGGCGGGTAATAGTCTCCGATGCAAGTGATCTTGGAGTAAGTTGAAACAAATAGCCTGCCGTCAGCGATAACTACGTTACGCAAGCTGTCAGCTTCAAAATGTCTGCTCCACACGGGGTGGCTGTCATCCGTATCTAAAGCATAAAGGTCGTATGTGCCTGCGTAGAAGAACATCTTTTGGTCAGCGACTACAGGAGCGCCGGGATAGCTAGCTACAGTTCGACTCCATATTTTTATTTGTGGGTCATTTTCGTTGTAATTTGGTCCTCCAGAGGTTGGCGTCGCGCGTAGGGCATAAGCTGTTTGGTAGCCAGTGACGTAGAGAACGTCGTTGGAGAATGCTGGGTCCTCTATTTGGGTATAAGTAGTTGTCCATTTCCATACGAGTTCACCAAACGGGTTTGTCGTGGTTGCATTCAACGCATAAATGCAGTGTTCAGCAGTAGAAGAAACAACGAAAACTTTGCCTCCGCCTACGCATGGTGTAGAGCGCACGTTTCCTCCAGTCGTGTAACTCCATACAAGGGATGCACCTAAATCGTTGGAAATGTTTAGTGCATAGATTTTGTCGTCATCTGAGCCGAAATAGAGCATGTCACCATGAATCGCCGGCGAAGAATAAATTGAACCTCCAGCGTCAAACTGCCACATATATTGAAGCGTTGAAGCATTGTAGGCGTAAAGATGCCCATCATATGTTCCAAAGAAGACTTTTCCGTAAGCTACCGCAACGCATGTAAGTACATAGTCTGGGCTTACGCTGGCTTCTTGGAGTTTAGCTCCCGTTGTCGCGTTTATCGAGTATACGTAGCCGCTGCTTGTGCCAACATAGATCACGCCGTTCGAGTATGTAAGTTCCTTAGGAGTGCCGCTAAGTGTGAAGGATTGCCAAAGCTCTATACCCGTGGTCTCGTCAAAAGCGTACAGTTTCGAGCCTGATCCGCCAACAATCACTTTGCCTTCCGCAATTATTGGCGCCGTTGAAGGATACACATTCTTGGTGAACCATATGGACTGGTTGCTGTCTGGTGCATCAGTGGAGGTGGATCCTTGGCGTGCGAGATTGTATCGCCATGTTGGCCAAGGCTCAGTAGTCTGGTAGAGAGCGCTGGCCGTGTGCAAGATCATAGCTAAAGCAAGCACGCAAAGAAAAACGCTAACAAGTATTTTCATTTTTATCATTTTTCATCCTTCCAACATTTTCTTAGAGTCAAACTCTGTTTCTGAGTTAATAAATTTTTACCAAGCCCGAATCAAGATCTCTGCTGAAATCGTGTCGCAGAAATTTCATGTTTTTCGGCTTTGTTGCTGCGATTTCTATTCCAAAATCGACTTTTTCCTTATATACCAAACACTATGAAACAAAAACAGACCACCTACCCTATGACCCAGCGCGCATGTAAAACTGGGCAATCCGAAAATAGCTACTATTCGTAGGTAGAGCCATTTGACAAATAAAGTGTTCGTAGTGCTACCGTGCTACAACGAGGAAATGAGTCTAAGCCTTCTTGCCGAACGTATAGACGAAGCATGCGCAAAAATGGATTACTCTGTCATCGCAGTTGATGATGGAAGCAAAGATCAAACATATGCCACTTTACTTAAGCTTCAAAAACATTTCCCCATCATAATCAAAAGACATACACGCAATATGGGTCTTCAAGCCGCACTACGAACAGGACTGACAAAAGCTGCAAGTACCGCCAAGGACAATGGCGACGGCATCGTAGTAATGGATGCTGATCTAACTCATGACCCAAAATACATTCCGCACATGATCGCAGCGTTGGCTAAAGGCTACGATGTTGCCATCGGCTCAAGATACGTCAAGGGAGGAGTGCAGCTAGGCGTGCCGGTGCACCGCCAGGTATTAAGCATTGGCATGCGCTTTGTAAGCATGTGTCTCTTCAGGTTACCGGTTAGAGACGTAACAAGCGGCTATAGAGCATACCGCGCAGAACTTCTAAAACGCCTACTAGCTACTTACGGCGATAGCTTTATCGAGTCAAAAGGCTTTGAAGTAGCGTTCGAGCTTTTGATCAAAACTTGCAAGCTAGGTGCACGCTTCGCCGAGATTCCTCTCCGTTTGGACTATTCTAAGAAAAAAAGCCGCAGTAAACTTGCAGTTCAAAAGACCATTTTCAACTATTTTAAACTGATTTTAAGAAATCTGAAAATCAGCTTCAGCTGATCCGCAAGACATATCAATTCTACCAGTTCATTACAAATGCTTTTGGGGAGGAAGGCTTGCGGGGGAGAAAGAAGAGAAGGGAATCTGAGCCCTTGCTTAAAAACTGCCGCTGACCCTACCATCCTCCCCACGCTATAGTATTGTAACTTTCTTTTTTTAAGTTTTTCCAAAAAGCTTGTCAATATCAAACAATATAACAATGCAAAAATTCAAAAACAACCATACACCAAAGGGCTTGCGAATCCAAAGCCTAGTGGACTGGGCGGGATTTGAACCCGCGGCCTCCGCATTGCGAATGCGGCGTTCATACCAGTCTGAACTACCAGCCCAAGCTTTAGAGAGACGTCAATAACGATGATATTTAGAGCTATCGGTTTTGCTTCACCATAATGATTTAAAACCAAATCTCAAGCAAACATAAAAAAGACTAGAAGAATGCTGTTTAGCTTGCTCTGTAGAAAAGAGTTTAAACACGGTTTAAATAAGAAGGCCTAGGTTTTAAGATCGGTGGAGGCGCTCTAAAAAGGCATCTTCAAACAAAAGGTGCAAAATTCTGTAAGGCACTCTTGCTTTACAGAAATTCTTTAGACTGTAAGGCATCGCAGGACGCTGTTTAAAGTGCTTTGCGTCTATAATGCCCTTTGACGTGAACCGTTCTCTTCTTTTGTCCAGGCTTTCTTCGCATGAATGGGCGTACTCTAGGTGTCACTGTTTCACCACCGCTACCCTCTAAAACGGTGTATATAAAAAAGTCTTATGAACTGTTACTTCAGATCCCGAATTCATAATTGAAAGCTTGCTTGAGTTATATGTCTGAAAAGGCATAGGGTCGTGTGTGGTTTAGCTAGTGTTCCAAGATCGCTATGTAGATCTTTTTGTCATCTACCTGAAATTCATGCCATTCCGCTTCTGCTTCTTTGCGGCTTTTGCAGATGCACACTTTCCTGGCTCTTACAAGCTCTCCCATCTCTTTCATGTATGGCTGCAGTAGTTCAACATCCTGTTTTTCAACTTCAGTCACGAGAACTGCCTTAAGAATGTCAGTCGGCATGTAGCCCAGCTCCTTTCTTAGCGCTTGCACTCTCCGCGCAACATCCCTCATAAGCCCTTCGCCAAGCAGTTTGTCATCACGCTTAGCGAGCAGAAACACTTGCAATCCCTCTTCTGAGGCTTGAACCCACTCCTCGCTAGATACTTCCTCAGGAATTTTTCTGCAATACTCAACGTTCTTCACATTCGTCATCTCGAGAAAAACATCCTCAGCCGTCTTCAACGCCTTTTCCACGTTTTCCGAAGCAACAACTACAGTCTTGCTAAGAGGCCATCGCCGCTTAAGCTTGGCACTTTGCCTAGCTGCGTAGACAAGTGAAACACATTTAAGCACTGTTTCAAATTCTTCTTCAAGCGTCTTATTCCGCATTTTCGCATCCGGCTTGGGCCACTTCTCAAAATTTACAGATTCTTCAGCAGCTGAGTCAAGTTTCTTGAAGACTTTTTGGTACAAGGCCTCGCTGAGGAAAGGCGTGACAGGATTAAAGAGCAACGTCACCTCTTTCAAGGTATGCCAAAGAGTTGCATACACAGCTAACCGTCTTTCAAGTGTTTGAGGGTCATCTGTCCACAGCTCCTTTCTAACCATTGGCACGTAGAGCCTGCTTAGGGTTTCTATAACGAAATCTTCCAAGACGCCTAGTGCAAAGTTGAATTCGCATGAGTCAAGCTTCGCCGTGTATTCTTCGATGGCTTTCTGCAGTTTTGATAGCAGCCACCTGTCTGCAGGCTTCAGCTGTTTTTTCTTATCTGCTTGTTCAACCGTGTGCTTTTGGGGGTCAAATTTGTCGAATTCGGCGTTTTGCAGGAGGAATCTGCTTAGGTGATAAAGTGTTGAAAGCACTTGGTAAGGTCGACGGTTTAGCTCCTGCGAGTCAAAGTGGAAGGCGTCTATGGGCGAGCATTTTTTGAGGAAGTAGAAT
>JAGTQT010000076.1:0-2105 GCA_018396615.1 Candidatus Bathyarchaeota archaeon
GAGATGCTGAAAATGCTTGTTTTGGTTCCTGTTCAGATATTGGAACAATGCAAAGAGAACATGCTGAAAGAGGGACTCGTGACTGTAGAGCATTATGAAGAAGCAATGAAAGAAGTTCAAGCGTTTTTGTCTCACCCGGGCGCTTTTGCAATGGGTCTCACTTTTCTGGCTGTTGGAAAGGTTCCTTGAACTAAAAACCTCTAGAACCGAGCTTCACCTACATGCAGGATGGAAAATAAAGGTTTACGAGTTACATTCCACCCACGCTTTGAAAATTAAAAGGATTGCTTACACTTTCTATAGACTTAGACATGCGTTTCGGCAACTTTTTAGAAAAAAGAGGGAATATACGGGAGACGTCTCCACTTATGACGAATTCGAGATAATCCCATAGCTCTTAACGACACGTTAGGTTTAAGGTTCTATGCTCGACTAATTTCAAATTGGCAGTACGGGTCTCCCTTCGCTATGCACTTGACCTCTTCAACTTTCATTTCTTCTTTAAAATACTGTGTAAATATGCCTGCTATGGCGCCTCGATAAAATTGGCTATAAGGTTTTCCATAACCCCTCGCGAGGTCACACTCAAAGTTCTCTGACAAGATAGCCGTGGCCGTTTTAGCTTTCTCGCTTATCTTTACCTCTTTAAAGATGCTCCAGCCAAGGGTCATGTTAACGGCTTTCGCAGTGGTGATTAAGGCTTTCAACTCCTCTGCTCCAGCTAACTGAACATAATTCAGATAGGCTCTTTTTCCAGTTTCAAATCCCACATAGTAAAGGAATGCTTCTCCTGCGGTGCCGAACTGTTTTCTTACACCCCTAAAGATTTCTTCATAGATTTCTTTTCTAAAAATAAGTGCCCTATCGCCACTGACTACCAGAGGAAAGAAGAAAGTATCGCTAACGAACTTGTTATTTAATGGCTCTATAAGCTCAATTGATCTAATAAATTTCTTTTTTTCCAGAATTTTCTCTGCTTCTTGCGGCGAAAGCTTCGAATCAGAAAAGTCTAAAAAGGTTATCGCCTTAGCCGCTTTGTCATCCGGTTTCGGCATTGAAAACTGAATATAGAGTATTCGAATCCTATACATATCCGCCAACTCTGCGAGTTGATGTAAAACGCCTATTTCGTAATCTGCCTCAAATGCAAAACCGCAGAGCTTTCTCTTTTGAGTAACAATTATTCTGCCAACATCAAAGTACTTTGAATTTTCCAATAGCAAAGCTCCATGCATGTTTACCCTTCAACTTCTATTTAAAACTGGTGTAAGAAGCAAGATCTTTCCTTCTCAAGAGACATCAAACGAGAGAAGCGCGAGAGATACCTTCTTTTTGTTGCTTGTGTTGTATGCAACCTAGCTTTTAAAGCGTGGATCTAGTTTATTATGTTAGCCTTGGCGTGTATTTGCACTGAAAAAAGGAAAAAAGAAGGGTTCAGTGTTTGTGTTTCTTCTTCTTGTTGGTGACCAGCGCTGCAACTGTCATAAGCTGAAATACTAGAAGAATAGAGAGCGTTGAAACTTCCGGAATCACGAAGCCAGCGGTGACTTCAACATCACTATCATCCAAGGAGTCTATGCCCTCATCGTATATGCCGTTCTTGTCAACGTCAACTATCATGTCATATGCACCAATTGTCGACGGATCGCTCCACACTGTAACCGGCAAAACAGCTCCTTCAGTGTTTGAGGTGATCGCAGTTGCGGTTCTAGGAACTCTTGTAGGAATTGGTGTGCCGTCGGTCCAGTTTTCTACATCGTTTACAACATAAAAGTCGTAGGTTGCGTTGGGGAGGAAATCGCTTCCGTTTACATATACGTCCTCGTAAAGGTTGAAGCTGTCTTTTTTCGTTCCCATGGAGTTGCAGCTTTCAATTAGAGGCGTGGGGAAGCTTAGGTCTGCGTAAGTAGTTACTTGCGTCAAGTTGCCTTCAGGGTAGAAGTAGTTCTCGCTGGGATAGAAGTACTGGATTTTGACGCCAACAGTGTCGGCCGTGGTGCAAGAAAGGTCGCTGACATCGCTTGTTCCAGCGTCGTTGCCAACAAACGGAATTGAAAACTCGCATTCCCAGTGGTCGTCTACCCATCCCATGCCTCTAATTGAAA
>JAGTQT010000076.1:2141-6708 GCA_018396615.1 Candidatus Bathyarchaeota archaeon
GGATGAGGTCAGCGTCAAAGTCAATTTCAACATCTCTGCTGTACCAGCTGCCATTGAAGTAGCCATCATGAAGTGTGTGGTCATTTTCTACTGATTTCAAGTCTTCCTGCAGCGATGTCAATACCCAATCTCGGCTTCCACTTCCATGGCTGCCATCGTCTCCCTCGTCAAACAAGATTGCGATTTCATCCAGAATGTGGACGTAGTAAGACCATAGCACTAATCCTACATGAATATGTGTGCCATTGTGTTTTACATACAGCCATGTGCCGATGTCTACGGCTCCGTTTGTCAAAGCAATCTCGTACTTTTCAGTGTCATTCCACTCCGCGCCGCCTAGGCTTCCATCAATCACTGGGACAACGCTTGTGAATCTCGCCTTCAGCTGTGGAGGAGGTAGCGCTGCTGACGCGTTTCTGCATAGCATTGGTAATGCTAGAAGAAGAAAGGAAATTAGCGCAATCAGCTTTATTTTCAAATGGATCTCTCCTTTTAAAAGTAAACTCTTTTTGTTCTCCACTACTTAATAACCCTTGCTAGAAACAGAGCATGCTACTCCAGAAAAAACCCTTACAACCCCGCACACGGTTCGGCAGTTCAACAACTAATATATTGCAGAGGATGCTTAGGAAGACCGAGAATAGCGTAGGAAGGGTCTTTGTGGAGCGTGCTGCTGTCTGCGTCAAAGATTTAGTGGTAAGTTACGGTTCATTCATCGCTGTAGATCATTTATCATTTGAAGTGAAAACAGGCGAAGTTTACGGCTTGCTGGGCCCAAACGGCGCCGGCAAATCCAGCACCATCAAGGTTCTAGTGGGCGTTCTGGAGCCGCGTTCAGGCAGCGTTACCGTGTTCGATACGCCTTTAGCAGAGGAAGTTGCCGTCAAGAGCCAGATAGGCTACGTTCCTGAAGAAGTCGCTTTGCTGGACGCGCTTACTCCTAGAGAGTTTCTCGAGTTTACGTCTTCGATAAGGAGACTTGACCGTGACACTGCAAACTCTCGGCTTGGAAAGCTGGTTGCAGCTTTTGAGCTTACACCGCATTTCGACACTCCAATCGCTGCTCTCTCTATGGGAAACAAGCAGAAAGTAGCCATAATAGCTGCTCTGCTTCATGAGCCTCCAATCCTAGTTCTGGATGAGCCGCTTATAGGTTTGGACGCCCGATCCTCCAGAATTCTCAAAGAGCTTGTGGCTTACCAAGCCCGCAAGGGCGGAGCAGTCATCTTTTCCACGCATATAATGGAAGTAGCTGAAAAACTCTGTACCAGAGTAGGCATAATCAACAAAGGCAGGATCGTCGGAGAAGGCACGGTAGACGAGCTCCGCAGGCTTGTAAGAAAAGCTGAAGGCTCCCTCGAAGATGTATTCTTGAAGGTTACAGAACAAGAAGCAGGCATCGATGAAGTCATAAAGGGGCTGGCAGAGGAATAAGACGTGAGGCTTTCCGAGCTTTGGCGCATAGCAGGAGTTGTTTACAAAGAAATTGCGTTTCAATCAATCTTTTCGTTACGCTCCGGAGGGCTCTTGCCAAGCAAAACAGGCACAGATATTAGACGGCTGGTTAGGAACGCTCAGTCTAACACTCTTCTCAGCAAAATTCTAATGTCCCTCTTCATCGTGATGTTTGCTTTTATGATCCTGTTCTCGACGACATATAGGGAAACAGGCGTTATCTCGCTAAGCCTCAGTATAGTGGGTGACGTTTCTGTGTTTCTAGCTATACTCCTTTTTCTACTAATAGTAATGGGGCTTCAGGTGACCACCTCGTTCTTCGCTTCAGACGTCATAGTGTCTTTGAACGCTCTGCCTCTCGCCAGCAAAGACATATCATTCATCTCGCTGCTGTGCTTCGCAAGAATTTTCGACCTTCCTCTGCTAGTGGCAATTATCAGTTTTCCACTGGCCTACCTGCTTTTCACAGGCTCGGTGGCCGGCAGCCTCGTAGTTGTTCTCGGTATCTTCGTCACGGAAGTTTTCGCTCTCGCCTTGACTACTGCCTTAGCCAAGTTCTTCTACAGCCGAATTGCTGGCGCCACAGGAGGCTCAGCTTGGAAAACCCTTCTGAGGATGGCTCTAATGCTTGTTTGGGTTATTCCCATTTTCGGAGTCTACATTGTCACGAGCTTTTGGATGGAAATCGCCAATTTTTTTATGTCGCTTACCCAGCCAGCGCTTTCGACGTCGTATGCAATATTGGCTGTTTACCCTTTTTCTTATGGCTACTTGGCATCTCAGGTAACGGTAACGGAAGGCATGGACTTTGTTTCCCAAGTTATTGCTGCAGCATCTAGCATCTGTTATTTTGCGCTGGCTATAGGCGCATTAACGTGGACAGGAAAAACAATCAGAAGCATAGGTTCAGTCGGCGCGATAAGTTCCGGCAGAAGTGTTGTCAAAGACACCGAAATCAGCCCTCAAGGTAGGCTTGCCGGAATCATCCGCAAAGATCTACGGGTAGCTTCAAGAAGTCCGTCTTACGCAAGCTTTCTACTCTTGCCCGCGTTTCAGACCGCTGTTCTCGCTTTCTCCTTCTCGACTTTCCGCAACGTGGGCTTTGGTGAAACGTTAGGCATGCTCATGGGCATGTCTGCCATTGCGATTCTGCTTCCACCCATGCTTTTCTCAATAGAAGGCTTATCTTCTGCTTATGCTCGCAGCTTACCTCTCACGAAAAAAACGCTCATCTTAGCTAAGGCAACGCTGGCAACGGTAACTTATGTTATCTCGCTTATTGTGCTTGTGGCATGCACCTTGTACCTGCAGAAAAGCATCTTTTTCATCCTAGCTTATGGCGGTATACATATTCTCTCGGTAACCGCGGCGACTATGGTTGAGTCTCTGCTTCTTGTGACAATGTTCTGGAAATCAGGCTTCGCCATCGGCAACATCTACACACGGTTAACCACCTACGTTTTGATTCTTATCCCAGGCGCGATCGTTGTTTTTGCACCTGTGCTTGGCGCAATTCTTTTGGCAATATTTGTTTCGGACTTGGACTTTGTTCTGTTGTGGTTTGCAACTGCAGCCTTACTGATGTTCATTGTGGCAGCATTTCTTGTTGGCAAAATTGAAGAAAACAAACTAGACCGCCGAACCATTACAACCATTCGTAATCTCAAGAATCAAGGTCTGCTGAACTCTAATTGAATCAAGCATTCAAAAAGCAGAGATGAGCAATCACGTTAGTCGCTTCACTATGGATTAGACTATTATATTGGTTTCGTTTAAGGCTGTTAGAGTAACGGAGACCTCGAGATGGCGAAGAAACTTGTGCTAGTTAATCCCATCAACCCGCGCAGAGTTGGGCTTACGGTTAATCCTAGCTCCCGTTTCCAGCCTATTGGACTTGGAATAATCGCGGCGCTTACGCCTCGCGACTGGAAGGTGGAAATCGTTGACGAGAACTTCGCTCCTTTCGAGTTCAGAGACGCAGACCTAGTTGGGCTAACAGCGTTCACAGCGAACGTCACAAGAGCCTACGAAATCTCCAGCCTCTACAGAGAGAAAGGCGTGCCAACCGTGCTCGGCGGGATACATGCCTCAATGATGCCTGAAGAAGCTTTACAGTATGCTGACTCTATAGTTGTCGGCGAAGCAGAAAGCGTCTGGAGCGAAGTTATCTCAGACTTCGAGTCAGGCAAGCTACAGGAAGTCTACAAAGGCGACTTGCTAGACCTGCAGAATATGCCTCAGCCGCGAAGAGACCTTTTCCATCCAGGGTACATGTTTGGTTCTGTCCAGACTTCACGCGGCTGCCCCATGAACTGCGAGTTCTGCTCGGTTACAGCGTTTAATGGTTACGTTTACCGCAAACGCCCTGTGGAAAACGTGTTAGATGAGCTTGAAAGTATCCCTCAGAAAAGAGTATTCTTTGACGACAACATCATTGGCTTCGGAAAACAGGATGAGGAACGCGCAATAGCCCTGTTTAAAGGCATGATTGAACGTGGGATCAAGAAGGAGTGGTTCTGCCAGGCATCCATAAACTTCGCAGGTAACGACGAAGTCTTAGAGTATGCAGCAAAAAGTGGATGCCGAATGGTGTTTCTCGGACTGGAAGCAGAGAGCACGAGCGCGCTAGAGGATGTTAACAAGAAGCTGAACCTGCGGGTTGGAGTAAGCTCCTATGACGACGCCTTCCGCCGCATAAACCAGCACGGCATAGCCGTGTTAGGTGCCTTCATTTACGGAATGGACAGCGACACTCCTGAAAAGCTTCGTGCCCGCACGGACTATATTCTCAAATCCGGCATCGACGTAATGCAGGTCACCTATCTAACTCCTCTGCTTGGAACCAGACTATTCAACAAGCTGAAGGACGAGCAGCGTCTACGTTACACGAATTTCCCGTCAGACTGGGTTCACTATGATATGACCGAAGTGACGCATACGCCTCAGTCCATGACTCCTACGGAGCTTGCGGAAGCAATGGATGAGTGCACGCGGAGACTCTATAGCAGCGGAACGATACGAAAGAAGTTTTTCAAGACATGGCGCTCCACCAAAAGCTTTACAACCGCTATGTGGGCATACACCTCCAACATGAACTACCGCAAAGTCGCCT
>JAGTQT010000077.1 GCA_018396615.1 Candidatus Bathyarchaeota archaeon
TAGTAGTTAGCCACATCGATAAGAGCTTTCAGCGGCGCCATGCCGCAGAACTCTGAACCCACTATTGGCACGTTGTAGCGTGCGCATTCAATTTTGATGACTTCAAAAACTCGGTAAATGGGGGTCTTCTCAAAATCATGGATGCTCATCCCTATCTGCGTGATGTTTTTCTCGGGTACAGTTGCAGCCATGGCCTTCACGTTCGTAAATCCTCCTTTGCCTGAATGTAGCGCTTTTGCAATCTTTTTTGCAACTGGCAGATCTGCTGTGCCTAGGTTGACATTAAAACCCACCATGATCTTCCGTGCACCGGTAATTGTAGCTCCGGACTTTGCGATAAACTTGGCTTGGCCAAAGTCTGGTCTGCGTTCCGGCTTAGTGATCATTGTTGCTAGGTTTTCGTATTCGCCTTCGCGGATCCAGTCTAGGTCTCGTCGCATCGGGTCTGGCTGAGCTGCCCCGTAAAGGTATACCGGTACTCCGGTTTTTTCTGCCAGCTCCTTACCGAATTTTCGTGCAAGCTGAACGCAGTCATCAAGCTTGACTTTTTTTATGGGTACAAAAGGTACAACGTCGACAGCGCCCAAACGCGGGTGTTGTCCCTTGTGCTTGCGCATATCAATTAGTTCTACTGCTTTTAAAGACATGTTTAAGGCGGCGTTGAGCGTGGATTCTTTGTTGCCTATTATTGAGACTACAAGTCTGTTGTAGTAGCTGTCAAAGGTGTAGTCAAGTAAATGTGCATTTTTGGTTTTTTTGAGCTGGTCAAGAATTGTTTCAACCGTTTTCGGATCTGATGTGCTGAAATTTGGAATGCATTCAACTATTTCCGTCATCTCCACGCTCCTATGACTCTATGAAAAAGGCGCTTAATAGATAAGTAGATTTCGGGGAAAAGAAAGGAAGAAAAAAGGAAAGTTTTTCTAATCTACTGAGATGATGCTGCGGGTTTTGCTGTTTTCTTTATTGAGTAGATTACGACACCTATGCCGATGAATACCCAACCAAGTCCAAACAGTAGGTATCCCCAACCAGCCATGCTTATCGCACCTACACTGGTATTTAGAATGTCTCTAAAGGCCTTTTCAAATCCTGAAACCACATCTGTTTCATTGGTCACTGCGTCTTGGTAGAAGCTTAGAGAGTCATCATATGCAGCTGCTGCATCACCAAAATTGCCCTTCTGGTATTCGTTGTCACCAAAACTTTCTGCACCTGCTGCCATTATAGACAATTCTCTTGCCTTTGCAGTCATAAAGTAATAGTACCCGCTGTATTTGTCGATCTCTTTCTTAGTCTCTATGCACGCTGTCTGCTCATTTGATAGTACTGCAAAGTCGCTGCCATCTATATAGCTGTTGGAGTTTAGCTGCCTCTTGGGGCCTGTGGTGGAGTTGACGTCTTCAACGAATATTCTGAAGGTGTGTTTTACTAGGTTAGATGCAGTTGTTAAGTCTGGAACAGTGAAGGATAATGTGAACACGTGCGACATGCTTGGCGCTATTGGGAAAGGCGCATCAATACTAACTTCGGTTGAAGAATAATTTATTCCCCAGTCAAAACGTATTTTTATGGCTGAAATGTTCATTTGCTTTGTCAAATGGTTGTAAATATTAACTTTCAATACTGCTGTGGTCCCTGTTTGATATCCGGCGGATACGTATCCTAGAAAGCTGTCTGTCTCGCTTTTGAGCACACAATCTCCAACCCAGTTGTATGATGTTGCCGTTGCATGGACTGGTACTGCTGTCGCTGTCAAAGTTATCATTGCCGAAAGCAACAGTATTACATCTATTTTTCTCATTTCTAATACACCTAGTAGCTGATTTATGTCCTACAGTTTTTAACATTTTCTATAATCATTTTTTGCACCTTTAAACCTTAATAGTATCTCTGCAAAATTATCTGTCTGCCAAAATCTGGGTTTGATCTCTTTGAAACAGGAATTTGAAGTTCCCCCGTGGGATCAAATATACGCTATGCTTCTTAATCTAGCTGCAAAAATTAAAAAAAGCGGGTTCAAAGTAGACATACTGGTCGGTGTTTCAAGAGGAGGATGGCCGCCAGCTCGTGTATTGTCTGATTTACTTAGCAACCCAAACCTCGCGAATGTGCGCGCCGAGTTCTATTTGGGTGTGGCGGAAACGAAAGGCGAGCCAACGTTGACACAACCCGTTTCTGTGGAGGTTGCTAGCAAGAATGTGCTTATCGTTGACGAAGTTGCGGATACTGGTAAGAGCTTGAAGCTTGTTAAGGAGCACATTGTGGAAAGAGGTGCAAAAGAGGTTAAGGTTGCAACAGTATATTATAAACCATGGAGTATTATCAAGCCAGACTTTTATGAAAAGGAAACAAGTTTATGGATTGTCTTTCCATGGGAAATCAAAGAGACAGTCAAAAAGATTGTTAAGAAATGTGAACGAGATGGAAGAAGCATCGAAAGTGAACTAGAGGGGCTTGTGAAGTCTGGCATATCTGCTGATCTTGTCAGCCGGTTTCTTAGAGAGATTTCTGAGGAAGAGAAATGATTATTAGGTTCATCGACGAGTTCGGCAAGTATGTCGGCATAACTGGCTTTAAAAACGTCAAAATCGGCTTGTTAAACGATTTTCTAGCGAAAATCCCAAGAAAAATTCCCACAAACGTGGAGACCCAGTTTTTTGATGCAAAGATAATAGCTACTTGGGAGCATATTTACTTCGCCGTCTTTAATGCTTTAGCAGCATTCAAGAACGGGAGGAACATATCAAGAAATCTGGCGATGGAAACAATGCTTTATGCTTCAGCTCAACATCAAATAACAAAGGCAACCAACCTTTTGGGAATAACAAAAGACTCTTCTCAAATAGCGATTTTACTGGTTGGAGAGAAGCTAAGCGATGTTAAGCTGGCGTTTTCAATCGTTTATAAACACATTAACGCTGAAGAGGATGAAAACGTTCTGGATCTGTCAAATGAGAAAGCAGCCTTAATCAAAAGAGCATTCGCTGTCTCACAGCAGGAGATTGATACAGTTTTAGAAAGAAACGATCAAAACAGAGCTTTAGTCGACTTGATAACTGAGCGAATGGCGCTTCTTGCAATTAAAAGATAAATTTAAAGAATTTTTTCTTTTTGAACAGATATAATGTCACAAGGCTCAATAACAGATAAACCAGTTAAACCTCCTACAATTTCGATTAACACAATTTTGTCAGGATTGTTCAAGTCAACTTTTCTTTTTATGCTTGCAGCAACCACCTCAATAAGTTCTCTTGAATGCAACGTCGTGAAACGTTTCTCAACCGTTATTCTAAACGTTTCGTTTTCATCAATTTTTGGACTTAGCTCTGCAACTGTTTCTTGGATCTCTTCTTTTTCGGTGCGGACAACACTTTCAACAGGGATTATTCTGAGCGCATAGCGGAACTCATATGGTCGTTCCTCTAGGATGATGCGGAGTCTTTTAATTGCATCTAAAGGGTTTAGAGCGGTTTTTGCAGCAATCAAGCCGGAAACGCCTGTTCGGTTTACAACCGGTTCTTTATCTCCGATTTCTCCAAGCAAGAAGCGCATTTCAGTGCATACTGCGTTCTCAAATCCCCGCATAGTTGAGACAAGAAGATTGAAGTCCCGCATCTTACGCACATTCTTTGCGTGTGAACTATAAATGCTAGATGTTTTTAAGAATTGACTCTGGGCATTTTATCGATTAGGGGTCAGTTCGACTTGGCTTTCTCACAGCCTTAAAGGCTCTTAGCCGTCGCCTTACATCATCCCAGATTTACTATTTGTGTGCATGGATTTATCCGTTTTGACTTTTTCTTCGGCATAAGCTTAAATCCCTCTCATTCAAGTTTCACTTTTCTGGCATGGCAAGGTGAAACGTGTGTCTCTTGCAACAAGTAGGCCTGTCATCGTTGTCCACGGTGGTGCTGGGACATGGCAGCCTGAGAGAAGCCGACCTGGAATAGAGGGGGTTAAAAAAGCGGCAAAAAAGGGCTTTGAGATTTTGGAGAAAGATGGAACAGCGTTAGACAGCGTCATGGAGGCGGTGATGGTCATGGAGGATGATGGCGCCTTTAACGCTGGTTACGGTTCAAGCTTGAATATAGAGAAAGCCGTGGAGATGGATGCGTCCATTATGGATGGAAAAACGCTGAAAGCAGGCGCAGTGGCGCTTCTAAAAGACGTAAAAAACCCTGTTCGCTTAGCAAAAATAGTAATGGACGAGACCGATCATGTCTTCATCGCCGGTGAAGGAGCAGAAAAACTTGCCAAACTTTTCAACATGGAGCGGATGAACCCCGTTACCGAGTTGAGATTGCAGTATTATGAGCAACAGAAGAAAGTTTTGCTTGAAGGTAAGTCAGCTCTCCCGAAGCTTGTTGACCTTATAAAGAAACATCCCGAACTGTTTCCGCATTTGGATACTGTAGGCGCGGTTGCTTTAGATAAGAACAGAAATGTTGCGGCTGCAACTTCAACAGGGGGGTACGCTTTGAAGTTTGTGGGCAGAATTGGCGATTCGCCGCTGATTGGCTGTGGAACGTATGCAGACAACGAGTCTGGGGCTTGCTCAGCTACTGGTGTTGGCGAAATTGCGATAAGACTTGTGCTGGCGAAAACTGTGTGTGACCGCATGGAGGCTGGTTTGTCGGCACAGAAGGCGGTGAACTATGCGATTAGGCTTGTTAATAGGAGAATAACTGATTCATATAGATCGATGGGCTTGATAGCAGTTGACGTTCATGGGCGCATTGGGGCTTCTCATAACTCGCCTAACATGTGCTGGGCTTATGTTACTCCAAAAACAAAAGAGCCGATAGCCTCTCTTACAGCAAAAATTGTGAAAGATTAGATTTCTGTAAATGTTCAAAGAGTTACTCTGCACGTTTTTTTCGACAAGTGACGAACGATAATGCTTAAAGCGTTGCTTAATGCGTTGACTATGCACACACGGATACTAGAGGAGGTGAAAAAGGGTGTTTGATGAAGACGAGGAATGGGAAGAAGATGAAGAGTGGGAAGAGGAGGATTTTGAGGAAGAAGAATGGTAAAAACCTCTAACCATCTAAGATTTATCGATTTCTTTTTGCTACATTATTCTGGTTGTTCACACTTTTTAAGGTTCATATTTATAACCTTCCACTGTGACCATTCATTATCGTGGCTGAGCGATGACACGTGTCGCCGTTATAGATGCTGACAAGTGCAAACCTAAGCATTGTGATAATCTATGCCACCGCTTTTGCCCTATCGTCCGAAGCCGCATGGAAGCCATACGCTTCGAAGCAGGCAAAGCGGTAATTGTGGAATCTTTGTGCTCTGGCTGTGGAATCTGTGTTAAAAAATGCCCATTCAATGCCATATCAATCGTAAATCTTCCAGACGAACTGGAAAAAGACTGCAGCCACAGGTTTGGACCTAACACTTTCAAGCTTTTCAGGCTTCCAACACCATCGTCTAGCACCGTGCTAGGGCTGCTAGGTCAAAATGGCATAGGCAAAACGACTACGCTGAAAATGCTTTCAGGAGAAATAAAACCTAATCTTGGAGATTACGCGAATCCACCTGAATGGAATCAGATTATACAGCATTACAGAGGTTCGACGCTTCAAGACTATTTTCAGAAGATAAGTGAAGAAAAACTTAAAATCTCGCATAAACCGCAATATGTTGACAAGATTCCAAAGGCTGTTTTCGGAAAAGTTGGAGAGTTACTTGAAAAAGTCGATGAAAGAGGTAAACTCGGCGAAATCGCCGATCAACTTGAACTGAAACAATTCTGGGATCGCCATCTCAACGTATTAAGTGGAGGAGAACTACAACGAGTAGCCGTAGCCGCCGCAATCTGTCGAGAAGCAGATGTCTATCTATTCGACGAGCCTTCTAGCTACTTGGACGTGAAGCAAAGGCTTGAAATTGCCAAGGCAATAAGAAGCTTAAAAGAGGCCCAGAAAACAATAGTTATCGCTGAACATGACTTGGCGATAATTGACTATCTGTCTGATCAAATCTGTCTTTTCTACGGAGAACCAGGCGTTTACGGCGTGGTTTCAAATGTACATGGTGTTAGAACGGGTATTAACATCTATTTGCAGGGATACATTCCAGATGAGAATGTTCGCTTTAGAAAAGAGGCAGTGGTGTTCCACGAAAAGCCTCCTACAAAGAGCTCTGAGGCTGGTGAAACATTGCTGGCGTGGGAGCAGATTGAGAAGACATACAAAGGCTTCAAGCTTGTTGCACATGCTGGGCAGATAAAAAGAGGGAAAGTCATCGGGATTCTTGGCGCAAACGGCATAGGCAAGACAACATTCGTCAAAATCCTCGCCGGCATAGAGGAGACGGATGATGGAAAGAAATTTGGCGAGCTGAAAGTAAGCTATAAGCCACAATATATCTCAGCCGAATACGAAGGCACGGTTCGTGGGCTTTTGATGAGCGTCGCTAAAGAGGATTTCTCCTCTAGCTGGTATCGAACCGAAATCATTCAGCCCCTCAAAATGGACTCCCTTATGGATAGAAACGTCACCGAACTCAGCGGAGGGGAACTGCAGAAAGTAGCCATCGCCGCATGTCTATCACAACAAGCAGATCTCTTCCTGCTTGATGAGCCAAGCGCCTATCTAGACGTCGAAGAACGCTTAAGCATGGCCAGAGTCATTCGTAGAGTCGTTGAAAGCCGT
>JAGTQT010000079.1 GCA_018396615.1 Candidatus Bathyarchaeota archaeon
CAACCCGCATGTCTGGAAAGAGGCTTGCGATTTCTGAAGAGACTGCTTCTACATTGTCTGGACTATCGGCTTTCACGAGGATGGAGGTGACGAAGTCAAGACTGTCAGTGAGGTTTTGAGCTACGGTGATCGGAATGTACAAACCTCGGTCCGCAAGGAATATTCCAGTTTCATAAACCCCAACCACAGTTAACGTTACATTATTGTTTTGATGAGGTGGACGGGCCTGAATGAACACAGACTGCCCAATCGACATGTTGAAGAGGTCGAATAAGCTCTTGCCTAGTACTGCAGTATTGTTTTCATTTTCACCTATCATTTTGCCATCTATTATGTTAAGGCCTCCAGCGGTTTTGTTGAAAGTTTTTACATCTATACCCCACACTGGAACTAATGTTCCGTTCACGCTCACGACTTCGGTAAGTTGAGGAGAAACAGCATAAACGTTAGGAAGGTTGGCAATAGTTTTTACAGTGGATTCGTTGAGAACGGCGGAGCTTCCTAAAAGAAACGCTTCCCTTGGATTTGTGATTGTAGCGTTGTAGACAATTATGTCAGCCCCTCCAAGGGCTCGAATGGATGTTCTAACCTCTGCATCAATACCTGCGACCAATGAAAGCAAAACCAAGATAAGGGCTACTCCGACAGTGATTCCTGCAATAGTCAAGCCCACTCTTAATTTTCGCCTGCTCAAGTTCCTCCAAGTCATAGCTAATGTAGACATGCACAACCTTTTCCATAGAGGTTTCAATTCAATTGGTGAACAATCCCGACTTAAAAAGGAGATTCACCAAAAATGAAATAAAAACTAAAGAAAAAAGAGGGGAGTTTATTTTCTTCGTTTTAGTATTGCTATGGTGCCGACTGCAGCTGCGGCTGCTACGACGGCTGCTGCGATGTATGGTAGGTAGGTGTAAAGAGTAGGTCCAGCCGTTATTTCTGATATGTCCATTATGTTTGTACCCACTGTTACTTCTGGGTCGTGGTAGATTCTGTAACCTGCTGGATAGCTGAACCCAGCCAGCATCGCAAAGCCAACATAGATTCCTCCTGGCAGCTGAACCGAAATCTTCTTGTGTCCCTGCACTTGGGCTGTCATGTTTAGTGTCATGGGTTCTTCGCCCTCGTTTTTTGTCACGCTCACATTCGTTATCCATGTTAGAGCGCCTATTTTCTGCCAGTCATCCATTAGGTGGAGCCTCGCTGGCTTCAATATTGTGTGCAACGTCGGCTTTGAGCTTGTGTCATTTGCGTTTGCCTCGCTAAGCGTCATGTTTCCATCGGCAGTTTCTGCAACCACGTCTCCTGTTCCGCCACTTATCCTCGAAAGCAGTTCCTCCTTTACCCATTCAGCTACGCCAGCGGGTACAAAGTTTCCAACTATGGCGTGCCACTCAAGCAGGAGTCGTGGGTTTGGGTTTTTTGCGTCGAGGTCCCATCCCAAGATTTCATGGTCGTACTTGACTCCGTAGTCGACTCGGGTTCCGTTGAACTCCTTGGCTTCAACCTTCTCTGAGTCGATTACCTTGTAGTTGTTCGCAGCATCCACTGTTATGTTAAAGATTGGCACGGCTGCTGTGATGTTGACTAGCTGTGCTTCCAGGTGGAACGTGAATGTTAACCTGTTTAGAACTCCATCGCCTGTTGTGTTTGTCAGTCCGATGTCTATGTATGGTAGGTTTTCAGCTGTGAGGGAGAAAGCCCACGATCCATGTTTTCCTTCGGGGTCTAATGTTTCATTCACTGGGCTTTTAGTCCATGCTGTGTGCAGCGATACCTTCTTGTAGACTGGCTCATGCCACAAATAATCACTGTAACGCAATCCAGTGTAGTCGCGGCTGTAGTCGCAGACCTCATCGTTGTCAGCGTCATAGTATTCAAAGATGTCCTCGAGTTTTTGAACCCAGATGGTCTTGACCACTATAGGGTAACGGTTAGCCACCAATCCGCCGTTCTTGTCATAAACCTTCCCAGCTCCTAGATACCTTGTTATTTCGCTGAAAATTATGATGGAGTTCGGTTCAGATTGATTTTCTGTTCCCCAAATCAGCCCAAACATGGCATCCTCAACGTATGCGGTTTTGCCAGGGGCTCTCCGCATGAAACGTATCCCAACATAGTCCCCGCCTCCAAAAAGCTCGGTGGTTCCAGCAATTTTTTCAATGTAGCCTTTTCCTCCAGCAACATCAACGTAGACCACTGCTTCAACTGTGGCAACCAATGGAACGCTGAACATTAAGGCAACGCAGAATGTAGGCAATAGGGCTTTTTTCATTTCTTTCCAATTCATTGGTTTTCACCGAACAACCCTTTGATTTCCTTTTAATAATAGGTTACGCACTTTTGATATGCACCAAAAATGAATATTCTGAAAATTGTTTCTCTCTAGAACGTTTCGATGGGCTTAGGGTTATTCCCCGAGTTTTTCGCTCATCAACTCTTCTTCAAGATGTAGAAGGAGACCCATGCGGCGTTCCCACTTGTTAAAGAATCGGTATTGCCCAATCAGGGCATATATGCTATAGATTAGAAATATCGCAACGAATACTAAAAACATAGTATCCATAACGTCTAGTCGCTTTAGTGCAAGGAGCAAGAAGCGCAAAACAAAAAATACAAGCAGAACACCTGAAGCGATCATACTCACTAAAGACCCTGTCCTAAACTTGCTCCATTCTCTGTCCAATTCGGAGAGGAAATCATGCAGAGTTCTTACGGGATATGTTTTTTCATGTTTTTCTTCGCTCATAGTCTTTTCTCCAAATAGTTTCTACTGCCCGATATTGATATAGCTGATGCACCAAAGATGAAATTATAAAATTGACGGCAAAGATTTACGCAGCTCAATGTATATTCTCCTCCCTTCTTCTGTTAATGAACAGTACCCGTCCTCGCTCTCCTTGACCAATCCTCTTTCTTTAAGATAGGCTAGATGCTTCAGAAAATCATCGTAAGAGAGACTCGTTGCCTTTCTCCAAACATAGGTGCGAAGTTGAGGCTTGCTGTTAAAAAACAGGAACTCTAGAATCTCAAATCGTATCTGAACCGCACCCTTGCGCATTCGCCCCATTAGAATGCACCGTTAAATCAGTAGCGTCATATCTAATCGGTACTAAAATAATTTAACTATTCAAAACAAGCCATTACGTGAAACGGTGTTCACTAAATAGTGCGGGGGGTAGGTTTAAATTCTCAGAATTTTTGTATTCCAGCGTCATGATGTCTAGGCTATAACCTTTCTATCAGAAGTCTTTAAGCAAAAAGGACCTATTGCAGTAAAGATTGTGTTGGTTTGGTTGATGTAATGGAAAGCCATGTATCTTTTCTTCGCATGCCGTAGACATCCTTACACGAAGATTTATATGCGTCGACATCGATATCTAATTTGATGTCGATATCGACATAATTTAAAATGGGTAATTCATATGTATCCCCATCCGCATTCTCCACCTCCCCCTTTCGATCATTGGCTGAGGCATATGGCTGCTGTTCCTAAAGGCTTCCTGAGATACTACGTGTTGAGACTGCTAGGTGAGAAGCCAATGTCTGGTTCAGAGATCATAAGCGAGATCGAGAGACGAACTGATGGACGTTGGAAGCCAAGCTCAGGTTCCCTTTACCCCCTTTTGGCGTGGCTGCAGGATAAGGGATATACTAAAGCGGTTCCTGAACAAGAAGCAGGAATTAAACGCTATATGCTCACTGACCAAGGAAGGGCTTTCCTTCAAGAATATGTTAAGAGAAAGGAAACGCTCCGCAAAAGATTCGAATTTCTCATGCCTCCCTTCCCTGGATTTCCTGGGTTTAATTTCCACCCTAAAGAGGCACGCGAACTGATCGAAGCAATAGAAAAACTGAGGATAGCTGGATGGAATCTTCTGGACAGCTTGCGTGAAAAATATTCAGAAGAAATCGCCACCGAAGCCAAAGAAATTATCGAAAAAGCAGCTCAGAAAATAAACGAGATGGAGAAGAAACTAAGAGAGACCAACAAATAGGCGACCATGTTAAGTGCAGCAATCGGAACCTACAACTTGAAAAAGGTATCGGATGGGCAAGCTTGATGTCTCTCCTCTAACGGAGAAACTCACGAGTCAAAGCTGGTGAGTTCATAAGCATCATGGGACTGTATATGCTTCATAAATTACAACAGGCATTGCATGCGCTGTGGAAGAATAGGGTAGAGTTTTCTTTGGTCTCTTCTGTGTTTCTACTAGGATTTGTGTTCTATTTGTGGATCTTCTTGAGAAATCAGTTGCTTCCAATGATTGATGGCCCGTATTATCTCATCCAAGTAAGAAGCCTCCTTACAACGGGAGGACTTGTTTATGGTGACCCTCCTCTGACTTTTTATCTATTATCCCTCTTTTCTGTTCTTCTTGGAGACATTACGTTAGGAGTAAAGGTTGGCGCCTCATTCTTCTGTGCTCTGTCCACTATTCCCGCCTACTTCCTTATGAAAAAGATTGGCAAAAGCATCTTAGCTGGTCTTATCGCCATGCTACTTGTTGTCTTTTCGGCTCCGTACATTAGAATGCTGACAGATTTCATGAAAAACGCAGTTGGCGTATGCTGGCTCTTCGCCTTCATATATTATTTACATGACTTAGCCTTTATTGGGATTAGAAAAAGTAGCTTGGCTCTGGCCGCTTTCTTCCTCGTCCTTACGGGGTTGACGCACATCTTAGATTTTGGCATCGCTCTCGTTTTTCTCGTCTTCTACACTGTAATGGTCTTAATCTCCAATGATAATAGACGACCCTTCCTGAAGGCTGTGGGTATAATAGCGTTGGTGATTTCTGCTTTCGTATTCATTGCTTCTACATTTTTCAGTTTTCTGTTCAGCGACTTCACTAAGGTACTGTCTTTCTTTCAGGACTTGACAGCACCTAAAGGTAGCGAGGTCCCAACCCCAACTCCTCCAAGTCCCATGCCCACCCCAGTGCCACAACCACTTAGCGCTCAAATGGATGCATTTTCTATAGTTGGTTTGGGGACAATCCTTTTGATCCTTTCTGTAGGAACTGTTTTGTCTCTGTATGTTTGGAAGAAGAAGGATAAAGAGGCGCTGTTACTACTGTCAGTCACGACAATTGCAGGTTTCATAATGTGTCTTCCTCTTATACCAAGCGAGTGGCTGAGCAGATTTCAGTTGATGACTGTTATTCCAAGTGCTATTATTCTAAGCTATGGTATATCCGAAATGTGGAACCTTACCAATACGAACTCCAAATTTGTTGCTATGGTTCTGTTTGTGATTTCTTTATCGTTTTTTGTTGCTCAAAGTGTCGGCATCACTACGATTATCCGTCCTACTATAAGCGATGCAGGCTACCTCGACTTGGTTAACATAAAAAACCAAATTCCCTCCGACTCAATAATTGCAGTATCTGATTATGGCATTCGCTACTGGGTTGAATACGTAGACGAGGTAGATACTGCACAGGGGCGCATTGACGAACTGTCTCCAGACCTATGGCAATCATATTCACATGCACTCGGTCTGCTTTTCAAAAATCAAGTCCCACGAGTTCCGTTCAAAACCATCTTCGTTGGAAACGTCTTCACGCTCGTAGAACTACAACAAAACAATTACAGCGATCTTAGTGCATGATTTCTCGCCGGCTTGTTAGGCACACTTTATCAGTCAATTCCAGGGGGTTATTTTGTTTTCAGTCACGTCAATACTAAAACACTGTTTAAAAGACGGCAAAAACGAGATATTTGGACGTGGTGCGGGGGATTAAGTTCACATACACGTTTATAATCCACGTTTTTGAGCTAAGACTAGGTCCGAATGTCAGTCTAAACTGGAATTTTTGTAAAGCAACTTAGGATCTTCTTTTCTTTATGTGCACATCTAGATGGTAGTTTATGGCTGAGCTCGATTTTAGCAAAATGATTAAGCATGGACTCACTAAAGTCACTAAAGCATGGTGGGTTTGCCTTCCTGTCAAAGTCATGATTTGATAAAGATGTATTTTTATTTATATGTTAACAAGTTTAATTGTAGAAAAGTGAGGGTGAAAGCATGATATACCTTGTAATCATAGAAAAACTGACTCCACAAGGTAGGAAAGACTTTAAGAAAGTCTTAGAATGGCAAAAAAGATTCGACGAATGGCTCATGTCCCATGGTGCAACATGGAAATCCGTAAGGCATTTTGTTGCTGAGGTCGGCGAGCCAGCATATGAAACTTGGCTTGAATACCCAAATTATACAGCAATAGATGAAGACGAAGAGAGAAGCAAGAAATTTGCCCAAGACCCAGAATTCCTTGAATTGATTTCGCCGATGGGAGAGTGGTTCCAGCGGGTAAACAGTAGAATCGTGAAGGAAATATAATTTCCTTTAAATTGTAGCAGCAAGTTTGACCTAATTCATTCTTTACTCTCTTTCTTTTTGTTGCTGGTTTGAAGGCACA
>JAGTQT010000080.1 GCA_018396615.1 Candidatus Bathyarchaeota archaeon
TATGTTAAAGTTTTAATTGGTGCTTTATGCTTAGTTATCTGTTGTTAAGGTTTGCAAATCCCATTGGAGGGAGTGGAGCGAATTTGCCTGTTGAGATAGGGTTGGAGATGTTTGCTGATAAGGCTGTGGTTTTGCCGTTTTTTACGGGTTATGTGGCGCGTGGTTTGTTGCTGCATGTTGTAAGGCAAGTTGATCCTGCTGCGTCTGGTTTGCTGCATGAGTTGAATGTGTCTAAGCCTTATAGCGTGACGCCCTTGCGGTTCAAGAGCAGAAGCTGTGTTGAGAACGGTTATGAGTTGGATCCGTATTTTCCGTGTCGTGTCAATTTCAGGTTTTTGAAGGATGAGTATAGCACTTTTATTCTTAATTATTTTCAAAAGCAGAACAGCTTGATGGTTTTTGACACGGTTTTTCGCATTGCTTCTTTAAGCGTTAACTGTAAGAGTTATGGGGATTTGGAGAAGGAGGCACAGGCGGTTAACAGGTTTAGGCTTGTGTTTAAGACGCCTACGTATTTTGCGAGTTTGGGAAGTGGCTATCACTGGATGTTTCCTGATGCGGTTAAGGTGTTTACAAGTTTGATGCGGGTTTGGAACTTGTTTAGTGATGGCAGACGGTTTGGTAAGGATGAGTATTTAGCCTATAAAGAATGGTTGATGGAGAATGTGGGCGTTTGCGAGTATGAGTTGCATACGCGATTGGCGGTTATGAGGAAGAAGAAAGCGACGGGGTTTGTTGGGTGGGTGACTTATGAAATGAAGGATAAAAAAAGCGAATGGAACAAAATAACATGCATGCTCACAAAATATGCGGAATATTCTAATGTTGGCGGGAATCGTACGGGCGGGTTTGGTACCGTAGGTTCACGAACCCAAGATGAACTACTGCAACTTGGAGAAAAAAAATCTTGCATATGACAACGGTCTAACAGATTTAGCAATTTCATCGACTCTAATGCCTAACATTTCCTCGAGTAGAGTCCCATCAACTTCATTGCGCAGCAAGTATAGAAGAAATTTGTCCATAACACCTCGGGATTCCTTGGAACTCGAAACGTATAGTGACGACAAAAACCTTCCCAGTTGAGGTTGCGGGATATCCGGATTTGTGAGGAAACTCGAGTACCATCTGGTTATGAAGTTCTTTGTCCTTGGGATGAACTCCACCCTTCTCTTTTTTCCTCTGGGGATGGAGTACACGACAAGGGCAGCATCATCTCTAACTCCCACAAGTTTGGGGATTTCTTCATCTGTAACGCCCATCTTTTTCAAATCCTCTTCAAATTGTGTTTTTTCCATTAGTTGCTTGTTGCGGAACCAGAACACAAAATAGTTTAGCAATTCAAACCCAAATGCATATTCAGAAAATGGTAGCCTCCCGGTGATTTCTTGAAATACCGATCGATCTACTCGTCCTCTCAGAATTCCCTTACGTTGAATCAGGTCGTTTCTGAAATCCTCTATAGCCTTCTCATCCAGATTGATAAGGCTGACAATCGAGAAGCCTGATGCAAATCCTGTGAGAATATAAAATAGCCAAAAGTAGATTCCTTCGGTAGTTGGTCTTATTTCATTACAGAAAAGCAGGTTTCTTGCTTCGTCCGAGCTTATAACCGTCGGGATAATCGAAGCGGAGTATTCTTCATCCCGCAGTATTTTTTCCTGCAGTCTTTCAATTGCTGACATAAGTCTGGAATTGTCTTTGAGAGCTTCCTGTCTTAGCCTGCCTACCTCAGTATTCTTCTTATACTGCGAAGTAATCATACTGAAAATTGTTACAGCATTCGCTCTGTTTACTGGACTATGCAAATAATCTGCAATTCTCTTTTCATATGACTGATCACTCAATTTCACTCACCAATCCCAAATCAAGACTGTAATAGGTCTTGGGGAACCTTACAACAGGAAAAACATTGTTCTCTGGGGGATATTTCCTTATCCACCTAAGAGGAACAGGGATGCTCATTTCCTTGGCACTTGCAGAAAGCACCCGCCACTTCTTCCATTCTGTCTTGCCTCTTGCTTCGTTAAGGTCGTCAAGCAGTCTTTCCATTTTCTTCTTTCTGGAATCATCATTAATCATTTCTGGATGTGGCAAAGCAAGAGTCGTAAATGAATCTCTATATTCAAGAATTTCCATCAAACTTTCCTCGCTGGCATCAATGCAGTAAAATTTCTGAAGAATTTCTTCCCAAACATCCATGTTAAGTCTGCGATCAACCACTTTGTGGAGTTCTTCTTTGAATTTATCATAAGTCATGGATTTATCGAATTCTTCGATTAACTGCCATTCATTCTTGAGCAATGGTCCTTCGAGCTTTTCAAGAGTATGCCAGCAATCAGCAATGGCAGAAGGTTCATAAGGATAAGTGCTTTTTTCAGCGCCTTCAGACAAGAATACGTGGACATTACATTTATCCGTCTCTACTTCAGACTTTCTGTTGACCCGTCCGAATCGCTGAATCATTGCGCTCAAAGGAGCAGCTTCGGTATAAAGACTTTGATAAGAAACATCAAGAGAAACCTCGCAGATTTGAGTTGCCACAAGAACATGAGGTTTGCTTGCCAGCTCTTCTAACATCCTTTCTTTGTTTCTTCGGTCGCAATACATGAATCTGGCATGGAGTGTTTGAACTTCCGCAAAGTTTTCCATCTTTTTTCTAAATTCGATAGCTTTTCTGACCGTGTTCAGTATGACGAGTATCTTCTTGCCCTTTTCATATTCACGACGGATCTCATCCACACTTGTCGCAATATCGTTCCTTGTTAAATCAAATCTTATTCTTCTCTTTCGTTTCTTGTACTCATTGCCAAAGTCCAGTTTTGCACTCGGCGAGAGATTTAGCTCGGCTTTCAGATACTGCATCAAAGCTTGTGGCAGTGTGGCGGACATGCACAAGAGTTTCAAGTTGTAATCACTCTTGTATGTTCTGACGAAATAGGTCAACAATCTGAGCATCACTGGATTGAGCAAATGGACCTCATCAAGTATTATCGCTGAGTTCCTGAAGGCAACCCTTCTTGTTTGGTAACGGCCACACTGCAAAAACGACAATAGAAACTGATCTATTGTAGTTATCACGATCGGGGCGAGAAAGCAGTTTGCAAAAAAGAGCGTCGCGAGTTTTTCTTCATCCTCTTTAATTTCGGTGTCGTAGAAATAGAAAACTTTCTTAACCTTATTGCCAAGGCGTTCCTGTAATTTTGTGTAATATTTGTTTATGGCAGTTATAGTAGGCAATAGCACAAAGACTCTGCTTGGTTGCTTATTAAGAGGATAAAGAAGCGCGACTGTAGTCTTTCCCCAGCCGGTTGGCGCTCTTAAAAGTGCGATCTCTGGCAGATCACTTATCCACTGCTGTTTTTCCCATAAGCTGAGGTCGAATCCGTTTTTGATTAACGCTTTAACATCATCGACACTGTAATTCGGTTTTTCAACCATTAGGTTTCGTACTGTTTGATGATATTTGGTTTCAGTTGCGGAGAGAGCATCTGCAATTTTGAACAAACCAAAGATATCAACCAATTTGGCTGGGTCAACACCGAATTTGTATAAGTACTTACGAAGTTCTTTGGCTTTGAGGAATCGAAATATGGCATCAAAACCGTGGAGACTTTTCCAAAAAATCTCAGTTTCCCTTGGTCGATTCAACTTGCTATGATGTTTTAGGATCAGATAGTAGACTATAGGTGTCAGTTCCTTTCTTGATTGCAGCAATACGTGATCTCTCAACAATCGCTCCACCGATTTGGGAGAATGAAATGGACGATTTGCTCCTTCGCAACTCCACTCCGGTTCGAGTTTGCCAAGATCGTGGTAATACGAAAGGAACTCTATAATTGCAGACAATACCTTGTCATCTATGCCGTAGAAATCAAGGAGTTCCATTGAATTATCTAAAACTTCACTGCAATGAACCGAAAGAGGTTTGTTTGGGTGACTATATTTTTCGTATTCTGTTTTATGTTGTTCAAAGTAGTTGCTTTCGTTCATCCAATCATCCATTTGAAGTGCTCAAGTGAGTAGAGACCTATTCCTTCAACTGAGCGAACATTTCGGTTAAGGACAAGCGTCCCATTTCCTTCAACGAAATAGAATGTCTCATCAGCGCTGAAGTTATGTACCACAGGAAATAGATGTAGAAAGACCTTTCCTTTCACCTTTACATCCTTTACTATGTCCTTTGGAGCATAGTTGCCGATTTCGTTTGTTTCAACGGTTTCGTTGATCCTCACATTTGTAATATCCTTAGGGAAGAACCAACTTTGTCCCCCATAAGGAAGATATTTGAAAGAACCTTCTGCGAGGGAATCATGCCACATCTCAATTCCCTCTCCTGCCATTGCAATTACATAGACTGGCTCGTTAACTATCGTAACAGGAGCAACTCCTCTCACTTTCTTTGGGACCTCTTTATACGTCATGTGCTCTTGAATAATACCATCATGACGGACTAATTTGGCTCCAAAAAACATTTCAGTGGCTTCCTTTGGCTGACCATCGATACGTCTTTCCCAACCGCAGAGTGCACCGAATATTCCTGCAACCGATGTTGGCAAAGGAATTGGATACGTCAAGGCTGCGCATTTGGTTCGATGGACTCTGAAATGTGCTTCGAAGAAACTCACTTGCGCGAGTATTGCCTTCATTTTGGCGCCTTATGTCTCCCCGATTAGAAAGGTAACGATTTTGTCGACTGCGTTGGATAGTGTTTCAGTTGAGAACGGAGATTCTGGAGGAACAGCTGACTGGTAGTCTATCAGGAATTTATCGGCTTTTTCAATCTCTTGTCTATTGGCAAGCAACCTCAGCTTGTTTATATCTACAAGTGTTTTCTCTGCACTACGGATATAATCGAGATATTGGAAGACTGGAATCACGCACCCATCGGAAAGCGCAACCAACGCGGCAATGTGCTCTGGAACGTTCAACGAATTCGTTCTCCTTGGCAGAACATATGATGGAGTAAGAAATATCTCGAGGAAATCCCTCAGTCTTTTGATCCTTTTGTTTCTATCGATGAACTCCTGACCCTTAATAGCGGCAATTCCATCTGATCTCTCAGTTCCTTGATATCTGCCAATATAGTCGTATACGATGCAGTTCAGTCTGCCAATAAACTCTGCAACCTCGACCTCAAATGGCAAAAGAGATCGAGACTCTTTTTCCACTTGGTCAGCAGTTTTTCCTTCCACTCTGGGGGTCCGTAAGCCTATTTCTGTTACTATAGGTGTATCCCTAATCGCCTTGAAATAGCTAATTGCGATGGGAGCCTGTCTTCTTGAAGCTACTTCCTTCTCTCCCTTTGGAGCTTTCATGAACCCGAATATGTCATTGTCAGTAAACTTGCAGGGATCTCCACTGTCAACAACTCTGGCGCCTTTTAATTCGAAAGGATCAATTTCATGGCCTCTTTCTCTCAAGGCTTCTCTTATGGCATATTTCACTGCGCGAGCCGATATGAACGGATAAGTTTCACCCTCCGAAGAATGCATACGTTTCAGTGTCACTCTTTGTCCAATGACGGCATCTGCATTCAGATTTCCATAGACTTTAGCAATTAGAGAAATCTGCGCAACTCTCATCATTTTCCACTCCTCTTGATCTGAGGCTTGCTGGCGATAGCATTTAACAATCCAGCAATTATCGCAGACTTTGTATAATGAAAACTATTACCCCACAGCGTTTTCCCAAATATCTCAGGGTCAATTTCAATATCAGCTAAATTGAGGTCTCTGTCAGTTCGATATTCAGCAAGTCGAGTCATGAGTTTTTCAAGGAATTTCCCTGGAAGTTGCTCGCCACGGATGTCAAAGATGATTTTTTTGATTAGCTCAGTTCCATGTTCTCCTGTTGAGTTGACAATTTTCGCTCCAATATCGTTTGCCCAATCATAGAATCGTTCATACATATTGATCGTGTTATAGTAAACCTCAAAAGCATTTAAGAGTTTTTTGCAAGTGGCTGTAAGGCAGATTGAATTTAGCGCAAATATGATTTCTGATAAAATTTACAACGACGAAGACTCATGAGACAAGTTCATGCTTGGCATGTTTGTTTGTGTCCGCATCCGCCTTGGCACTTGTGCTTAGCCACTCGTATGGGCGGTAGCTCCTCATCCCGTATGATTCGTTTAATGTGTCCCAAAACCCGTTTAACATAACTCTTCATAGATGGCGTAATCTCAACCCGCAAAATCAACCCCTCAGGAATATAATTAACAAAACCACGCTTAACCACCGTGCCAAAACACTCCTCAACAAGCAACGCATACCCAACCAACTGATACTTGTGGTCCATGCACACTTTGCCCTTATCCGAATTCATATTCTTATACTCCACAGGAACAAACTCGCCCTTCACCGTTTTAATTATGCAATCCACATTTCCCTGCAACCCCAGC
>JAGTQT010000078.1 GCA_018396615.1 Candidatus Bathyarchaeota archaeon
TAGGATGACTGTTCCAAAAGCACTAGAAGCACCTCTAACCGAAGAGATTGAGAGAATAATCAGACAGATTCTCCCACAAACGCCAGGCATGCCAGAATTTCCCTTCGAGTACGGGCGCGTCTACCTTGAAGAGCAAAAGTGGTACCATGTCTCTTTTAAGCGTACGTTTGCAGAGGCTCCAGCCGTCCTCATAAGCGCCGAAATACGCACAGGATGGTTTAGCCCAAAACGCTACGCCGTCCCAACAGTCAAAATCAGCATTCCAAAAGTCGAGGTACCAGGAGTCTCTGTTCCAACAGTAACAGTGCCTACCGTGGCTGTGCCATCTTCGCCCGCAATAAGCATCCCAACCATTGAAGTTCCAAGGGCTCCAACCATAAGCATTCCTGGCGTCGAAATTCCAAAAGCACCCACAATCAACATTCCAACAGTGAGTGTTCCCAGCATAGAAGTTGCCCGTATAGGCAGAGGCGACCTACGCCCAGTAGTCAGAGACCAGTTCAGAGCCGCACTTGGAGACTGGGGAATATTCAACTGGGCAAGAAACGCAATAGCCGACGGACCAGGCTGGGTTGTAGGCAGCTTCCTCAACTGGCTCTGGGACGTGATGATTCAGCCTCAAATTGACAAGGTGCGAGACGCCATAAACGACGGGCTTAGAAGAATGACTGGAAATACACAAGCCGCTCTAAACGCATATCGAGACCAGATTCAATCAGGAGTCAACGCAGGCTTAGCCGACGCCAGAGCTAAGGTTCAAGCAGCCTTAAACGCTTACAGAGGCTACATCCAAGACTCGCTCAATGCAGGGTTAGGCGACGCCAGAGACAAGACACAGGCAGCCCTAAACTCGTATAGGGGCTATATCCAAGACAGCGTGAACAAGGGACTGCTTGATGCTAGGCAGAAAGTGCAGACGGCCTTCACCGATTTTAGAGACCGCTTACAAGCCAACTTCAACGAAACCATAAACTCTGCAAACCGATCTCTAGCAAGCTTCAGAGACTCATCCAACACTTCACTGGAAACCCTGCGAGCTTCAACTGAGGCAAGCATAAACGCTTCAGCAGACAAGCTAAGAGCAAGCGTAGAAGACGCCTTCAACTCGCTCATCCCCACACTTTGGGCCATGGAAGGAATGCCAGAAGGCGTGCTGATGACGCCTGCAGTTTACAGGAACATCACTCCAACAGGCTTTGACATCCTTTCGCTTGGAAAAATGACAGCGAGCTACATAGCCCTAGGAGTAAAGGCTTAGGAGAGACATGTCACGGAAGAACAGGAACTCAAAATCCCAGAGGATATAGCGAAGGCAGTTGAGAGGCTAATAAAAGCTAGGCCTGAACTGGGCTACAAAACGGTTAGGGAGTTCGTTATCACCGCTTGCTTTCTTCAGATACTCCGTACTCAAGCAGAAGCCGCCGAATAGCGTCCTTGGCAAACTCTGTTTTGCTACGGTAGCCATGCTTCCCCACAATCTTCGTTATCTCGTCATCTAACTCCTTAGGAATCTTGTAAACAGCATAGCCCGTCTCTTCCTTTTTCTTACCCATATACTTCACCATGCATGGTTACTCCTAAGATTTTCTTAAGAAAATATAAAGCTTATGCAACGCATCAGTTAGCGCCAAAATTTTAATGGAGGTGAGGCGGTTGACACCCAGAAAGGAGTCGAACTATGGCAAGTGCCGAAGGGTTTGGGTCAACTTCCCAATCAGCGGAGAACTAGGCGACACGTACTTGGAGCTCAAAAAGAGAGGCATCGTCCACAGCACTAGGGACGCCTTTGCTCAAGGTCTCAGATGTCTTCATGAAAAGATAGTGGAGACTGACTTGAAAAGGGCGCAGCTTGCAGCAGCCAAAAGGCTTAACAGAGAACTTGGCGAGGAATTGTTCTGAGGCGCCTCATGTCTTCAACCATTAATCTGACTTTCGACCTTCTCTTCCAATATCCTTTCGAAACCATAAACATCCTTATTTTTCTCTATGGCTTCGGCTAGAATTTCCTCGCCCATTTGCGGGTTCTTCCATATGGCATCTAGAATTTCGCGGACATCATCTTCGTCTTTGGCTATCTTGCAGACTTTCTGAACACTAACCTTTTTGGAACATCCCTTCTCATGGAGTTTCTGGTTAAAGTCTGCTGCCTTCAAAAGTTGTATGTTCATTCGGGCTGCGTAGGCTGGTAGACTAATGACCATTTCGTCCTTGAGCCTAACAGTTTCCTTCGGGTTAAAGGCTCCTCCCGCGAAAACTCCAACAACTCCCTGTTTTACTTGTCTTCCATCTGGCGTGTCAACTCCAAACTCCTTGCTCCAGCGGAGAACATCTAAAAAGTCGTCCACATGCTCTTTGCTTACTAGCCCCCATTTGCACGATAGCACATATGTGATTGGTGGGGCGAAGATTCCGGGCGTGACTTCCCAGATGCGGTCCACTTCGGCGTTCATTCTGCGTCCTCCAACACCCCTCAGCAGATGCAGAGTTATCCTTCTAGGATCCATGCCTCCTGCTCTATGGTTTTGGGTCCAGAAGCGGGCGCCAGTGGTGAAGCGGTCGATGAACCACTCAGCCACTGCTTCCCAGTTGTGGCCTATTCGGTTGTCTCTACCCTTTGTCATGCGGATGTAGTTCATCGTCATTGTTATGGCTGCTTTCAGATCCTCCTCAGGCATAGATGAGTGGTGATAGTATCTGTAGTTGTTGAAAAGCTTAACCTCTTTAAGGTCAGGGTACAACTGCATAGCTCTGTTGACGGCATGTTCAGCCTCATGTTCTGTGCAACCAAGCTTGTTTTGGATGTATGGAAAGCCTACAAGCCTCTTGAGCGCTGAGTGTTCAAGGATTATGTCCCTGACATTGTGAATTCTCTCAATGATAGAGACAGCTGAAGCGCTCTCATAGAGGGCTTTATCTGTTCTCTGAATGGCTTCTTCAATGGCCTCTTTCCTAGGCTTGTCAGGATCAAGCCACGTAATCAGGTAACCATCTTTGAAGGGCGTTTGCCTATCATCCATCTTGTAACCCCTAACATACACTAAGCCCCTTTTCTCAAATCGTCTAACATTAGCCATGACATCTCGAATCAAAACCCCCTTATCCTTTAGAGCTTCAACAATCTCGGTTGAGAAGTAAGCCTTACCAGCATGCTTTTCGATAAAGTTGAGGATCATTTGAGCTTTGCTAAGTTTGCCTCCTCCCCGCGCGTCCAAATACTTCTCATCAAACGCTACAAACTCACGCCCATCCACAAGCACAGAATCCTTCTCCTTAGGCTTCAAAAGATAGAGATGATACGGTCTAGTGTTTTGCACGATTCCTCCTCTTCCCCTGAAAATTCGTTCAGACTCGTAAATGGGCTCCTTAGTCCGCAAAACGAGACCCTTCTTCCAGCAGAGGAAAATAGCGCTGTAAACAGCTTTGCCACTAAGCCCTGTAGCCTCTACAAGATCCCTCTGGCTTTTGGGCTTATTATCAACAAGCGCGGCCAGAACCAAACTTCTAGTAGAACCCTTCGGCTTCATGAATAAAACAATGCGATATGGGGAATTTAAACCTTCTTGCGAAATAGAAAGAATACGAAAAAAGCAAAGAGGAATAATAGCGACTCTTTACCCAAAAGAAGCCAGAAACAATAGTCAAAAAGCTAAAATGATATGGCGGGCCCGAGGGGATTTGAACCCCTGTTCTCCGGCTTTCTTCCATCGACGCCCGGAGGCTTGCGCATCGTTTTTGTAACGGTTCGGCGCCTTAATCCATACTGGGCTACGGGCCCTCTGTAAAATAGTGTAGGCAGGTGTGTTAAATTAACTGTTGCTGCTTTTCTGCGGCTTATGTTGTTTCAATTATTTCTTCGTTTATCCACCAAGCTTTTTTCTTTCCTGATTTTCCGCCTGGATAATAGTCTATTATGGATTTTCCGAGTTGTTTCTTGGAAATTTTCTGCATTCTTCTGAGTCTGTTTAAAATTAGCCATCTGTTTGTTTTTAGGTATTGGGCTAGTTCTGGGGTTGTGGCGCCTTTGTAGTGGAGGAGGTATTCTACAATTTTGTGGTCTGTTTCGTCCAAGCAAAATGTGTGCGGGTTTATTTTCCCGCGTTCATATGTGAGGAGTTCTAGGTCTGTAAGGTATTTTCTTATTTCCGAAAATTCATTTTCAATTTTGCTAAGCCTCTGTTCCAACTCCAAAATTTTGTCTGGCTTGGGCGTTTTTTGAAGCTTCTCCATTATCGCATCCCGAATAAAATTGCTTCTCTCTCCGTCTGGAACACGTAAAATCACTTCTTTGTAGACTTCTTCAGGTATTTTCGCGGATATGACCCTAAACTTCTCCATTGAAGTCCCGCCACTTGACTATGTGGATTCTTTAATTATTTCACAATTTCTCTACTGTTTCTTAGGAAATCTTTTAAAAGACAAAGGTCTAACTCTAAACCAAGTTGCTTGCTAAAGTGGTGTACATGGCTAGAAAAACCACGATTTCCTTAATTAAATGCGATGTGGGCTCCTTAGCGGGCCATCATATCGTTCCAAAACCACTTCTAAACGTGGGAGAGAAAAACCTGAAAAAGGCTTTAGAAAAGGGTTTGATAAATAGTTATTACGTTTTCAATGTTGGAGATGACCTACAACTCCTCATGGTGCATGAAAGAGGAGAGGAGAATCCGGAAATTCACAAACTTGCTTGGGATACTTTTCAAGAAGCCTCTAAAAAAGCATTAGAGCTAAAACTCTACGGAGCCGGACAAGACCTCTTAAAGACAGCATTCAGCGGCAATGTCCGCGGAATGGGTCCGGGCGTGGCTGAAATGGAAATAGAGGAGAGAGGCTCCGACCCAATTGTGGTTTTTGCGGCGGATAAGACTTCTGCTGGCGCCTTCAACTTTCCACTTTTCCGCATCTTCGCTGACCCAATGAACACCGCTGGGCTTGTGATAGACCCAAAGATGTCGGGCGGCTTCAAATTTGAGGTTATGGACACTTTGGAAAACAAGAAAGTTATTTTGAAATGTCCGGAGGAAATGTATGAACTGCTCGCCCTGATTGGGACAGTGCAGAGGTATATGGTTTCGCGTGTTTGGCGGGCAAATGATGATTTAATATGTTCTGTGGGCAGCGTAACACGATTATCCCTAATCGCCGGAAAATATGTTGGAAAAGATGACCCTGTACTGATTATCCGCGCTCAACATGGCTTACCAGCCCTTGGAGAAGTACTTGTTCCATTCATGCACAGTTATTTGGTTGAAGGGTGGATGCGTGGGAGCCACTGGGGACCAATAATGCCAGTTAGCGTCAAAGATGCTAAGTGTACGGTTTTTGACGGCCCACCAAGGGTTGTTGCACTTGGATTTCAAGTTTCAAACAGTAGAATAGCGGCTGATGATGATGGGAAACCGATGATAAGTGACCTTTTTGATGACCATGCTTTTGATATGGCCAGAACCGAGGCTGTGGAGTACGCTTCAATGCTAAGACACATGGGTGAATTTGAGCCCGCGCGACTCGGCATCGAGGAGATGGAATACACTACTTTGCCGCAGATTCTAGAGAAACTCAAAGGACGATTTGAACCAGCTTAGATCTTAAAGCGCCCAATTTAATTACTACTTTATTTTTGCTAGCTCTTCGCATCGGTTCATTACAATTTCATGTAACTTTTTCCGCAGTTGCTCTCCCGCCACCCTTTGTTCTCTAAGGAGCAGTGTCTTTCTTGCCAGTTCAACATCACCTAGCCCCGCGAACCATGCTTCAAAATCTCCGCGATTAAGGTGAAACTCGATAGAGGCAATGTCAACTTTCAGGATTTTGTCACAAAAATCACCGAGGCTTGCAGCATGAATGCCAAAAGGTTTTCCAATGTCTGCGTAAAAGTGAAACGCTTTCTCTAGTGGCAAGTATGCTAAAATTTGTTGAGCGTTTTCTTTACCAATTTCCGGGAACCCCAGTGCTTTCCTTCCCTTTTCAGTTATAACATAATGCCCTTTCTTAACAGTCTCAGCATAACCCATTTTTACAAGACCTATTATATGCATCATAACAGAAGGAAATCCTAACCCAACCTCTGCAGCCACCTCTGTAGCCTTGACAGGCTTGTTAAGCACCCATAACGTCTCTAGAACCAGTCTTCTAACAGGTGATAACGCCATTTTATTCCTCCAAAACAATATATTATACGCGGTTGATTTTTCAGACTTTCGATTCTAAAATCATATCCCGTAATAAAAAGTAAGTTAAAATATGGGGCTGAGAAAAGATAATAAACCTCGTCTCTTTAAACGAGTATCCCCTATAACACATTGTGAAAAGGAGAATTCCATGAAAATCGCAGTATTAGTCTACGAGTACCCGCCAAAGATAGTGGGCGGTTTGGGAACCTACGCTGCCGAAATAACCAGAAAATTTGTCTTAATGGATCATGATGTTACGG
>JAGTQT010000081.1 GCA_018396615.1 Candidatus Bathyarchaeota archaeon
AAACGGACTAGGCATATTAACGGGACATAGCCGCCGTACTTGCTTACGTCGCTGATGCTTAAGGTTAGCCCAGCAAAATAGGCTTGCTTGAAGTATTTAGGCTGGATGTCAGTGGAAGTTAAGCCGGCTGCCTGCCACTCGCTTTCCTCGCGGTCGGTGACGCCGTTGCGTGTGCACCACTGGTATTTGCCCCACGCCATCAGCTTGTACACTGTCGTGTTCATTCCTTTCTCGTTCCACTGCCACTTGTTCTGTGTAGAGTTGTATTGACCGAAGGAGGTTTCGTTGCTCCATGAGGAAGCCTCATCTATGATGTTTTCTTCTTTCACGAATCTTTCTTGAGCTTGTCCCGAGATTCTTGCCATCCACATCCATTTTCCTTCATCTCCGAAGCCAGCCCAGTCTACATATGACACTGCGCCTTCCGAAGTCGCGTACACTTTGGCAGTCACAAAGACCAGAATGTAGGTCGCATTGTATCTCTTAAGCATCTCCATCGATGTGTCTTCATCAGCCATAAAGATAAAGCCGATGTTTTGAATCTGGTCGGTGTCTATGGTGGCGTTGTCTGCTAGGCTTGTAACATTGCCCATAACCGTCAGCCAGTAGCCATAGTCCCACCAGCTGCAGACAACCGTGCTTGACTGGAGATTGTTCTTTGTCCATTCAAGCATGTCCAGCCACTCACGCACTGGCGCGTTAGGCACTATAGGAAGGCTGCTTGCGGTTATGGTGATTGGCGAATCAATCTGCCTGTACACTTTAGGCATCGGAAACGCGAAGCTTGTTGTTAGGATGATGAAAATCATTATCACGGCAAGTCCGCTGAACTCCTTGCCCACATAGGCTTGAGCAAACTTTCTCTTGACTGCAAGTTTAGGCGGCTCTTTCAGCAAAGTGACAAACGGTTTCAGCAGCCCCACTGTTCCGACGGCTGCGACAAGCGCGAACGCCGGCGCCATTAACACGATAAGCCGCACCATCGAGCTTGCAAAGTAGAGGGACGTGATGCCGAGAATGACTAGGAATAGGTTTTTGTCGTTGAGGTTTCTTATGGCGAAATACAAGCCAGCAATGAAGAAGAGAATTGTGATGCCGAAGTCGTAGTATATCGTGCTCCAAGAGGAGATTCGGTGCTCTGCAACAGACTCTATCAGTGGCGCTGCGGCGCGTTCAAACGGGTTAATAACCGAGATGAATTTTCCAGCTATGCTTTTGGCGTAACCAAGCTGCCATAGCACGGTGAATCCGCCGATGAGTATGGCAAGAAAGACAGCGACCGAGATTATTTTCCACTTGGTCGTTTCTACTGCGCGGAAGGTTTCGCATAGGCAAAGAAGGACAAAGACAATCGCTACTGGCAATATCGCGACCGTAGTAAGGTAAGAAGAGCCTATTTTCGGAACGCTGATGGCTATGAACAAGCCAAGTCCAAATGTTAGGCTGTATGACAAGAGCAGCCGCTGGGTATATCTTCTCATCAGGATGAGTAGGAACGTGAAAAGGGCGATTACGCCTATCGGGTAGTATGCCGCGCCCCAACCTGCACAGAAATACCCTAAAACCAACGCTGAACCTAAAGAGTATTTCATTGCTGAACCCACGGGGCGCTCAACCTCAATTGAGCGTAAGAACAAGAGAATAAACAACAGAAGCGAAAAGATCCCTATTATCTCGTCGTCAAACCACCCTAGCGAGGAACGCTGAATATACGATGGGCTTAGAGCCAAGAATAATGCGGCAAACAGCCCCACAGGCTTCCCGCCTACATCTTTGCCTAAAAAGTAAGCGACAAGCGAGGCTAGCATGCCGAGGAACGCCGGAAGAATCGCAGCAAAATTCATCAAGCCTGGATCAATCCCAAGCATAGTAAGCATAGAGTACAGTACGGCTGCCGTCATGGGTAAACTTGGGAAGCCGGCGGTAGCAACATTTATTCCCCTAGGATACCATCTTTGTGTATCGTTCCAAGGTGTAGGCCACGCCCACGAGATTAATCCGTTTTTTACGATGTAATCTGTGAAGCGGAGCTGGAAGTAGCCGTCGAATTCTGAGATGTGCAGGCTTTCCGTCTGGATTTCCCAGCGCAAGGGAAAGAGGCGTATTCCGAAGGCGATGAAGAGTATAAGCAGCAGTGCAGAGGTCGCTACTAGCGAGTCATGGTCTGTTTTTATTCGAAGTTTTCCCAGACTTTTAAGGCCATTTACAGCGTTCTCTTTTGTGAACACATTCTTGATTTTCACGTCAAGTCCATCTCTTTGATGTGGATTATTACTGAGATTAATGTGGTGTTTTATTTCCCTTGCGGTTAATCTGGCTTTTTAGGGCGCGGATTTTCTTCGGAAACCATATTTTTCTGGGTCATAAAATGGCAAAGACACGATTGTGGCGTCTGCAAGCTTATCGCGAATCTTCACCTTGACATGGGTTCCTTCCTGAGCAAGAGATGCCGGCAAATAGCCCATGCCTATGCCGCACCTAAGCAGAGGCGAGAATGTTCCACTTGTCAGCTGACCTATTTTCACGCTGTTTTCATCATAAAGCTCGAAGCCTGAGCGCGGGATGCCTTCGCCTGTCATTTTTACTGCTACCCGCTTGCGTTTGGGTCCTTCGGCTTTTTGTGCTGCAAGCGCGGCTTTTCCAATGAAATCTTCTTTTTGGAGCTTTACCACAAAGCCCAGTCCCGCTTCAAGCGGAGTCGTGTTTTCGTCGATATCATTTCCATAGAGGCATAATCCTGCTTCAAGCCTCAATGTGTCTCTTGCCCCTAGACCGCATGGCATTATCCCGTAAGCTTTGCCCGCGTCAAGAATGGCGTTCCACAGCTTCACCGCCTTATCCGGCTTTGCCAGCGGTGAGTCCCAGACAAATATTTCGAAGCCATCTTCGCCCGTGTATCCTGTTCTTGCCATGAAGACGTCTACGTCTGCTAAACGAGAGGGACTGCATTTGAATCGTTCAATTTTGCTGAGGTCTGTGGTGGATATTGCCTGTAGCGTTTTTTCGGCTTTCGGTCCCTGAACTGCAAACATCGCCACGTCATCAGAAACATCTTTAATCTCTACACTTAGGGTCTTTGTGTTTTTAACAATCCAGTCATAGTCTTTCTTCCGGTTGCTTGCGTTGAAAACAATCATGAATTTTTCAGCTTCAAGCCTATAGACTACGAAGTCGTCTATTATTCCGCCTTTTTCGTTGCACATGACAGAGTACTGCGCGCTGTTTGAAGTAAGCTTGGAAACATCATTGGTTATTACATAGTTCAAGAAGCGTTCAGCGTCGGCTCCGGAGATCGTGACTCTTCCCATGTGGGAGATGTCGAAAATGCCAACATTGTTCCGCACAGCCAAGTGCTCCGCAATGATGCCTTCATATAGCAAAGGCATCTCGAAACCGGCAAACAGCGTTAGGCTGGCTGTTTTTTTGTGGGTCTCATAGAGCTGTGTTCTCTTAGCCTCTGCTGCCATCCCCGCTCTCTCCTGTGCTAGCAACCTATTCTATGGGTTTCACGTCCACGTCGAGAGGTATCAGCGAAAGCTTCTTGCCGCACTTTGGACATTTGCCTTCAACCTCATGCATAATTTCGTCAGGAGGTTTCAGTTCAGGTCCTTCATACAAAACATGCCCACATCCTTGGCAGACACAACGTTGCGGCACACTGTTACACTCCGTTAACAGAGTTACACCGTTTGGGCATATTTATCGGTTGCGAACAAATGATGCTGATGCCTCAATTTTTCGCTTCAGAAGACATCTTTTTTCTAGATTCTACTGCACAAACTCTTTCCACATGTTATACACGAGCAAGCCAACATATCCTAAAGACGCGAACACAGTAAACCATTCAAGAATCGGCGTGACAAAAAATACGAAAACTAGGTTGATTGCAACTACCACTAGCCCGTAATAGGCGACGCGCTTATCAAACCTAGGATGCGTCGATAAAGCAGCTCCTAGAAGCAGCAAGACAACAATGTTCAGCAGGAAAAAGACTGCAGACCATAATCTGTGAAGTTCCCCGAAGTCTTCTGAAAACACGCCGACCATCATCAGCGAGAAGGCTGCAATAACGCCTATGAGCTGCGTCACAATCAAGAGGATTTTTCTCCAAGCCTGATCCGTGTGCCACTTGTAGAGCCCGATAAAAAAAGGAAAGAGCGCGATGCCTGTAAGCACGCAGCCAACATTGAAGGCCACTGCTCCGGAAGGATTATAGGTTGAGTTACCCAAGTCGCTTAGCCAGTTGTCCACCGGACTATAGTGCGATGGGTAAAGCGCCCACGAAGTGAACATGAAAATACAGAACAGAACAATCGCTGCAACACCTGCAATACAGCTAATTGGCCACCTTATGCCCGTCATATGCGTGCACAGTCTATGCATATTGCAGTCTCCAGTTTATAACATTATTCAGAATCAGACCAATAAAATACTAAAAATAACTTTATCACCCATAAAATATTCACGAATCTAAACCGCACCCAGAGACCAGCAGACAGTATATATAAGGGGTCTAAATTTTCCGAGCAGACAGTTCTCCAACCAAAGCCTCGCCACTACACATATCTCGACACAAATCTTTTTCTCTTCGCAAAAGCCTAAATGCACTGAACATGAGCCACTGCCTAATCATCACGGAGAAACCTGATGCCGCACACAGAATAGCCATCGCTCTAGACACTAATGGAAAACCAGAAACACACCATGAACGACACGTGCCCTACTGGACCGCTTGGCGAAACAAGAAACTCGTCATAGTCCCAGCCATAGGACACCTTTACACCGTAGCCAAAGAACACACAGAGAAAGAACCCTACCCAATCTTCAATTTCAAATGGACGCCCAGGCACATCGCTGAGAAAAAAGCAAAACACCTCGCAACATGGATTGAAGTCATCGCAAAACTGGCAGCAAAAGCTGACACGTTCGTCGACGCATGCGACTACGACATCGAAGGAAGCATCGTTGGATACATGATCCTGAAATATGCATGCAAAAACAAAGAAAACATCGCCATGCGAATGAAATACTCAACACTAACAAAAGAAGAACTTGAAAAAGCATATTCAAGCCTCCTACCACACTTGGACTTCCCCATGATCGAAGCAGGCAAAACCCGACACGAAATCGACTGGCTCTATGGAATAAACCTCTCCAGAGCCCTAACAACAGCAACAAAAAACGCAAGCGGCAAATACGCAACACTCAGCACCGGAAGAGTACAAGGACCAACTCTAAAATTCGTTGCAGCAAGAGAAAAAACAATCAAAAGCTTCGTACCAACACCCTACTGGCTAGTCAAAGCACAAATAGACATTGCCGGATCTTTTTTTGATGCAGAATACGAAAAAAACCCAATCAAAACCAGAAAAGAAGCGGAAACTGTTCTAGCTGACTGCAGAGGAAAAGATGGAAAAATAGAGACAATAGAGTCGAAACGGCTCCTCCAACAGCCTCCTCCACCTTTCGACTTGGGATCGCTGCAAAGCGAAGCCTACAAGCTTTTCAAGTATACACCTAAACAGACAGCGGAAACCGCTCAGCATCTATACTTAGACGCCTTAATCTCCTATCCCCGTACAAGCAGCCAAAAACTTCCGAGAACAATAAACTACAAACAAATCCTAAAAAACCTCAGCACACTTCCAGAATACAACAAAAAAACGCTGGAACTGCTCATCAAGCCAGAACTGAAACCTAAAGAAGGCGTAAAACAAGATTCTGCTCACCCTGCAATATACCCAACTGGGCATCTGCCAGAAAGACCATTAAACCACATGGAAAAGAAAGTGTGGGATCTCGTAATTCGAAGGTTCATGTCCGTCTTCGCCGAACCCGCAACAATAGAAACATCAACCATCCACATCACTATCGGCAAGCACATCTTCCATCTAAAAGGAAGACAAGTCATAGAAAAAGGCTGGCTTCATTTCTACGAACCCTACGCATGGATAATCGAAGCTATCTTGCCCCCAATTAAAGAAGGCGAAACTCTCAAAGTTGAGAAGCTGTTTAAGGAGGATAGATTCACAAGCCCTCCTCCTCGTTATAACCAACGCACTTTGCTTGAGGAGATGGAAAAACATGAAATCGGCACCAAAGCAACCCGAGCGGAAATCATAC
>JAGTQT010000083.1 GCA_018396615.1 Candidatus Bathyarchaeota archaeon
GCTCATGCGAAGTTCCATAGATTGTGCCCTTCTCCAGCTGCTCCTTTACAGCCTTCACAACGGGCGGTGGACTGTGACCAAGTATCAACGCTGTGTGCCCTAGCCAGAAGTCAACGTATTCGTTGCCGTCAACATCATAAAGCTTGCTGCCCTTCGAACGTGCAGTATAGAAGGGGTAAGGATCGAAAAACCTAATTCTATAAGAGACTCCTTCTGGAAGAACTTTTTGGGCGCGTTCATAGAGAGTCTTAGATCGAGAAGTTTTTGCAGCGTATTCGCTTGACATTTCCAGGCACATCCTTTTTTTGCCTTTTCAGCTCTGATAACACTGGCTTATTATGGTTTCCATGGCTTCTTTCAAGTTGTATACAAAAGCATCAACAAGTCTGCCTTTTTCACGGCTTTGGTTATTCCAGGGCAAAGTTGGTATGGTTTACCAGTAAGCAAGTTAATAAGCTCAACAAGGATTTCTTTGTCAACTTTGACATTTAAGTTCCAAAAAACTCTTGAAAGGTAAGAGTGCTGGCTTTGATAGCCATATTTTGGGTAAATCCATGAACAAAACAAAACTCATTGTGGCTTTAAGCTACCGTAACGAAACCTCTATCTCTACTAAAAAGCGTTCAGAGATTGTGGGATCCGTAAGAGGGATTTCCATATAGGCTAGTGTCTCATGTAAATCAAATAATACTGCTTTTGTAAGGCGCATGTTATCAATCTTACATATGCAAGGTTCTCGCCAACTATATTAAAGATTTAAGAAGCCCTCAAACATAGCCTTACGAGGGGCTAGAACGATGGCTTTGGATTTAGAATTCTATCCGCTGACTTCTGAAAGATGGGTAGATCTGGAGAAGCTATTTGGCAAGCATGGAGCCTGTGGCGGCTGCTGGTGTATGTGGTGGCGTCTCAGCAGAGCTGACTTCAACAGAAACAAAGGCGAAGGAAACCGAAAAGCATTCAAGAAGATTGTGGATTCAGGTCATATTCCAGGAATCCTGGCCTACTTTGACGGTCAACCAGTGGGATGGTGCGCTGTTGCCCCTAGAGAGTCCTTTCCCATGCTGGAAAGGTCGCGAACGCTTAAGCGCGTTGATGATAGGCCAGTATGGTCTGTTGTGTGCTTTTTTATGGCTAAACTGTTTAGGCGGAAAGGCTTAACCGTTAAACTCTTGGAAGCTGCAATAAAATATGTAGAGGCAAAAGGCGGAAACATAGTGGAAGGATATCCAACAGGCTCTGCAAAAGCTCAGCCTGATCCCTTTATGTATACTGGGTTGGCTTCATCATTCCGTAAAGTGGGCTTTGTTGAGGTTCTCCGTCGATCCAGAAATCGGCCGATAATGCGTTATGTGATAGGGAAGAAAAAGAAATGATTTTTGAAAAACGATATAGAAAGTTTTTTAAGGCGATTGTTCAACGCAACGTGGTATAAGCATTTTAGTGTTTATTGTTGGTGAGTAGAAGCTTGAATGTTGAAAAGGAGCTGATAATTTCTATACTAAAGCTAACGAGAGATAGACCGGTTTCACATGAACTAATCAGTAGAGATGCAACTATTGCATTACAGCTAACACAGAAATTGCTTCAAAAAATGCAAAATGACGGCCTAGTTAATGTTGATGGATCTTTGCTTAAGACAAGCAGCCTGCAACGGTTCAGGTTGGCTATTCAAGCATTGCGTTTTGGAGCCGACCTTGAGAGGGTTGCGGGCTTCCTCACTTGGCAGGAATTTGAATACATTGCAGCATTTGCGTTTGAGCAAAACGGCTATGACGTTCACAGAAACTTTCACTTTACACATAAACGGCGAAGATATGAGATAGACATTGTTGCTTGTAAGAGACCGCTAATTGTCTGCGCTGATTGCAAGCATTGGCATCACCACCTGCCTCCATCAAGTCTAAAAGAAATCGTCGGAGAACAAGTGGACCGTGCTTCAGCATTTGCAAGCTTTTCCAAAGGCAAAGACCAGCTGGGATGTGCTTGGGTAGATGCAAAGATAGTGCCAGCAGTTTTAACCCTCACAGAAGGACATCCAAAGTTTTTAAAAAAAGTTCCTGTTGTTCCAATACTCCAGATTCAAGATTTTATTCAGCAACTGCCAGCCTATGCAGATTCAACTATAGCGCATCTTAAAGTAAATTTTACATGCTCTCAGCATGATTGCCAAAGCAAGACATTGAAGTAGATAGTCTAGCTATAACTTACTTTGCTTCATCTTGCAGATTCATGTTTCCGCGGTCTCTTTTGAGAATTCTCACTTTTTCTGGCAGTTTTTTCTTTTCCCAGCCTTTCCACTCTAATTTCTTAAAGATCCATTTTTTACCCAAGTGCGCCGCGAGCACAGCGTGCTTGTACTGATTTTCCAGCGGAATTATCTCTTCTAGGAATCTAAACAGCTTCTCGATTTGCTGTTTTGGAAAATAAGCATAGTAAGAAGCATTTTTCACTTCAAACGCGTATATGTGCAAGCCTTTTCTTGCCATGACATCTGGCAAAGGGTTAAGACTCGGATTGCTTACTGGGACGCGTACAGCGTTGAAACCATGCTTGTACAGGAGTTTGACAAGCGCGTTCTCGCTGTAGAAGCCTCTTTTTCTCCACCGCCGGATTTTATCTTTGTCTACAAATCTACCCATTAAAATCTCTCTCGAAGATTGCAGAAAAAGTGTATGAAGTGCAGCGTCTTTTAAAGATTAAGCTAAATTCTTCGGTGGCGTGGTTGCACTGGAATGCTTATTGGGGTTTTCTCAACAAGGCATTCCTTTAAGTAGTCATCCAAAGTGGCGGCTGGCACAACTTCGATGGAATAGTCGTGTGCATCTATTGACTGCTCAAAGTTTTTCAGGGGAATGACTACTTTCTTGAAACCCCATGCCTCTGCAGCTTTTATTTTCTCATGGACCCCGCCGATTGCCGTGATCTGTATTGAGTCGCCTACGCCGAGGTTTATTTCGCCAGTCACAGCCACATCCTGTCTAACTGGTTTTCCTTCGATCAGCGAGCATAGCAAGATCGCCATCGTGACGCCTGCAGATGGGCCATCTACTCCGTAGGATTGGGAAAAGTCTATATGTGTTAGATAGTCCTGTGCTATGTCGACACCATATTTCTGCAGTATTACACTTCTTACTTTGGCGATGCTGTCTGAAATGAAACTTTGTCCTTTTGCGACTCCTGTGACTTTGTAGTATCCTTTTAGCGAGTAATCCCGAGGGAGCTCCGTCCGCTGAACCATGCTTGCCTTCACGTTCAAGACGCTGCCGGTCATTTCTCCGCTGAAGGGATCGCGAACAACTGCCAAACCATGTATCTGTCCAAGCTTGACTCCTTTAGGCTTTATCTCCAAGAATTTGCCTCGCTCGCTTATCTCGTGCTCAAGTATCTGCCGCTGAATCGTTTTACAGTGCTGCTCTATAGCTTCTTTAACATGTCTTCTTTCAACAACCTTGCAGTCCTCATTCATTGCCAGAACCGCGGCAGTTTTGATAATCGAGATAAGCGGTCGGAACCTTGTGGTTAACGCATTCTTTTTGTTGCTTCTTCTTCTGCCTTCTTCAACAATCTCGTAGCAAGCATCTCGGCTAAATGGGATAAGGTTGAAGCGTTTGACCTCTTGAGCGATAAATTGAAGATACTTGCGTCTGTTTTCCACAGTGTTAGGCATGTCATTATTCATTTTCACAACTTTGCCGTAACCGTAAATCCTATCCATCAACGCCGGATGGATCTGGCCGATGCTGTCAAAGTTACCTGCACCCACTAGGAAAGTTATGGCCGGCACAGGTTCCGTTGAAATAGCCATCGCCGCGGTGTCTCCTCCATGCCATCTTCCCCTCAAAGTTATAGGCAACTGACCATCCTCAAGCACGGTCAACAGTGTTACCGCCTCTTCAGGGTCAAGATTCTTTATTTCATCAATGTAAAGAATCCCCAAAGATGCACGATGCACATCTCCAGCGCTGACACGTTGATGTTCCGGTGTGCCCATGCCTCCGGTCTGATAGGGATCCCATGCCACTGATCCAAAAAGCTGGGCGCTTCTATGTCCAGTCGCATCAACAAAAGGTGCATGGCCTTGGCTGTTGTCAACTATTAGCTTCGGAACATCAGTTTGCTGAGCCCCACCGATTCCTTTCATGTTCCCTAAGCCGCTAAGTTTGGAAAACCACCACATGAACACTCCGAAGAAAATCAAGCTGCCCCCAGGAATGAACGTTAAGGGCACTAGCCCAACAAATTTGCCGATAAGGTAGTCTCCGAAGTTACCATTGTAGTAGTCTTGAAGAGGTTCGCCCATGTAATCGGGATTCGCTTGCCATGTCTGCCACGCCTGCAACATGAAGTAGAAGCCTAAGCCTATCAGAGTTAAACCCATAACTATTAAGAAAAGTTGCAGTACTTTGAACCCTATTTTTGTGACAAATTTTCGCTTGAGCTCCTTAAGCTGTTCTTTTTGAATTATACTCTTTCCTTCGCCACCTTTGCTAATTGAAATCTTGGGCTGACTCGGCAAAGCAGGGTTTTTCCAGCACAAGACATCAAAAATCTTTATGCCATTCTCCTTGTAGACCTGCGTAAGCTTTTCTGCTAAAGCTCTCCCAATAAGCGACTTGCCTGTTCCTGGATCTCCAAGCAGCAGCAGGTAAGGTCCAGGGCTTATGACCGTTTTGGCTGAAGGCTTTGACTTGTCAGGGTTGCTCCAGCTGTCATACCATTTGGCTTTTTCCAGCCACTTTAGCTTGTGCACCCATTCGTCCAGACAAAGAAAGCATTCTTTTAGCGCCTGATCCTGTCCTATTGCCCAGTTTATCAGATTATCATCTACTGGGTATCCTTCGGTGCTTTTGAATTTGCCCCAGTCCCATTTGACCCTTACTTTTCGACCGTTAACGGTTTTCTCAAGCACTTCAACTTCGTTACCAAAGTGGTTAATGGGCATTTTTGGCACCTTTGCTGCTTTCGCCTTCTCAACAAGAAAACGGGGCACGAACAATTAAAGCGGTTATTTCTAAATTCATAATATAAAAGAAAACAAAACATGGCTTGACTGCCGCAGAACAACGTGCATTCGAACAGCCTTACAGCGCGTTTAAAGCTTAAATGTTGACGTTTAACTCAAAAAAGCCTAAATTTACGCCTGTAATTAATCGAACGTAACAGGCGTCTAAAACCTCTGCAGAATTTGTGTTCACGCGCAAAACCAAAAAGACAGTTTTACGCTTTAAACGGCAAAAACAGCTTATTTCAACCTTTTTTCACACAGTCTAAAGCCTGATGCATGGTCTTAACCGTGGCCTTATAGAAAAACCGTTGAAAATCCCCATGCGAAGCAAAGGCTGCTAGTCTTCGATGCTGCTTCGAGCCTTTGCCCTTAGAGAATCCCTCTTAGCGCAGCAGTAATGTCCCGTGATGATGGCTTAGCCCGCTAGAATAATGGTTAATATGTTCTTAATCGTTGTATTTGCCGTATGGTTGGAGTCATCTTTGCTTATCATAGTGAGTTCGTCGGTTTGTTGATGCTTGTGTATACGTTTTTTGGTTTCTGATGGGAACCTGATTTCACCAGCGTTCTTTCATGCGTTTTTTGAGACTGTGAAGAAGGCTTGTTTCGGCTTATTTTTGGTCGCACTAGGTTTTTGCGCCATTCTGTAGGCTAGGCAGCGCATTTTCTTTAACCGTTAAAGTTGGTTTTTTACTTTTAGGTGATATTAGTTAGTTTGGTAATACACATGTCTTTTATACGTCACCATACTTCACCGTAGATGCGAAGCGCTAAGAGCGTATACGAAAGCATCAACAGGTTTTAAAGGATTCGGCAAGCAAAAGCCATTATAAGGCTTATCGCCCCTTCTGGTAATTATGAAATCTGGAAGAATTCTAAAAAGCTTCACTGCCAAAGACGGGAGACACGTTGTCTTGAGAACGCCTAGGTGGGAGGACATGGATGACTTGCTTGAGCTTATTAACTCGCTTGTTGAAGAAAAGGCATTCAA
>JAGTQT010000082.1 GCA_018396615.1 Candidatus Bathyarchaeota archaeon
TATGCTGACTAAGGCAAGAGAGCTTGCAGGAAAAACCGGCACAGAACTCACCGCCGTAATCCTCGGAAGCAATGTCAAAGAGCACGCTAAAGCCCTCGTGGAATACGCCCAAACAGTTATACTTGTGGAAGATCCGCGGCTGGAGAACTTCAACTCTGAAGCCTACAAGAAAGTTCTAGCGGCACTCATAAAGGCACATAAGCCTCTGCTCGTAATGATGGGGCACACCAGCTACGGCGTCGAACTCGCACCTAGACTCGCAGCAGCGCTACAAATTCCCTTAGCAACCGACCTAATCGACCTTGCCTTCGAAGTAGACCAGTTTACTGCAACCCGCCAAATGTATGGCGGCAAAGTCAACGTCAGAATCGTTGTCCGCAAAGCCGAAACCTACCTTACAACCATACGCACCGCAACCTTCACTCCGCAGAAGCCGTCATCGCCCACCAACGGACAAATACTTGAGACGCCTTCACCTCTGACAGAAGACATCGCCGAAAAACGCTTCCTACAATACGTGCTGCCACCGCCAGGCGGCGTAGATATAACTGCAGCTGAAAAACTCGTAGGCATAGGACGCGGCATCAAAGACCAAGCCAACATGCCTCAGATGGAGGAACTAGCCAAAACCCTCGGAGCCGTCCTCGCATGTTCACGCCCAATCGTAGACAAGGGCTGGCTACCCACAGACCGCCAGGTAGGTAGCTCAGGCAAGACCGTTAAACCCAAGCTGTACTTGGCACTGGGCATAAGCGGCGCCTTCCAACACGTACTCGGCATGAAAAGCAGCGACCTAATAATCGCCGTGAACAAGGATCCCAAAGCACCTATCTTCAGCTTCTCAGACTACGCCGTAGTCGAGGATCTGTTCAAAATTGTGCCACCTCTGAAAAACAAAGTTAATGAGGCAAAAGCACAGAAAACATAGCCTACATCAAAGGAGAAAAAAATGTATGGAATTTAAACTGACACCGGAACAGGAAGAGATAAAACGCGCTGTACGCGAGTTCGCTGAAAAAGAGTTTACACCAGAGCTTGCCTTGGAATACGACCAGAAAGAAGAGTTTCCAGCCGCACTCTACAAGAAAGCCGCGCAGCTAGGCTTCACCAGCATGCGCATCCCAGAGCAATACGACGGGCAAGGCTTAGGCGTCTTGGAAGACTGCATAGTTGTCGAGGAAATGTGCCGCGTAGATCCAGGCATAGGTGTAGCCATCTCGCTTGGCAACCTTATGATCCCAGACGTGCTGCTACGCCATGGAAACGAAGAGCAGAAATGCAAGTATATTCCGCCGCTTGCACGAGGCGACAAAATTGCTGCTGCCGCGTTTACCGAGCCTGAGCATGGAAGCGACATAACCCGCATGGACTCCACCGCCGTCAAATGCGGAAGCGAGTGGGTGATCAACGGAGCAAAGGAATTCATAACCAACGCGACAACCGCAGACACCTTTATACTTCTCTGCCAATCCGACCCGAACGCGCAGCCATCCCACCGAGGACAAACACTGTTCTTAGCGGAGAAAGGCATGGCAGGGCTTGAAGCAACCAAGCTTCATGGCAAAATGGGCATAAAACCCTGCGTAACAGGCTCGCTTTCAATGTGCGACCTCAAAGTCCCAGACTCAAACGTCGTAGGCGAAGTGGGAAAAGGCTTTTACTATACTCTGGAGCTTTTCGACGGAACCCGAATAACCGTGGCAGCTCAAGCGGTCGGCATCGCTCAAGGAGCATACGAGAAGGCGTTGAACTATGCGAAGACGCGGAAACAGTTCGGGCAACCTATAATCAGCTTCCAAGGAGTAAGCTTCAAGCTTGCAGAGATGCTGATGAAAATCGAGTCTGCGAGGCTGATGACGTACAAGGCAGCTTGGCTGTATGACAAGGTGAAGCCTAACCCAGTTGCAACCTCTATGGCGAAAGCCTATGCGAGCCGCGTGGCAATGGAAGTGACCGACGACGCCATCCAGATTTTCGGGGGCTACGGCTACTTGGCAGACTACCATGTTGAAAGATTCCACAGATGCGCCAAGATCACCGAGATCTACGAGGGCACGAGCGAAATACAGAAACTAACAATCACCAACTACCTTGCAAAACAAACATAACCTTTTTTTATCCACTTGAATTCTAATAGGCTGTATAATCATAAGTGTTATATGCACCATCCTACAAATCTAGTGGAAACTGTTGGGTTGATCGGATGTGTCTGAAAGAATAAAAGCACTTCCAGCAATGTTACTCTATTTGGTAATTCTATCACCCAATTTGCTTATGGTGATATCTTCAACTCCTATGAGGTCTTTCGTTGTCAATCAGAAGATCTTCAATAATGTTAAGACGATCGAAGCACTAAATGTCAGCTTCCTTGCGGTCGAAAAAGTGGAGCTAGTTTATTGGAACAACGAATCTGTTACAGGGATCATAACAGAAGAGATCTTTGTAAACGATCCTACATGTTCAAAGGTAAAGATCAACTGCACTACCACTGTAACTAAAGATGCTATAAGAAAAGCTGGAAATCCATCAAAGACCCAGAGCATTGTTAAACCATGTGCTTTTTTTCCAGGTAAATACGAGTGGGATGGAATGGTTTTCCTCCCAGCTGGCAACAACGGCACACACATAGTCGAATACACTCAAGATGATAATTTTGATACGTACTATCCTCAAGAATGGTTCCGCTCATGGAACCTTTCTGGAGAAAAATACCTGCATAGCCACCTGTCAGCACAAGAGGTCACGGATTGGATCGACCGAAAAAAGAGCGCTGCTGACATTTTTGCGCTAATCTTTGGAATTGCTGGTGGACTGCTTGAAGTAGTGGGAGGAGTAGCAGTTTTCCTTAAGTGTCCCGTTGTAGCTGTTCCAGCAATAATCGGTGGTCTTGCATCGATACTTGCAGCAATCATTCAGTATGTCTATAACGTCCTCGAAATCCAATGGATCAAGAACGTAGTGCAGACATGGTACGGCGATGGATTCACATGGTTCTCTAGCATTGTCTTCCCTTTTTTTACTTGGATCCAGAACTTTTTCTGGAACGCACCTATAACCACGTGGTGGCGATATGATTTTCGCGAGTGGGATCAATCATGGGGAGCTGAAAGGGATCATTTCCAACATTACTGTGTTACTTGGGAGCCGGCAGTACACATAAAGACAATGGCTCTGAACCCAAATATTCATGAACCACCTCCACGATAAGAGTAATAGCCATCTGGATGAACCCAGCCCACCTCAAAAATCTCTTTTACGTGCCAAATGAGGGAAATGCATTGGATGAAAAATCGAAATTACTTAAATATGTCCTCTTGTTACTGATATGGAGTAGTTACATTAACTCCACATGCATCAATGAGACATTGGCTGTAGATCTTTATCCATCAAAACTGAAAGAAGCTATCTACGTCTATGTTTTCTTTGCATTGCCACCAATTGGAGATGTTATGTTATGCAAGAACACGCACTTAGCTTTCAACGATATAACAAAATTGCCAGTAAATACAACATTACCTGCGTTCAACAATGGTTTTATCGAAGCCAGATCTGAAATCATCAGAGCAGGCGACAAATGCTTTCTATCAATAAATGTTTACTATAATCTTAACCTAACTGATGTTGCAAAGGCTAATGAGCATGCAGATGAATGCAGTCACGAGTTCCTTAGGGTTTTTGGCTATACTTTGAACAATATTCACCAATATCAAATTATAAACAACGAAACAAACATAATAAGAGTCGGAAGGCAATTTGGGTACATACCATATTCAGTGTCTGGGCTCACGCCATTCTTAAGATACAAACCGAATGACGGACTTGCAATTCTCATCGACAACATGATATCAGTTTACGTCCCAGGAACCAGCACAATAGGCTTCGTTGATCTATTCTACGAAATCGAGAAAAATCAATCAGGATTTACATGGAGTTTCGTAATAGGGGGAAGTAAAGGTGAGATTCTCTCTAAGAATGGAATAGAAGAAATAAATCTCAACGGGTTGTTGAACAATGATGTGCCTATAGTTGGGTCGCAACAATCAGCTATCAGCCTTGAAATTCAAAGATTTTTCCTGAGAAAGAATGGAGAGATTACAATGAATTATTCTTTAGAGGTGATCTCAGTACATCCAGATGAATCTAAATTTGTATCCGAGAGTAACGAAATCCAAGTGATCTATGATAATTTGACCGGCCCCATAGACAATGTAATCGTTCAGCTAGAAGTTGGCATACAAAGTAATTCCACGGCGTGGCTTGAGAAGTATTGGTTTCTTATAGTTGTGATAGTGGGCGGAATAATGGGGGGGCTTTTAACAGTTCTGTATCTCAACAAAAGATGGTATAAGGCCACTCGATTTAGCGACAGAAAAAGTCAAGCTCAGCAGTCGCTTCAATGACTAAAACTTCTGCTGAGTGTTTTACTGCAGAATAAACAAGCAAGAATTTTCTCAATCTTTTTCGCGTCTCTGTCTAGATTCTTTTTTTGGAAGCTATGCATTTTTTACGCATGACTACTTCGAGAGTTTCAGCCAAGCGTAAAGACAAAGACATTAGCGCAGATGACTGACTCCAGATTCAGAAACTTTATTATCGCTTCAGAGCCAAGGGTCATACGATCAAGGAGTCAAGGTTATCATGAGTGAAAAAACTGGAAAAGCACTGGTAGCTGGGGCAGGCGCAATGGGTCACGGCATCGCACAGCTTCTCGCCGCCAACGGCTTCAAAGTAATACTCGTTGACGTAAGTGACGAGATTCTTCAAAAAGCCGTGGAGAAAATCAGGTGGAGCCTCGGCAAGTTCGTTGAAAAGAAAAGAATCAGGCAGGAAGATGCTGAAGCCACGCTTGCAAGAATATCCGTAAACACGAGCTACGAGCAGGCAGGTCGAGACGTAGACTTCGCCATAGAGGCTGTTCCCGAAAACATGGAGCTGAAAAAGAAAATCTTCATAAAACTAGACGAGGTCACGCCGTCTCAAGCGCTGCTCGCCTCGAACACTTCAACCTTAAGCATCACAGAAATGGCGAGAGCAACGAAGCGTCCAGACAAGGTTGCAGGCATGCACTTCTTCAACCCGCCGCTGTTTATGGCTCTTATCGAAGTAATCAAAGGCGAAGACACAAGCCAAGAAACCATAAACCGCCTAACCGAACTCGCGAAGAAGCTGGGAAAAACCCCTGTTACAGTCCGCAAGGATGTGCGAGGCTTTATAGTCAACCGGATACTTGGAGCAGTTTTCAATGAGGCTTACTGGGCGCTGCAGCGGGGCGAAGCAACAAAAGAAGGCATAGACGCCTCAGTCAAATACACCGGAGGTTTCCCTATGGGATGGTTCGAACTCAGCGACTTCGTCGGCCTAGACATAGCCTACGAAGTTGGCAAAATCCTCTACGGCGCCTACGGCGAAAGGATGAAGCCCTGCAACGAAGTCATAGAGCCACTCATACGCGAAGGCAAACTTGGACAGAAAACAGGTGCAGGCTTCTACAACTGGACCGCTGGAAGACCGAGAATACCCTTCAACCTGCTGGAGGAATACGATGTCGACCGCTCGTGGACCGTAGCTGTCAACGAGGCAGCATGGCTCATAAAAGACGAGGCAGCCTCACCACAGGACATAGACACAGGAATGAAGCTGGGCACGTACTGGCCTCAGGGACCATGCGAATACGCTGACAGAACAGGGCTCGATACAGTTCTATGCAAGCTTAAGGATCTTTACGCCAAGTACGGCATGGAGATGTATAAGCCTTGTCCGCTGCTTGAAGAGTATGTGCTTCAAGGGCGTGTGGGAAAGAAGGCGGGAAGGGGGTTTTACTAGGTGAAGTTTGAGCTTACAGAAGAGCAATGCGGAATCTTGAACGCAGTAAGAGAGTTCTGTGCAAAAGAGTTCAAGCCCGAGCTTGCCTTGGAACTTGACAAGAAGGAAGAATACCCGCTTGAACTCTACCGGAAGGCGGCGAAGCTTGGCTTCACAAGTTTGAGCTTTCCAGAAGAATACGGC
>JAGTQT010000084.1 GCA_018396615.1 Candidatus Bathyarchaeota archaeon
TGGCGGTCAGGCTAATGAATTAAGGTCAGTCCGTCTACTTGGACCGAACTCGTCAGGCTGAGCAGCAAGAAAAACGCTCGGACACAGTGCGTTTCCTAAGGAAATGAGGTGTCCTACTTCCATATTTTGGTTTCTATGACTAGCATTGGAAAGCCTATTCCTGCGACATAGCCGGCATAATGGCCTATTGCATTTGCTACGCTTCCATTTTGAACGGTAACTTGGATTAGTGAATGAAGGGAAAACAAAACTACGAGCGCAAGTATGAATGTAAGATAGTCCGAAATCAATAAGCGATGTTGAGCGTTGAGTTCTTTATGCTTATTTATCAGAAGGATAATTATGCTCTTGAGCAGATTGCGATTATATAATAGTAGGCCGATTGTTAAAACGAATAAAACTGCTGCAAACGCGGAGTTGTTTGTTAGCCCGTAGCTAGCAACTCCGAGAAAGACGTTGATAAAGAGAAGGAGAGATATGAAACTTATGTCTGCATTAAGTTTCCACGTGTCTTTTATGTGGCGATATGTAACATACATGAAGTAACCGAATGATCCAGCTACTATCCCGGAAAAGCCCTGTGAATTTAGAGCCGGAACATAAATTACCGTAATGACTGAAACAATGAAAGGCAGAATCAGGAGGAGAAAGGCTATTGTTTTGTAGAAACTTGATTTGTTTGTTTCAAATTTGAAGATGAGATAGATGACAATAAGGTATACGCTTACGTTAGCCGCAAGATGCCAAAAATCAGTATGGGTATAGTTAGATAGAAACATACTCAGAACAGAAACATTGTTTTTGTTGAGGACGAAATACGCGTCTTTTATGTTGCTGGGTACGAGGTAAATTAAAAAAATGACTAATGGCACTCCCAGAAATAGAATGATCTTTTCGTTTTTACTCCATTGTCCTAAGCCCATAATTCTCACGTTTAAGCCGTTTTTTCCTTTCGGTATTCTTCCAAGATTGCCTTGCAGACTAAGTGCTCACAGTCCTTCTCTATGAGAGCCTGAATAAATAATTCTGGGTTTTTCTTCCATTCAAGTATTTTGTTTACTTTTTTGGTGAAAGTTTCAAAAGCGGTTCTAGCGGGTTGGCTAGTGTCGAGTTTGCAGTCTATTTTTCCCAGGTTAACTATGGTTCTTAGGCCGATGTATGCCACTGCAATTTTGATTTTGTCCAGCGGTACTTTGTTTGAGATTGAGAACGCTCGACGATATGCTTCGAGCTGCTGCCGGTGCTCTGCACCCTTGCTATCATCTTTGTTCGTTTTCCAGTCTAGGATCAAGTAGGAATCACCGTTTTTGAATACTGCGTCCATGAAACCAACGAACATTAGGCCCTCTCCACTGCCCACTAATTGTTCTAGGGGTATATTGATCTTTTGCTCTGAGGCTGCGTTTTCTGGGTATTGTTTCCTAACGTCCGAGAGAATACTTGCGATGTTGTCTGCGTATGGCTTGGTTTTCTCTGTGATATCGTATTTTTCTCCTTTGACCATTGCCTCGGCTATTGCGTGGATGTCAGAACCGAGATTTAACGTGGGAGTGAATTCTCGCAGATCTAAGATATTATATGCTAGATAGTTACATGGATCATTTTCCAACGAAGAAAAAGAAACGTGGTCTAAGCCTTCAAAGTGCTTCTTGATAAAGGGAATAACCCAGCCCTTGCGCTCCGCCAAAAGTTTCTGCGATTGCTCTATGCCGCCGTTAACAAACAAGGCATAAGCTCGTTTTAGGCGTTCGGTTGTTTCAAAGCTCTGAAGTCCCTCTATTTCTAACGTGCCTTTTTCGCAGAAGTCATTCATGTAATCATCTATCCTATCTGGTATTATATGAAGATTTTCTTCTGCTCGAGTCAGGGCAACAAAACCAATTCTTAGGGCTTCCTCGCTTAGTTCTTCTTCAGCATCTAACCCATTTGTTCTCAGAATGGCTTTGACAACCTCATCTTGGAAGTTATCTCTATCTCTCATTGTTTGAGGCACGTAAACAACTACTGGGAACTGCCTGCCTTTTGCCTTGTGAACTGTGGTTAATACGACTTGTTTCTCAATATCTGACTCGTCGGCCAAAATATCCGAGGCTTTGAGGTAGTTGATGACTTCTTTGAAGCTTATTTTATCGAGAACTGAGATGGTTTCGTTAAATGATTTGTGCATTGCTATGGCTGCGAGTAAATATTCTTTGCCGTAGGTTAGCGCAACTGGCAGTATTCTTCTTGTGAAAAGCTTGTTGACGTCTTCAATGGTTTTGACGGATTCGCGCATTTGTTTGAACTCAGGGCATTTCTCATAAATTCTGTCCAGAGTTAGCTCATCTTCAAGCTCGGTTAATTCAAATGCGTCCTGAAGCGAAATAGGAAAGAAGGGCGTAAACATTGCGTTTCTAACGTCGTTTGGTTCATTGCTTAAAACGCCTCTCAAGAAAGATATTGTGTGGATTCTGGCATCATTTGAAGCTGAGAAGTAGGTTGAAGAGTGCTCTATTCCGCGTTTTTGAAGTTCTTGGGAAAGCCGTAATATTTGCAAATTAGTTCTGGCTATTATCGCTATTTTCTGGTGATCCTTTCGGAGCTTATTCACCAACTCACAGACCGCGGTAAAGTTATTTTCGTTTGGAACGTCATAAACTACTGGTTTCGCTCCTTGACTTTTGTGCGGGTTGCGTAGCTCTTTAAGCTCCTCCTTATGTTGCTCATCTTTTGTTTTTGAAACGAGATATTCTCTGGCGTAGTCAAGAATAGCGTTTGTGCTCCTGAAATTCTCGGTCAAAACAAACGTTTTGGCTTTCATGAATTTCTTGAAGTTAATAATCGAGCCGCCTTGAAAACCGAAAATCGCCTGTTTCTTATCTCCAACAGCAAAGAAAGTCTCTCCAGAGTCTAGAACAATGTCGGCTTCCATCGTATTAACATCTTGCAGCTCGTCAACGAGCACGTACTTGAATTTTCGCTTGTTCTTGAGCTTCATAAATTCCAAAAGCATATCTGCGTAGTCAATACCCTTGCCTTTCTTGACGTCTTCATAATGGCGGTAAACATCAACAAAACACTCGGCGAACTTATCCATTTCTTCTTTTGAAAGTTTTTTGAATTCGGAAAGCTCTGCCTTAACTTTTTTTACATCAATATCATCTGGGAGAACGCCAAAGCTCTTTAGGTAGCGGATAAGGTTCTCCATCTTAGGAACTATCGTGCCTATCAAATAACCATCGTCATAACGCAGGGTTTCATTCTCCTTGAAGTACTTGTAAATTGAATAACGCAAAAGGTTGCCCGGAATAGTTTCCTCTCGCCCAATTTCTTCAAGAGCATACGCATGGAAAGTAAAAACGTTGAGATTTGCATAATCAATCTCCTTGCCCTCCTCCTTTAGGATCTTGATGATGCGCTCCTCCATCTCTTTTTTGGCTTTCTTGGTAAAAGTAAGGCAAAGAATATCCTGAGGTTTAACTCCCTCCTTTACAAGTTGGGCGTACTTGCAAGCCAAAAGAAGCGTTTTTCCAGTTCCTGGGTTAGCAATGACTAGCGTGTCTCCTTGATTCTCCAAAATTTTCTTTTTTTCTTCGCTCAAATCCATAGTAGCACCTATCTTGGGATGTATGGCACTTCTATATCCTCCTTGCTCAATTTCGCTAGATTTTGAACTATGTGCAGGGGGAGAATTGTTTTTGGTTGCCGATAGAGCGAACTCCAATCCAAGTACCGAAGCTCGTTAAACATGTGCGTGATTTTCTCGATTTTCATATCGTCTGTTATCTGGTAATCTAGGTTTAGCCTAAGCGTCACTGGGGTGCCGATATAAGAACCACACGTTACTATCAATGCGGTTTTATCGGATCGGATTAGTGCTGTTTTGTCAATTGTATAATTGTTTTCCTTAGCTCCGTAAAGACGATATGGGCCGTGCTTTACTACTGAAACTATGCGAATGTTGCCATTTTCACCCATAATTCCTTTATCCACGAGCCTCTTTTTCGCTTCGTTGGCGCCGTCTACGTAATCCTTGAGCTGAGGGCCAAGTATCGGGCCATCTTTGAATAGTATAATCTCGTCTACTTTTTTTCGCTCTTGCTCTGGTTCGTTTAGATACGCGTCAAGGGCTGCTTCAAAAAACCACTGGCTCAAGACTTTGTAATGAATTCTCTCGCCTTTGTGGGTTATGGTTTTCCTGTGAATAACTCTGCCGTAAGTGTCGCATATCGCCGCGTAAGCCGCTGATTCTGTTCTTTTTTCAGGATTTCTGGAAACATCGAAACCCATGAAGTAGATTGTTTTGTCTGGAGAAACTCCAGCAACTGGGTTTGCTAGATGCCATATCGCTTCCCCAGCCTTGAGGCATTTATCATACATCTGAACAGCCAGCACTTGTAATATCGGTGCATACTTTTGGTTATCAGTATAACCATCCCACGCACCCATCTTTTCCATAAGCTGATACGAAACCATCTGGCTGGAAACTTGCAGTTCACCCAACCCTTTTTTTGCGGCTTCATACGCTTCAGTTGTCCTTACTTTCGGAAGCACGACTAAGACTATGTTGTCTTTAGCGATATTCTTGAGTTCCTTACAGCCAATAGTATACTCGTCTGGGTCTGTTTTTTCAATAATTTTAGTTCCGGCCACGTTGAAAGATGGTAGCTGGAGCTTCTTAGCATAACGGTTCAGGTAATTGAAAAATTTAGCAATATGGGTTTCTGCACTTTTTGGAAAAATGCAAATCACTCCAACTTGTTCTTTTTTAGTTATGGGCCCGTATTGTTGAAGATGCGAGTGAATGCGTGGATCTTTATCCGACTCGTCTGATTTTCCATTAGAGCCGAACAATAAAATCGGGGGCGATAGTTTGCTTACTTTTGCGTAGTTTTTCTGTGACCAGTCAAATAATGAAAAATCAAATTCTATATTGGTCTGCCCTAGCATCAAAGGCGAACCAACGACCTTCTTGGCCGTATCAACCGTGTCTTTTATCCTTTCATAGGGACGCATGACTTTCTTTATTTTGCGTGCATAGTGAAGTTCCGGGTCCAATAGGTCAATCGAGAGTTCCAAAAGCTTGTACGGGTAATCCAACCTCCGATTTGCCCAGCTTGCTTGAACTGTTATTATCGGTGCGTCAGTGGGTTGTAGTTGGATGCCCATTCTCCTAAGGAGTCTTGCGTTCGCGTCGTTTTTAACCCAATAATCGTAAAGTGATTTGCCCTCTATTGTCTGTTCCCCAATTGACTTAAATGAAACGTCCGCAATTTCGGCGGTGAATGACTTGCCTTTAATAGAGGGGCAGACTGCGGTTTTTCCAATAAGGTACTTTCGTATTTCTTCATTGCTTTTCTTTGTTTGTTCGATGTAGCGTGATATTGGCTGCTTCCAAACGGTATCGGGGTCGAGCCATAACCCTACTCTGCCATCAGGGAATACCTCTATGGCGTACTTGAAGCCATTGTAATATTCCAGTAAATCGACTGCTAATGGTTTTGATTCATAATAGTGGCCAGCGGTCTTTCGTTTATAGTGGAGGTCATACTGAAGCCTTCGCCTAACTAAAGACGAGATTAAATCGCAAATTATGGCCTCATTCTTGTCTGGTGTTAAGGTCATGGTGCTCTTTCCAAGCTCGTAAACCACACCTTCGCTTTCTTCAGTTTCATTGAGGCTGACTGAGTCAAGGACATAAACGCACTCGCCGTACTTGTAAGTTGCAGCCGCCAGGCCTTGGTTTATGAACTTGTTCCGAAGTTTATTCGCGGCCACATTGTAATTCTTATCCGGATCGCTCATCTCTTTTGCTCGGTACTCCCGAACGGTTACACTTGCTACGGGGCAATTTTTCGTTACGAACAGATTGGAAAACATAAACATCACGCTAGACTGTCGCACGATATGTATTTAATTCTT
>JAGTQT010000085.1 GCA_018396615.1 Candidatus Bathyarchaeota archaeon
CATGCTGGCTACCAGACCATAAGAGGAGGCAAACAAATCAGTAAAGGATATCTGCATAGCCTCGGACACGGCATCGGACTAGAAGTTCATGAAGGCCCAGGCATGAACGAGCTCTATAACCATGCCTTGGAAGAGCATAATGTTGTTTCGGTTGAGCCTGGATTGTATGATCCAAAAATAGGTGGAGTCCGCATCGAAGACGTGGTTGAGGTCACTAAGAAGGGTTGCTGCAATCTTACGCAGATGGATGTTTACCTCGAAGTCTAGTTTAAGTACGGGGCGCATGATTTCTAGGGCCTTTTTCCATGTAACAGAAATTCTTAACTATGTCAACTTGCATTGTGCTAGGCCTTGTGACTGCCTGTGTCTGATTACGTTGAAACAATTAATTTGTGTCGCACTTTCGGCAAAAAGAAAGACCTAGTGAAAGCTCTAGACGGAGTTTCAATCTCCATTAAAGAGGGTGAAATCTTTGGTTTGTTGGGACCGAACGGCGCAGGCAAGACGACCTTGATTAAGATTTTAACAACGCTTTTGCTTCCTACGAGAGGCGAAGCGTATGTAGGCGGCTTCAATGTGGTTAAGGAAGCAGACAAGGTTCGAAAGATTATTAATCTAGTCTCCGGTGGCGAGACTCCAGGCTACGGAATTCTATCGGTTAAGGAGAATCTTTGGTTTTTTTCTCAGCTGTATGGCTTGAATTCATCTGTTGCAAAGGAAAGAAGCAAACGTTTAATGGCTGATTTAGATTTTGAGCAGTATGCTAACACCAGAATGTCGAAGCTCTCTACGGGGTATAAGCAGAGAATGAGCCTTGCAAGAGGTTTGCTGAGCGATCCGAAAATTCTGTTTCTAGATGAGCCTACCTTGGGGCTAGATGTGCTGACGGCAAAGAAGCTGAGGAACTACGTAATTGATTGGGCTAAACAGGAGAGAAAGGGAACGGTTCTCTTAACTACTCACTACATGATTGAAGCTGATGAGATGTGTGATCGAGTCGCCATAATAAGTAACGGAAGAATACTTGCATGTGACAGCCCGCAGGTGCTTAAAGAAGACCTTAGAAAAACGCCAATAGCCAAAATAGAAGTTTCTTCAGTTCAAACAGACTTCAGCTTTATTGAAAAGGTAAAAGGCATCATTGGCTACTCAGAAACACGCAACATCCAGACAGGCGTAACCCACCTCAGAGTGATGGTGAATGATAGGAAAGTCTTCGCGGAAATAGAATCCAAACTCAACGAAGCCGAACTGAAAGTTCTCGCGGTGAACGAAACCGAGCCGACACTTGAAGACGTTTACATAAGACTTGTTGGTAAAGGTTTCGAAGAAGCAGAGGAAAAAGCCCATGCTTGATGATCTTGTCAGAAACCTTCGTGTTGCTTACGCGAGGCTATGGGTCAGAGTTAAAGGAGGTAACCGTGAGCCTGAATGGCTGATTTTCGACATGTTCCTTCCCATCTTCACGTTAAGCGCCTACGTTTACTTGTACAAGATGCTTGGAGTAGGCACCGAGTTTGCGGGATTTGTTGTCATAGGTGGAACTATGCTGGCCTTCTGGACAAACGTGCTTTGGAACATGTCTGCACAGTTCTATTGGGAAAAGGAAACGGGAACACTTGAGGCTTATTTGGTCGCTCCAATCTCAAGGATGGCAATTCTTCTAGGGATGGCACTTGGAGGCTTTGTGAACACCACCTTGCGCGCAGTAGCGATTCTTACCGTGGGCTTGCTGATCTTTCAGGTTCCCCTCGCCCTAAACGAGCCATTCACAGCGTTGCTAATTTTCTTTTTGACAATTGCGGCGCTTTACTCGCTGGGAATGCTTTTTGCTTCGCTCTTTCTGCTATATGGAAGAGAAGCATGGCATACTGCAAGCCTTCTACAAGAACCCGTACAGTTTATCTCAGGTTCATTCTACCCAGTAAGATACCTACCAACAATGCTTCAGCTTCTGGCGTCTCTTGTCCCTCTAACTTTCGGACTTGACGGAATAAGAAAAACAGCGATTTCTGGAGAAGGCATCGCGCAAGTCTGGCCGCATGTTATCGCTCTTAGCGTTTTTACGTTAGTTTTGCTGCCTTTAGCGAAGCTTGCCTTGAACTTTATGGAAAATCTAGGCAAGAAAGAGGGGAGGCTGACACTTCGTTGGCAGTAAACACGGTTATTCGGACAGTTAAACAGGCTGTTTGGTTGGGTTGGAAGGTAGATACTAACTGGGCTGATCCTCTAGTGTTTGCGATTTACTATATGGTTCGTCCTCTTGCTGGTCTGCTTATGGCTGGTTTCATGTTTTATGTTGGCAGCACAGTGGTAAATGTTTTCAGCGGCGAACACTTCGCTTTTCTGCTTATCGGTAACAGCTTTTTCATCTACATCGTGCAGATAGTGATGTCAATGAGTATGCTGATCCACGATGACCGAGCCCATTACGAGGTGCTGAAACACATTTACCTGTCGCCTAGTTCGCTGACATGGTACATCTAGGGGAGAGCACTCAACGGCATAGTGAACGCGTCGCTATCGCTTTTGCTTACGCTGGGGTTTGGAGTGCTTATCTTCCAAGGGATTCTAGGCCTGCCTATTCCGATAAACTGGCTGGAAATAGATTTGCCTATGCTTGCTTTATGCCTGCTTCTTGGGACTCTGTGTTTTGTGTCTCTGGGGTATATTTTAAGCGGGATTAACATTATGACATCTAGAGTTCAGTTTATGCTGTCTGAATACGTGTCGAGTATACTCTATCTTTTCGGCGGAGTCATATTTACTCCGGAGCTTCTACCCTCATGGGGTCAAGCAGTCTCCAATGCTTTGCCTGTTACATATTTCCTCAAAAGTGTCAGATACTCGATACTTCACCAAGCAGGAGGCGACTTCCAAACAAGCTTGATGCTACTAGCTTTGACAACTTTGGCAACAGCGGGAATCAGCGTTGGCATTTTCAGGTTCGCCATGTATAAAGCTCGAAAAGACGGCTTAATAGATAAGAAAGAAGAGTATTAGCCGCCGCTGACTACGGGCATCAAGATGACATGATCCCCTTGCTTAAGTTTTGTGCTTAATCCTTTTAACTGGTTCAGTAAGAGACCGTTTACTGTAACAATGTAGTTAGGCTTGACATCAGCGGTTTTTGGTTCGTATATGGCCTTTCTGAAGGGGTCACCGTATTTTTCTGAAAGCTGCGCCAGTAGATCGGAGACTGCTGCATCTTTGGCGGTGTCAACTTCCTCTTCGCGCTTGTTGGCGGTGATGTTTTTGATGTGACCGAGATATTCTACTTTAACCTTCAAGTGTAACACCGACTACGCTATAATTTTATTTTTTTGTAGTTATTATCTGTTTCACCGCAATTGCCGATCAAACTGACTCCTATAGTATAGTTCTTGTTCGCGCAATGGTCTATCAAGGATTGTAAGCGCTTGCAGGAGCACTCTGGTTCTTGGATTTGCTGTATCCAGCTCAACCATTTTTACACGTCCGTAGTGTCTGATTTTTACGATGCCTTCATTCTCTAGGATCTGTAGATTGCGGTTCACTTGGCTGTAGGTGCTATTAGCCATTCTTACGAGATTGGATATGTGCGTCTGCTTTGTCTTCGAGAGAGCTAGGAGTATCCTTTGCCTAGATGAAGAAGCTATTATTTGAACGAGTCTCAATGCTGCTACTCCTAGCTTTTCTGGGGGAGTTATGGTGGGAAGGATTATAAGTAATAGATGGGATTGTCAATTAAATTGTTTTCGATATCACACCTTCATTTTAACCTATCTCCTTTCAAAGTATTCTCACCGCTTTTAAGCAGTTTTTGTTCATAGACACATTTTCCTGATTGGAGGGAGCAAGAAAAATGAAAGCTAAAAAAAAATAACATTCGCGATTGTGGCAATTCTTGCCACATCAGTTTTTGCCTCCATCCAAGCGCACACAGTAAAAGCAGCAACCACCGATGTTGCCATCAAAGCAGTCATAGGGTATCCTTTAATCGAGAACCTGCCAGAGCCAGGAACCCCACCACACAATATCTGGATCGGAGTAGGCTTACTTAATGAGGGCACAACAGACGTGTACTGTGACGTAACCATTTACTTCAACAGCACACCGAGGCTTTACATAAACGGCTTCTTCTTAGGTGCAAACACTTTCACGGCTGCCAAAGCCTACGTGAACACGGCCACACTGGGCAAAGGAAGGCATGTCATAAGTGCACATGTTGCAGTTGCAGGAGACCAAGATCCATATGATAATTACATGATCGGGGATACGGTGAAAGTTGGCAGAATTGCAGATGTAAACTACGATGGCATAGTGAACATTTTTGACATCGCGGCTATAAGCGTCTTATATGGATTAGGCCCGTGCACGCTTGATCCCATTTGGATTCCAGAGATCGACGTTAACCGTGATGGCAGGATTAACATGTATGATATTGCCTACTATGCTGCTCGAATGGATTATTACAATATCACCCGTGCAATTGTAAGCTGCTGGTCAACCGGAGTTCATGGTCCCACGGCGGAATGGAACTGGGCATGCGACCTGCACCGTGACGGCGTGATTGATGGTCTGGATATTGCCATAGCTTCAAAACATTACGGGGAGCATGACCCATAAAATACTGCAAACCCATTCTTTATACCCCCTCTTTTTTTCAATAATAGATTAGCAAGAGTAGAGATAACTCTAGCCTGTTAAAGCCCTTTTTACCAGCAGATAACCTTGAGGCTTCTTTCGATTGGGCTTCTGTCTAGAAGAGTTCTATCCAGATTCCGTCTGGATCCTCTATGTACGCCCATCTTCCTCCGTCTGCCTTCATCTCCAACAAGGTTCGGTATCCTGCTTCTTGTGCTTCCGCAAGTGCCCTATCTAGGTTTTCAACTTTGAATGCCAGATGGTCAAGTCCTTCTCCAACAAGATACTTCGTGTTGTAAGGGCTATCCTCTTCATAGTGATTCAGTTCTAAGACAAAGCCGCCATCTTCGCTTTGTAAGCCAACAGTTTCTCCTTTGGTCTGGTCGATTTTGCCTTGTCCCACAATTTTCATGCCTAGGATTTTAGTGTAGAATTCTATGGATTTTTGTAGGTTTGTGACTCTTATTCCTACGTATTGAAACTTTGCCTTCATATTTATCGTTCAATAGTGTGCTTGAATGATGTATATGAGGTTGTCGAGCCCGTAGCCGTGGGCATTACGTTGTTTTCTTTGAGAAACTGCTTTATGTATACGCTAGCTACTACCCACTAGGAAACCACAATTTTTCAAAACTAATATGCTTGAATAGCCATGAACTTTATTATCTATTTTTTCAGTTCTAGTTATAAAAAAACAAAGCAAGATGATTTGGGGTTTCTAACATGTTTACGAGTGCTTTCTTTTGAACAGCACGCGTTTAGGGTCTTTAAGCAGTAAGGCACACTCCCACACTGCAAATCCCACAACAATCATAACGCCGGTGAGAATTGTTGCTTCAGTTGACACTTCGAAGAACTCTCCGCCACCTTCCATTATGAAAGGTACAACGTGATCAACAAGCACCATTATTGTTGTACCCCAGAATATCAAACTAAGATACCTCAGTAGATATCTGTCGTTCTCGGCTTGGGTGTACCATATTGCAGTAGCGATTGTTGCAACGAATGCAAGGGCGATTAGCCACATATGTTTGCCTCCATCACGCTTATTAACTGGTAACACACTATTTAAATTTAGTGTTACGAGAGGTAAGATGAAAATGGCTTGTTTCCTAGCACCAATGGCCTTAGGAATCATAACGTCAATCCTTCAGCTAGTGACTAGACATAGTGGTGGTCTAGCTGAAAAACTAAAACTGAGCTGGTTGAATGCAATGCTATGGGGAGGGGTGGCCTTACTCGCCGCGGAACACGTTTTTCACGGCGAAATAACTG
>JAGTQT010000011.1:0-12660 GCA_018396615.1 Candidatus Bathyarchaeota archaeon
GCGCCCTTAAACTTTGATACAATTTTCTATACGCTCAGTTGGCGGAATGCCAACTGTGGTTCCGCCTTGTTCTAAAAAAGTTTCAACAAGAAGCTCGGAGATGGTTCTTTTTCCTTCCTTTCTAAGGTCTATGCCGACCATTTCCGCTAGGTTTTGATCTGGATCGGCGTCCACTAAAAGCAGAGGCGTTGCTCGGCATTCGATAAAGTATTTTGTCATCAACGCTACAAAACTTGTTTTTCCTGTTCCCCCACGACCGATAATTACAAGCTTTTTCATGTTTTCTCTTCCGTTCAACTATCTTATTCGATAAGGTTCGATGTAAGCTTATCACCGAGATTTTCTATGGCGCAAACAGCTTCTGAAGTTTTATCTAACAACGGGCTCCTACCGTCTATTTCTGCCTCCGCAACCTTCGGATCAAAAGGAACAAAACCTAAGACTTTCAAACCATTTCTTTCTGCAAAATGCGTTATGGCTTCCTGCTGAACTCTGTTTCCAATCTTGTTGCCAATGAGAAAAACCCGTTTCATACCAGCTTCTGAGGCGAGATGGTGAATATGTCTTGCGGTTTCAAGCGCCTTAAGACCAGCATCCGCCACGATAAGCATTTTGTCAACTCGCTCCGCGGTGCCTCTACCCATATGCTCGACGCCAGCCTCCATGTCAACAACGACCGCGCAACCTTGTTCATCGACAAAATGTCGAAGTATAGCACGGATGACAGCGTTAGCGGGGCACGTGCAGCCGGCACCCATTGATTTTACAGTTCCCATTACAAGTAGGTTTGGTCCAAGAGGAGTTTTAATGGAATATTGGCGTATTATATCATCTACAGTAAAGGAAAGACGAAAAACTCCTGAATAGCCAGTTTTAGTCTTGGATTCTATGAGTTCTGCATTTTCCGATATAGGTTGAATAAGTCGGGCTTCGTCGGGAGACATTCCCAAAGTTAAGGCAAGGTTAGGAGACGGGTCAGCGTCAATAGCGATCGTTTTTAATCCTTTTTGCACAAAGAAAAAGGCTAAGCCGCCTGCGATCAAGGTTTTACCTACGCCGCCTTTGCCGGAAACTGCGATTTTCACTTGCAATTCTCCTTTTCCATGCGTGTTGCTCTTCAAGTTTATAGGTAAATATTTGCCATTACGGTAATTATAGTTTCACTTTACTTCTCAGATTTGAAGTTACTGTTGGATAAAGCATTTGATTTAACCTATTGAATTTTTAAATTAAGGATAGCGGAAAGCGCAAGGATTTTATACAATATGAGATGATAAAAAGAGGCGTACTTGGTGAAATTCATGCAAGACAAAGTTGGAGTTGCTGTAGTAGGAGTAGGATTTGTGGGCGGTGCAGCTCATGTGCCCAGTTTTAAGAAAATTGAAGGTTCAGAGCTCATTGCCCTATGTGCTAGAACTGAAACAAGAGTGAAACCGCTGGCTGAGAAATATGGCGTCAAATACTATCTGGACTACGACAAGCTACTAGAAGATCCAAAACTGGATGCAGTGGTTGTTTCGGTGCCGACGCCTTTGCACTACGAGTCAGCTATGAAGGCTATCAAGAAAGGCAAGCATGTGTTATGCGAAATGCCCATAGCCCCAACGATTCCACAGGTCAGAGAATTACAGAAAGCTGCAGAGAAAGCGAAAGTGCTTTTGATGCCTGTTCTAAACTTTAGATTCGCGCCTATTTACCTTAGAGTGAAAGAAATGATCAAAGCAGGAGCAATAGGCAAACCCATAGCCATACATTTCCGCGAATTCATACCCGCGAAAAGCCTTGCCGAACAGTGGCCAGCAGGATCATGGGCATGGGACATCGGGAAGAGTGGAGGCTACCCTGATTTCACACTTTCCGTTTGGTCGCTTGACATGTTCCGATGGATGTTTGAAAAAGAAATAAAAGACGTGGAATGGATGGCGCACTATCCGAAGATAGCAAAGTACGGGGGAATTTACGGCTACAACACAATGGGATTGATAAGATTCACAGATGGAATGGTTGGATCACTGCACTACGGGGCTTCAGTAACAGCCTCAGCGAGCACAAGCCGTTTGGAAGTTTACGGAGATAACACCAACGTGATACACGCCATATGGGTTGACAAAATACTCTTGTACGAAGAAGGTGATAAACCAAAAGAAGAAATTCTGGATGTGAAAGGCACGCGAGTCTGGGGTCACAGACAATTAGACGAGCACTTTATAGATTGCATCCTCAACAAGAAGAAACCGCAAGTTACTGTGGAAGACGGAATCAAAGCACAAGAAATCGCGCAAAAAATAGTGACAAACAGAAAGCAGTAAAACCCGTTTCCCATTTTATTCTTCCTTTTCAAGCTAGCTTTAGAGCATAGGAAGGAACATCAAGTTAACGGGCAGTTTCCTTAGTTTCATCTTTAGCTTTCGCAAGTAACGCTCGAGCGCGTCTCTTAACTGCTTCATATATAAGATAACCAAGTGAAATGCATATAATGCCAGCTATGGCGTTAAAAGCTCCGAGCAGAAGAGCATAGATCACTGGAATTTCAGCATAGGTTCTAAATGAGAGGACGCCAACATAGACAAGCAAAAAGTTAGCTGCAACCATAACCAAGACCCTTAGCAGAATGCCGAAGGCAAACATGGTAGCGCCCTTAAACTTTGATACAATTTTCATACCTACAGCCATTCCGAGTATTGTCGAGAACTCTGCGAGACCCTTCATCGAAGCACCAATAACATTTCCGCTACGCGCGGCAATAGCAACAGAAGCAATAATGGATGTCAGAGCCCCAGGAATCAAGCCAAAAATGAGAAAGGCGGAGACTATGGGAACCCCAGTAAAGTCAAACTTGAGATCAGTGTTCCATGGAAAAGGCAGTTTCAAGTTCGAGTATTTTAGTGCGTAGTCAAATACAACGACCAACGCTGCAAAAACCGCCGTACCTGCAATTTCCCTAGTGCTTATTTTCATGGCATTTGTGTTTCCTTTCTATTTTTTCACAATCTATTAGACGATTTACCTTTTTGGCGAGACTTGTCTTTTCTTTTTAGAAAGCTTGCACAAGAGGTTTAGAGCATTTATCTCCTGTTTTGCATCTCTCGTTTTGATTGCACCTGCGTTTTTGGCGCTGGAAAATAATTCTTCGCCGGTTTCTGTCCTAATTACAGTGAACGTCCACGCATCTAATCCGAGACCTCCAGCCGAGATGTCTGCCAACTCTGAGCTGAAATCATCACAGAAACTGCAGCTTCCTCTAGCGTAGGGTTTCACTTCCGCAAGAGGTACCGCTTTAACTTCGGATTCTGTTGTAATCAGCAGTTTTCCCTTTATATTCATTTTTTTCACGTTGTTTAGATTTACGCCTAACTTGCTGTGAACGTAGTCTTCCATAAGCCCTTTGTATGTAAAACATTCCGAGCACATTAAGCCTATTAGGTATTTTATAGGAAAAGTGTGCTTCTTTAATCCAGCCATTTGCATTTTGCGAACGGCGTGAATCTGGCAGGGCGTGCCTACGAAGGCTACTTTCTCCTTTTTCTGTTTGATTACTTCAGAAAGAGCGAGAACACTACGCGAGTAGCAGTATTTTGTGCCGGCGCACTTCAAAATTTCTGCTAGATTTGTAGCTAGCTTGGGCAATGGCAGAAAAGGTTTGTCATTGCTTGTTCCAGTGACAACCGCAGCATCTATAAGTCCTTCCCTGAAGGCGTAAAGCAAAATCCCTGTAACAACTCCTCCATCTTGGCAAACTTCCAGTACAGAATTCTCTGTTGACTGCGCCACTGCAATATCTCGATAGACCCCAAACTCCTCATCGATCCTTTTTTCTCTGCTAAAGACGAAATGCTCTGCTTTATGCCATGACCACTCATATCTTGGGCAAATCTGCGCGCATATACCACAGACCTGACATTTCTTCACAAGTAAAGGTTTTTCATCTACAAGCTCTAGGCAAGAGAAAGGGCATGTTACCACGCAAGCGCCGCAGCTTGCACACTTTCCCGTGTCAATAACGCTTCTTACTAAGGTGTCCTCAAAGCTTGTTTTGGGGAAAGGCACGCAGATTCACTTGGTGGATTATGCGCTAAGTTTGGCTTAAAACCTTTTAGTTTTGGCAAATCGTGAGCATAATAAATCTTTATCAAGAAACAGCTTACCTAATAAGATAACACTGTTAGAATGGAGAATTGCCCGCTATGAGCACTATAGAGGTTATAGGCCTCAAAGATCTTCCAATAATAAAGGTTGGTGACAACCTTTCTGAGCTTATATGCGCAGCAGCGGAAAAGCAGGATGTACCCATACAGAGCGGAGACATAATTGTAGTAACTCATGTGATTGTTTCACGTGCTGAGGGAAACATAATAGATTTAGAAAAGATTGTGCCGTCAGAGTTTGCCAAAAACATAGCAAGGCAGTATGAAAAAGATCCCGCTCTTATTGAGGTTGTTTTAAGGGAGTCTAAAAGTGTTAAGCGCATGGCTCACGGGATCCTGATTACTGAAACGAGACATGGCTTCGTTTGCGCCAATTCTGGAGTTGATAAATCGAATGTTGAGGGAGAAAGGGTTGTCGCTCCTCTTCCGGTTAATCCCGACGCCTCTGCTCAGAGAATCCGAGAGGAAATAAGAAAACGAACAGGCAAAGATGTCGCCGTGATCATTTCAGATACTCATGGGCGGCCATTAAGGATGGGAGAAATCAACATCGCCGTAGGCGTCGCGGGCATAAAGCCACTAAGAGACAGACGAGGAGAGAAAGATCTTTTTGGCTATGTATTGCGGATCAAAAACACAGCCGTAGCAGATGAACTGGCTTCTGCTGCTGAACTTGTTATAGGGCAAGCAAATGAAGGGATCCCTGTCGCAATAATACGAGGTTACAAATATTTGAAAGCTGAAAATGCAACCGCAAGGGATTTGATTAGACCGGAAGAGCAAGATTTGTTTTTATGAAAAACACTTTAAACGCTTAACGATAATTATCAACTAGGCGTGACGCATCCATGACAGAACAAGGCATCACTAGAATAGGAATATTCAAATGCGGAAACATTGCATCCTCGCCAATATTTGAACTGCTTCTCGACGAATTGGCAGACAGGCAAGACATCAAAACCAGAACCGTAACCACAGGATCCAAAATGAGCCCTGAGGATGTTGAAGAAGCATTACCAAAAATTTTTGAATTCGACCCAGACCTCCTAATTTTAATATCACCAAATCCTTCAATTCCAGGCCCAGCGAAAGTTAGGGAGAAACTGGCAAGCTGCGGCACCCCAAGTGTAGTCATCTCCGATGCCCCTGGAAAACGTGCAAAAGCTGAACTCGAAAAACAGGGCTTAGGCTACCTGATCATTACTGGTGATCCGCTTATTGGGGCAAGAAGAGAATTTCTAGATCCGCTGGAGATGGCTATCTTTAACTCAAACATAATCAAGGTGCTCGCCGCAACTGGCGTCTACAGGATAGTGCACCAAGAAATCGATAATGTGGTTAAGGATATTAAGAAAGGAGTGAATCCTCCTCTTTTGCCGAGGCTTGTTATAGACGTAAACTTGATTCGCGATCGATCTGATTTTAAAAACCCATATGCGAAAGCAAAAGCCATGGCTGCCTATGAGCTAACCGAGAAAATTGCCGAAATAAACACACAAGCCTGCTTCATAGAAAAAGAGAGCGAGAAATATGTGCCTCTTGTAACATGCGCTCACGAGATCGCTCAAGTGGCTGCTAGATTGGCTGAGGAAGCTAGAGAGATTGAAAAATACGGTGACACCCTCGTAAGGAAACCTCATGCAAAGGATGGAAGAACCAAAATCAAAAACAGCTTGATGAAAGCTCCAGTTTTCAGCGAAGAATTTGGTAAGGATGGCTAGAAGCCTTCTTTGAACTATGTGCAAGGTTTATGTTAAATATATACGGTATATACCCACATGTATGATATTTCGATTATGTATATATAATCAGCGGCACCAATTAAAAGGCAGAGGGCAATCCTATGAAAACTCTCGAGATAACGCCTCTAAAAGACAAGAAACTGTCAGTTTTAATCATTGAAAAAGAATACAATGAACCTTTCTGGCTGGCCGAACCATCACCTAAAATGGAATCACACATACTCAATTCCCTGTTCAAACCATCAATAGCGTTCCACAACTTCATAGAAAACATGATCCACAAAGTAAAACCTGATTTCGCCACAGAAGAACTGGGCATGCGCTCCCAGAAAGAGTTCTATGAAAACAATGTCTTAGCTCAAATGTTTCAAAAAGAAAAAATCCCCTTCTTTCCAGTGGATATTGACGCAAACGCCAAAATGTACCTCTCAACAACGCTAGACAAGAAAAGAGAGCTAAGAAACGAAATCTTGAAGGCGTTGACAAATGCGTCAAAACAGAAAAACGCTGACCCGGTGGAGAAAGAGTACCTGATTGCCTATGGTCAATGCGTACAACTTGAAATCGAGGAGCAGGAACGAGAAGTCAGCTTCCCGATAAGAGAAAGCTGGATCGTTATGGGCATAGTGGAACAGGCTAAAGAGATGGGCACTAAAGAAAACATCACCGCTCTTCACATCGGTAGTCCGGAACACACTGAAGGAATCAAGCAATTACTGGAATCGCTAGGCGTCAAGGTTGAAGTGGTCAAGCTCTCGAAAAAGATAGTTTCAAGCCATGTCGACGCCCCTGCCTCCAGTGAACTTCAGAATCTCCTTCAGTCAATGCAGATCCAAGTCAAACCTGTTGTTGGAAAAACTTCAGAAACCGCGCCATACTTGCTCTTCTACTTGGACACCGACGAAAAGGCTAGTCCATTTGATATTTGCATGGCTTACGACGCTGGATATGACGCGGTTATACCCTACGAAAACGTGACCCCTGAGGATGCTAGAAAAACTGTTGAAGATGCAGTGTTCTCTAGGGGACCCAAAGCAGTCAAGCACACGTGCTTCTTCATTGGAGGCAAAAATGCCGATAGAGCAGAAGAGGTGCTGAAGGTTGTTAAAAGCGCTATGTTTCCGCCTTTCAAAGCCACAATAATAATCGACCCGGGAGGCGCATACACTACAGCCACTGCCATGGTAGCAAAAGTCGAAGAAGCGCTGGTATCCCACAACCTCGGTGAGCTCAAGGACAAAACATGTGCAGTGATGGGGACAGGAGCAGTAGGACAGATAGCAGCCGTTTTGTTGGCTAAGCTTGGATGTAAAGTGATCATCGCCAGCTTGAACCCGAAACGCATCGATGGAAAAGAACATGCTGAGAGCATCCAGAAGCTTCTTGCTAGCGACTATGGCGTAGAAGTGCAAGGCGTATTCGCACCCAAACCAGAAGACAAGCTTCAGCTTCTTAAGAAGGCAGATGTAGTGTTCTGTGCCGGAACACGAGGCACCCGCGTAATAGAGAAAGAGCTCTTTAAAGAAATAAAGCATATGAAAGTGCTTGTCGACGTAAACACCATACCGCCTTTTGGAATAGAAGGCATAGAACTAAAAGATGACATGAGAGAACTTGCCCCCGGCATCTTTGTCATCGGAGGACTTACAGTAGGCGATTTGAAGCACAAACTTGAAAAGGAAATATTGAGAGAAGCACGAAGTAATGGAAAAGAAATCTATGATTACAACGTAGCTTTGGAGCTTGCTAGAAATCTCGTTCAAAAAGAGCTTATGCCTTCAAAACTGACGTTGACCTTGAGTTATCCTCCTAAGAAGGACTAGCGGCAATCTTGTAAGCGCGATTAATAGCTATTGCAGCTATGTCAGCTGCGCATGCCGCAATTCTTTTTATACTATCACGCAGTGAGCATATGGCACAGATCAACAGCGGGTTCATTTCTTTGCTTAGAAATGCTTCTGAGGCGATTTTCCGGTCTAAAGCTTCAATGTCCTTTTGCTTTTCAAGTATCTCGTCAGCAATTGCCACGTCTCGGGAAAAGAAAGCACTAACTGCCTTGTCGTATAGGTCAACCGCTTTTCCCCCAGCTTCAAACGTGCGAATAATCAAGTTTTGTGGGATTTTTTGCTTACTGCCACTAAGCATTATCACGTGACCGGCGATATTAGCCGCTTGATCCGCAGCATACTCAACTCTGTAGACCAGAGTTTGATGATCTAAGCAATCTAATGGCTCTAGCCCAAGTTTATTCGCTAGAACCGAGTCTCTGGCAGCATCCCGAAGTAGTCTAGTGAGAAAGAAGCAGAAGTGATCTACATCATCATCAAGAGAGTATATGGCCTTTGCAAGCGTTGCATCTTGGCTTTTTAGAGAATTCATTGCGTCGCGACACATGGAATTGGAAATCAAATGCATTCTGTGAATTGCCAAATCTAGTGATGCCCTAGATTCATCTATCAAGGTTTGAATGTACATGCTTTTAGCATCCGACTCCATAATCCGCATGAAAAGCATACGAACAATGTTTCGAATTGCCTTACTCTGCGAAACTGAAAATACACTTTTAGACACAACCTTTATGCCGGAATACCCATTCAGGTAGCAACCCACTATCTTCCTTACGGTTAGAGATTCCCGCTCGTCTTGATTGATTTCTAGAGTTATTTCTTTAGGTTCTCTCTTCTGTTCTCCGATTGGGAAGACAACAAGAGAACGGTCTCGCTGTACAGCGAAGGAAACCACGTCGCCTTTCTTAAGCTCGTTCATTCTAAGCCAATATTTCGGAAGAGATATGACAAGGGACGATCGTCCAAGAGACATGATCTTACGTTCCATGTTCTCACACGGCAAGTACAAACTTGTTTTTGCTTGCTAATACGTGTTTTTGCAGGTATATATTCTGCTTGCTATGCAACATGGGATAACGTAATTATATCCGCGAGCGCATAACTTCAGTAGCAGTGAATCATTGTGAAGCCAAAGACTGAGAACGGGGAGACAACGCTTGTTTTTGTCTATTGTGGCGAATTCGCAGAACGGGTAATACGCAACTTGATCAATGACCTAAGCTTCTGTAAGTCATGTGGGTTGTACTGTGATTCATGCAAATACGGTGTGTACAGCCATGTCCAAAACATCCGCGCAGCCATAGAGCTGCCTCATCCCTCTAACTTGCCAGCTTTTATAGACGAACCTGACAACTTCATGCCGAAGAGTTTGCCTAAAGCTGATCTTTGTGTAGCTTCAGGGCTTCATAAGGATTTGTTGCTCGAGCTACCCAACCATGTCGAGAAGGCTGGGATAAAGGGAATAGTTGTGCCTATCGAAGACTTTGCTGAAGTGCCTTCTGGACTGCGCATACAAGTAGAAGAGAAATGTCAAAAGCTTGGTCTAGAAAGCGCTTTTCCAAAGCCTTTCTGTTCGCTTACCGCTTCACAAGACAAACCTACAATCTCCAAACTTGTGGCTGAACTGAAAATCGGGAGACCGTTGTTTGAAGTATCTACTGCAACTTTGCATAACCAAGAGGTAATAGAATCTGTTGCTGTAAAACGAAGTGCGCCATGCGGCTCAACATGGTATATTGCAAGGAAACTCCTTAGAGTTGAAACTGAAAAAAACAGGCTGTATGATGCCGTGGCAAAGGCGCACCATAGCTATCCATGTACTGCAACCATGGCTGTTGATCCAGAAGCGAAAGAGCCGATACTTCACATAGGCGGCTACATAATAAGAGAAGAAGTTGAAAAAGCTATAGCGAACGCAAGGCTTAGTTCTTAAAGCTAACGTTTAGACTGCAAAAAATGAACAGATGAATCTTCAAAAATAATAGGGGGTTATGACAGCCCTAGCAGTTTGAGCAAATTATTGTCAACTATCAGTATCGCAAACAGCGTTGCCACCAGCGACATCACAGTAATCATTGTGTTAAGAGACGGTCCCGCAGTATCTTTGAATGGGTCGCCTACTGTGTCACCGACGACGGCTGCCTTGTGAGCATCGGAGCCCTTCCCACCGTGGACGCCAGATTCGATAAGTTTCTTAGCGTTGTCCCATAGACCACCAGAGTTTGCCATGAGCAAGGCAAAAAGCAGTCCGGAAAATATTGCCCCTGCTAAATAGCCGCCTAAGGCTTCGACGCCCGCCACGAATCCAACAATCAATGTGACTGCTATTGTCAGGATGCTTGGAGGCATAAGCTCCTTCAATGCGCCCACCGTAGCTATGTCAACACACTTCGCGTAGTCAGGTTTGACGCCTTCCTTTCCCTCTTTTAGTCCAGGGGTTTCTTTGAATTGCCTACGAATTTCTGCTATCATTCTTTCAGCGTTTCTGCCGACTCCAAGCATTACCATTGCTGAGAATACGGCAGGCATGGCTATACCTATGAGGGCGCCGAGCAACACGAGAGGGTTCATCAGGTCAAATGTAATTGTTCCCCCTGCCTCTTCTGCCGTGCTCTTAAAAGAGGCCAATAGCGCTATCACTGTTAATCCTGCCGCGCCTATGGCAAAGCCTTTTGTTATTGCCTTTGCCGTGTTTCCAGCAGAATCGAGTTCATCAGTTATGCGGATGACTTCTTCGCCTAATCCTGCTTGTTCAGCGATTCCTCTCGAATTGTCTACAATTGGCCCATAAGCATCGTTGGAGATAATAAGTCCAACAATTGAAAGCATGCCTAGCGCCGCCATGCCGATGCCAAATAGAGCATAGTCTGCCCCAAGCGGACTGCATAAAAAGTACGCAACTGTTGAAGCTGCACCTATGCCTATTAACGGTGGAAATACGCTGTGAAGCCCATACGAGAAGCCTGTTATTATAGTCGTCGCGGTTCCCGTTGTAGAGGCCTGTGCAGTTTTCAGCACTGGAGGTTTGTCGTCTGACGTGAAGTAATCTGAGGTCATTCCGATGATCACGCCGGCAATTAGGCCAACAATAGCCGCACCCCATATCCGCCACTCATAATCAAGCAGATATGTAGCCGACGCCGTCAGAACAGCAAAGATTATGCATGTAACATACGTACCCATGTTAAGCGCGTTTCCAGGATCCCCACTTTTTCCAACGCGCACTGTCAAGGCGCCCAAGATTGCAGCCAAAATTCCTATTCCAGCAAACACTAAAGGCATGTGCAGATAAACTCCTTTAGAAAGAGGAAGATTGTTAAGAACCTGTCCGAGGATTAGAGCAGCCACGATGCTTGCAACGTAAGAGTCAAAAAGATCGGCACCCATGCCAGCAACGTCGCCAACGTTGTCACCTACGTTATCAGCTATGACTGCAGGATTTCTTGGGTCATCTTCGGGTATGCCAAGTTCCACTTTGCCGACTAGGTCGGCGCTAATGTCTGCTGTCTTTGTGAATATGCCTCCTCCAGCCTTTGCAAATAGGGCAAGAGCACTTGCGCCGAAGCTGAAGCCGAGAACCACGTATGGGTCATTTGTAAGTGCGAAGACGATGCTTACACCAAGTAAACCTAGACCTACAACGGCGAAGCCCATTACTCCTCCGCCTCTAAAGCCTATGGGGAAGGCTTTGTTCAAACCGTTTCTTGCTGCTTGTGCTGCTTTGGCGTTGGCTTTTGTTGCTACGCTTAGTCCCAAGTATCCTGCGAGGGCTGAGCAGAATGAGCCGAAGAGGTAGGCAAGGGCCATTGCGGCGTGTTTTAGCAGGTTTGCTTCTGAGTTCCATATGGGTGGAGCAGGTAGAAAGATGAATATTAGCACGGATACGACGGTAACAAACATTGCTAGTGTTGTGTATTCTCTTTTTAGGAAGGCGTAGGCTCCTTCGGTGATTGCTGATGAGATTTCTTTCATTTTTTCGGTGCCACTGTCCTGCTTCTTGATGTAGAAGTAGAAGTATAGTCCGAGGAGAATTGATACGAGAGCAGAGATCGGTGCTATTAACCAAGCAAATTCATTCATTGTCTTGTTCCCTTCTCCATGTATTTTGGGAACCTAAGTGATGTCAATGCTCTTATAAACTTTGTTAAAGCAGCATTACGCTTTGGGAAAAGGATATATTCTCTTGTTTTTACATAGCGTCAGCATCAGCGGAAGGGAGCGAGGGATATGTCTTCGAAATCTTGGCATGCGATGAAAGCTGAGGAAACAATAAAAGAACTGGGTTCTAATGAGACAGGATTGAGCCAAGAAGAGGCGAAGAAACGGCTTCTTCAGTATGGGCCCAACGAGCTGCAGAAAGGAAAAGGGAAATCAAGAATAAGGATGTTTCTTGAGCAGTTCACCGACATACTGATCATAATCCTACTGGCAGCTACGGCGTTTTCAGTCCTGATCGGAGAGGTTATCGATGCCGTTGCCATCATGGCTATAGTTTTGGCGACGGCGACACTTGGGTTTGTTGAGGAATACCGCTCAGAAAAAGCCGTAGAAGCCCTAAAGAAGATGACGGCGCCAACAGCTACTGTTCTGCGTGATGGAAAAGAAGTCAGAATCGCAGCCAGTGAGATCGTGCCTGGTGACATTATTCTGCTGTATACTGGAGATAAGGTTCCAGCGGATGCACGGATTATTGAGGCTATCAATCTGAAGCTGGATGAAGCTCCGTTAACAGGGGAATCGGCGCCTGTTAACAAAAATGTTGAGCCGTGTAAGGCAGAGGCACCAGTGAATGATCGAAGAAATATGGCGTTTACTGGTACGGTCGTGGTTTACGGTAGGGGAAAGGCAGTTGCCACTTCTACAGGGATGAATACCGAGTTTGGAAAAATTGCCAAAATGGTTCAGATTACTGAGGAGAATGGGATC
>JAGTQT010000011.1:12710-29082 GCA_018396615.1 Candidatus Bathyarchaeota archaeon
CTTATCAGTTTGCGCAATCGTAGCGATAATAGGTATCATAGAACAGCATGATCCTCTTACGATGCTTCTGTGGGGCGTTAGTCTTGCCGTTGCAGCTGTCCCCGAAGCTCTTCCAGCGATTGTAACTGGCGCTTTAGCTGTTGGCATGTATAGGATGGCTAAAGTCAATACAATTGTAAAGAAGTTGCCTGCGGTTGAGACGTTGGGCTGCACAAGCGTAATCTGCTCCGACAAGACGGGAACGATGACAAAGGGAGAAATGACGGTTCAGAGGATATTCATTAATGATCAGACTCTCAAGGTAACAGGCGTTGGCTATGATCCTGACGGCGAGTTTCTTGTAGAAGACAAGAAAATCGACCCGAAGAATGTAAAACTGACTATGCTTCTTACGTCGGCAACATTGTGCAATGATGCTAAATTGGAAAAAGACACCGCAAGCAACCGGTGGATCATAAAAGGTGACCCAACCGAGGGTGCTTTAGTTGTTGCGGCTGCGAAAGCGGGATTGTGGAAGCAGGAGCTTGAGCAGCAGCAGCCGCGTGTAGCTGAGATCCCATTCTCCTCTGAAACAAAGCGCATGACAACAATTCATGTTGTTTCGGGTAAGAAGAAGATAGCCTACATGAAAGGTGCGCCTGAAATAGTTCTTCAAAAGTGTTCGAAGATTCTTGATGATGATGGAGTTCACAAACTTACCGATGACGATAGGATAAAGATTCTGAAGGTAAATGAAGCAATGGCAAAGCAAGCCCTAAGAAACTTGGGATTCGCATTCAGAGAGCTGCCTGACAACTTGGAAACGTATGACGAGAAAATTGAGAAGGACTTCGTCTTTGTTGGCATTATGGGCATGATTGATCCACCTCGTGAAGAAGTTAAAGACGCTATATACACTTGCAGGAAAGCAGGCATACACGTGGTCATGGTTACAGGCGATCACAAGCTTACTGCTATAGCAGTAGCCAAAGCGCTTAACTTGATAGGTGAAAACGACGATGAAGAAGAAAGAGTGCTGACAGGGGAGGAACTGGAAAAGCTGAATGACGAGCAGTTGGTTGCCAGAGTTGAGAAAGTGCTGATATATGCTCGCGTTTCGCCTGAGCATAAGATGAGAATAGTGAAGGCTTGGAAAGCTAAGGGAAACGTCGTAGCCATGACTGGAGATGGAGTTAATGATGCTCCAGCGTTGAAGATGGCAGACATAGGGGTTTCTATGGGCATAACAGGCACTGAGGTAACTAAAGAAGCGTCTGACATGGTTCTTACAGATGACAACTTCGCTTCTATCGTGAAAGCGGCGCGCGAAGGACGAGAAATCTATGACAACATCAAAAAGTACCTAACTTATCTTATGCGCTGCAATATCATGGAAATAATCGTTATGTTCGTAGCAGTAGTTGCTGTCCCATATTTAGCAAGGCTGTTTTCTCCAGGTGCTTCTGAAACAGGTTTAGGAGAAGCTGCAATCGCGCTGAATGCCGCACAGCTGCTTTGGGTAAACTTGACGACCGATGGATTGCCGGCTATGGCGTTAGGGATAGATCCAGGCGACCCTGACATAATGGAGAGGAAGCCGCGAGATCCAGAAGAGAGTGTGTTTACACGTGAAGTGAAGATTTACCTTTCTGTGGTGCCCATATTGATGAGCGTTCTACTGCTCTTTGGCTATCTTTACCATAGGCCATGGGAGGGAGAAACGCAGCTGTTGGAGGCGCGGACTCAACTGCTTACGGCGATGGTGTTGATGGAGCTGGCTAATGCGATATCTGCACGTTCGCTAAAGTATCCTGTGTGGAAAGTTGGCTTGTTCAAAAACAAGTTCCTCTGGATTGCGGTGCTCTCATCGTTTGCACTTCAGCTTGTAGTTCTTTACACTCCAGGTCTTAACACAGTATTTAATGTTGGTGCTCCAGAGCCGCTTGACTGGGCTTTCGCGATAGCTTTCACCGCGATAGTGTTTGGCTCGCTGGAAATAGGCAAGTACATCTCAAGCAGAAAACGAAAATAGAATCGGAAAGGCTTATACCACTCCAGTGAGCACAGCCTTTTTCTTGTGAAAGAGGAGCAAGAAGACATGAGTGAAAAAACTGCAAATCCGGCACCGCTGGGGCTGCTCGGCTTTGGGGTAACCACCGTGCTACTGAACTATGTCCACAACTTTCGCCTAATGCAAATTGACGCAGTCATCCTTGGAATGGGGATATTCTACGGAGGCTTGGCACAAATAATTGCTGGCGTACTTGAGTACAGAAGGGGAAACACGTTTGGAACTACTGCCTTTACATCATATGGCTTGTTTTGGCTGTCTTTTGTAGCGCTGAACTGGCTTGGCACAAGCCAAGTTGCGAGGTATGGAGTGTGGCCGTTTTCATACCCGTACAACATTACACCTTGGCTTGCGGGCAATGAGGCTTTTGCAGCGTACTTCTTTATGTGGGGGCTTTTTACGCTAATGATGTTCTTTGGGACTATTAAGAAAAACCGTGCATTACAATTTGTCTTTGCAAGCCTTGCCGTACTGTTTTTCTTGCTTGCAGCTAGAGAGGGGCTTGTTGCCTCAACATTTCTAGTAGCAAACAGCGCGGCGTGGAACCTGTTTACGCAGGTAATAGGCGTCGAAGGCATAATCTGCGGGTTGAGTGCGGTTTACCTTGCCATCGCTGAAGTGCTTAACGAAACCTATGGAAAAACAGTTCTGCCGATATGCCCAGTAACCTAGAAATTCTTCACTCCTTTTTTATTTTTCCATAAAAAAGGTTTATATTTCGGAAACAAGGCTTCAAAGTTTCTTTGCGGAAGGATTGAGCATGTCTGAAGCAAGTTTGCCGTTTAACGAGAAAATCATACCCATAAAGACTCTGGGAGAGGAATGGGAGAGATCTATCAGAAACCCGCATGAGTTTTGGGCTGAAAAGGCGAAGGCTCTTCGCTGGATGAAAACATGGGATAAGGTGCTTGATGACTCAAATCCTCCATTTTACAAGTGGTTTTCAGGTGGCATTTTGAATATATGCGACAACGCATTGGACAGGCATTTGACAACGCCGAAAAAGAACAAGCTGGCATACATTTGGGAAGGCGAGGATGGCGAAGTCCGATCTTTCACCTTCTATCAGCTTTACAGAGAAGTGAATAAGCTGGCAAAGATCTTCAAGAACTTTGGCTTGAAGAAGGGCGACAGAGTTGCCGTCTACTTGCCGATGATTCCTGAATTGCCAATCACATTGCTGGCAACGGTTAGATTAGGTGGAATTCACACTGTGGTTTTCTCCGGATTCAGCGCCGAGGCACTTGCAGACAGAATAAATGACTGCCAAGCTAAAATTCTCGTGACTGCCGATGGTGCATATAGACGCGGCAAAACCGTTATGCTGAAGGACACAGCTGACCGTGCTTTGGCAAATACGCCAACTGTAGAAAAAGTAGTTGTCGTCAGAAGAACTGGGCAGCAGGTTTCAATGAAGGAAGGACGTGACTACTACTATCATGATCTGATGTCTAAGGTTGAAGCTAACGCGTATGTTCCTCCGGAACCTATGGAAGCGACTGATCCGGTTTTCATACTTTACACGTCTGGGACGACAGGAAAACCTAAGGGCGTTCAGCATGGCACTGGCGGCTATTTGGTCTGGGGTTACTGGACGCTTAAGTGGGGTTTTGACCCGAAAGACGAGGATATTTGGTGGTGCACTGCTGATATTGGTTGGATTACGGGGCACACGTACAACGTGTATGCTCCTTTGGCGCTTGGTGTAACCTCTTTCATCTTTGAGGGGACTCCTGATTATCCTGCTCAAGATAGGTGGTGGGAAATCATAGAGAAGCATGGTATAACTATACTTTACACAACTCCTACCGCGATCAGGATGTTCATGCGATATGGCGAAGAATGGGTTAACAAGCACGACCTAAGTACTCTAAGACTTTTAGGCTCGGTCGGTGAACCCATAAACCCTGAAGCATGGCGGTGGTACTATAAAGTAATTGGGAAAGAAAAGCTTGCCATAATCGATACTTGGTGGCAGACAGAAACAGGCGGATTTATGATTGCGCCGCTGTCGGGACTTGAGCTTGTTCCACTGAAGCCGGGTTCAGCTACGAAACCCTTGCCGGGTGTGCAGGCGGATGTTTGGGATGAGAAGGGTCAGCCTTCTCCGATTTCAACGCGAGGTTTTCTAGTGATTAAGGGACCTTGGCCTGGAATGCTGCAGATGTTGTGGAGGGATCCGGAAAGGTATAAGCAGGCGTATTTCAGTCGTTTCCCGAATGTTTACTATACTGGTGATTATGCGATTAGGGATCCGGATGGCTATTTCTGGCTGCTTGGAAGAGCGGATGAGGTGCTGAAGGTTGCGGGACACCGGATTGGCACAGTTGAGCTTGAAAGTGAGCTTGTGGCGCATCCAGCAGTGTCGGAAGCTGCGGTCATGGGTAAAGAAGATCCAGTTAAGGGTGAGGTTCCGGTGGCTTTTGTTGTTCTGCGTAGCGGTTATTCGCCTTCAGATCAGCTACGTCAGCAGCTTGTGCAGCATATTCGGTCAACGATTGGTCCCATTGCGACGCCGGAAGCGATTGTGATGGTGAATAAGTTGCCGAAGACGCGGAGTGGTAAGATTATGCGGAGGCTGTTGAAGGCGGTGTTGGCGGGTGCGGCTTTGGGTGATGTTTCAACGCTTGAGGATGAGGCTTCTGTGGAGGATATAAAGGCGACTTACGAGGAGCTTCGGAAGCAGCTGGAAAAGAAGTAAGTTCACCTCTTCTTTTTTGTGTTTTTTGTCTGGGCAAAAAATTATACCCCCCTATATATACTAGGTGTAGGTATTGCCTTGTTTGGGGTGAGAGTTTGGATGTTGATAGGTTGTATGTTGATGTTGTCAGAGAGTTGGAGCGAAGGGCTGATGTTGAGCAGGCTAGGAAGGAGATGTATTTTCATAAGCAGGTTGGGGCTGGCTTTCAGTGTTATGGTATCAGCGCGCCAGAGTTTAAGGAGATAGCTAAGAAGTTTAAGCAGGCTTTCAGGGAGCTTGGTTTTGAAGATAGGTTTGAGCTTGCGAGAAGATTTTTTAGGTCTGGGTACGGGGGTCAGATGAGTTTTGGAATTGCGCTTTTGAAGTTGAACGTTAAAGATATGAAGCCATCTGATTTTTGGGTTCTGGAAGATGTTGGCGATTGCCTAAACAATTGGGGAACGGTGGATGGGTTCTGCATTGATGTGTTGCAGCCTTTGCTGCTGGCGTATCCAGATGAGGTATTAAGCATTTTGAGAAGGTGGAATAGATCGGAAAGTTTGTGGAAGCGACGAGCCAGCGTAGTAGTGTTCACGCGAAACATTGGGAAAAGTGGAAAGTTCACTGAAGAGGCATTGAAGCTTTGCAACGGTCTAATCTGGGATAAAGGAGGATTTAGTGCGAAAGGGCGTGGGCTGGGCTCTAAAAGACACTATGAGAGGAGACAAAGAGAAAGTGCTGGAATACGTCAAGGAGCTGAGGCGGAGAGGAGTCTCAGCGGTAATAACGCTGTATGCCATACGAGACTTGAAAGGAAAAGATCGCAAAGCAGTCCTCGACATTAAGCCCGAGAGCTGAAAATCGAAGATTTGACAGCATAACAGCTAAATGAGTTGTATACGTAGTCACGGTATAACTATCTTTAGAGGGAATAAGATTCATGGCAGATCCTAAAACTGAGGCTTTAGCACACTATAGGTCTTTTGGTTTGATGACTGATCCAGAAAAACATGGAGACCTGTTCGTGGGGCTTCCATCTAACGTTGAGGAGCTATGCTGCGCTTTGCAAGGGATTATGATTCACGTTTTCTGGGCTGAACGCATGGGTGTAAAACTGAGCGATGAAAGAAAACAGGAAGTGAATCTACGCAAAGTTGCAGACAAGCTGGCGAAAATCCGAGAAATGGACAGCCGCCCTCTGGCTGCTGTGCGGTCTCCTGAAAAACGTTTGGTAGGCAACTGTCGAGACTTCGCGGTGATGCTCTGCTCAATGTTGAGATCAAAAGGTATTTCAGCGCGTGCCCGATGCGGGTTCGCAACCTACTTCGACCTTACAGAAAAACAGGATCACTGGATCTGCGAGTACTGGAGTCACACTGAGCAACGCTGGGTTATGGTTGACCCGCAGCTAGACGAGTTTCAGCAGCAGGCTCTCCAGATCAGATTTGACCCGCTGGACATGCCGCATGGATACTTTTTGCCGGCTGGAAAGGCTTGGCAGATGTGCCGCGTAGGGCAAGCTGATCCGAACCAGTTTGGAATTTTTGACATGCATGGAATGTGGTTTATTCGCGGCAATCTTGTTCGGGATTTGGCTTCGCTTAACAAGGTTGAACTTTTGCCATGGGACTGTTGGGGGCTTATTGAAAAAGAGGAGAAGAGCCTTTCTGAAGATGATCTTGACTTGCTGGACCATGTGGCTGAGTTGACTTTGAGCGGCGATTCCATGTTTGACGAAATGCGTGTTTTGTATGAAAACGAGCCGCTTCTGCATGCTTCTATCATAAAGAGCTATTCTGAAGGCGGAAAAGTTAGCGAAGTGGATATTCGTAGGCTTCGTTAAGTTTGTCTGATTAGGAATTTTTTTGGGTTGTGTGCGGTAGATTTATATATTACCTTTAGGTAATTACCTTACAGTAATAAAATGGCATGATGGCACATGACACTCAAACTCAAGCTAGTGCGAGACAACAAGACACTATTCGAAATTCCCCTGTCCCCCGAAGACTGGGAAAAAGAAGAACTAGAAAACGAATTCAACGCATCCGAAGACGAATTCAGAAAACTCTCCAAACTCTTCGATGCCCTATCCCACGAAACACGCCTACGAATGATGAGAAAACTCCTCGAAGAAGAAGACCACACAATGGGCTTCGCAGACTTCATGCATGAACTCAACCTCAACCCCAAAATAGTCTGGGAAAACTCGAAAAAGCTAGCCGAAGGGGGATTCCTACAGAAAACTGCAAGGGGACAGTACCGCTGCCCGCAGACAGGACAAACAGCCTTCATAATGATGAGCCTCGCTCTTCGACGCTTACTTGAGTCAGTTGAAGAAATCGAAAACCTGTAAAGGAGGTGAAAAAAGTGATCTTTGAAAATGACTTTGACGAATTCTTTGAAGAAATCGAAACATTTAACGCGAAATACATGAAACGGTTCCAACAGCAACTAGAAGAAGTTCTCAAGAAACTGCAAAACGGCGAAATCAAAGGAACCTTCGAAACCGAGGAAATCAACAAGCCCGGAGTAAAAGGCTTCATTTTCAGAGGACACTTCGGAAACGAGGAAGCGCTAGAGCCAATAGAACCCCTGAAACCTTTCAGAAGATCCTCTCTTCCAGAAAGGCCATTAGCTATTCCGAAAAAGGCGCTTGAAGAGCCACGCGAGCCTTTGACCGACATCTTTGACGAGGAAGACGCATTGAAAATCTACGTGGAACTGCCGGGAGAGGAAAAAGAAGACATAAAACCCGATATCAAAGAAGACAAAGTAGAGATCAGAGCCAGAAACTTCTACAAGCAGCTGAAACTTCCCACAAGTAACATCGACGTGGACAAGGCATCTTCCGACTACAAGAACGGCGTGCTCAACATAACTATCCCGAAGAAGCTGAAAATCCGCGGCGAAGACACGAAAAAGACAAGACTTGTCTAGCCTTTTTCTCCACTTTTTATTTTTGAAGCAGCCGACATTTAGCCAGCTAGTCTTTTAATGTTTGAACATGTGGAAAAAGCATATGCAGATTATGGATAGAATCTTCTTGTAGTGCGTGGAAACGGTATAGCATCTATTATGTTCTCTAGGTCAAGCATCCATGTCAGAAGCCTCTCCAAACCCATCCCGAAACCGACATGAGGAATCGTGCCGTAACGCCTCAGATCCAAATACCAATCATAGTCCTCAATCTTCAAACCCATCTCCTTAATCCTCGCAACCAAAATCTCCTTATCGTCTTCCCTTGCTCCGCCTGTGGAGATTTCGCCTATCCTCGGCACCAGAATATCGGTTGACATCGCTATGTCCGGTCTATCTCGGTGCGTTTTGCAGTAGAAGGCTTTAATCTGCTTGGGATAGTCGTAGATGAAAAAGGGTTTGCCGAACTCCTCTGCTAAAGCCTTCTCGTGCTCGTATCCCAGGTCCTCGCCCCACATTACATTGAGACCCTTCGCCTTCAGCTTCTCAATGCCTTCAGTATAGGTTATCTTTGGAAACGGCGGTTTTACTAAAGCCAATTTAGATATGTCTGCTTTTAACTCGGCAAACTCTTCTTTGCATTGTTCAGACGCTCTTTGACAGATATGAGTTAAAAGCCCCTCTTCCAGCCGCATAAGATCTTCCATGTCCGCAAACGCTTGCTCAGCCTCGATATGCCAATACTCAGTCAAATGCCTGATCGTTCGACTTTTCTCAGCGCGAAACGACGGAGCAACACAGTAAACCTTCTCCAAAGAGTAGATAAGGATCTCAAGATATAGCTGAGCGCTCTGGGTCAAATACATGTTCTGATCGAAATACTTCAACCCGAAAAGCGTTGAGCCGCCTTCGCAGGCGCTTGTAATGAACATCGGCGGAGAGACCTCAACAAAGTCTTGGCTCTCAAAGAACTCGTCGGTAAACTTTTGCACTTTGCCGCGAACCCTCATAATCAGGTTCATGCGGCGGCTCCTAAGCCAAAGATGCCTAACATCGCGCAGAAACTCTTCGCTCTTGTCTTTTGAAATTGGAAACAGCTCAGCCAAGCCTACCACAGAAATCGCATCTACCGACAGCTCATAGCCGCCCACTGCCCGCTTATCCTGTTTGACAGTGCCTTCAAGCGTCAGAGAAGACTCAATAGTAAGCCTTTCCGCCTCAGCCCACGCTGAACTGCCAGCCTTCACAGTGCACTGGATGACTCCTGTCGAGTCGCGGACAAGGATAAAAATGGTTTCTTTGCCTTCTCTCTTGCGGTAGACCCAGCCGCGAATAGCAACTTTCTCGTTTTCATGTTTGCCTAAGAGGATCTCCCTTATAGGTGTGAAGCGCATAGGCGTGAACCTTCCACTTGAATATTGATTTCAAACCTAAATGTCTATCTTTTTTCAAGTTTTAGATTTCCTTAGCCGTCGATTCAAACACCTTGAGATACACAAATAAGCATATGGGCAAAGTGGCTACTGCCAGCATGACGAAGGGCAGAGGTTTCCACACATAAGCATAGAGAACTCCAACTAAAAGCTGAGTAGGCGCTTGACTTAGATATATGAAGAACTGGCTGCAGCCGACAACCTTTCCCCTGTACTCTCTCGGTGTCAAGTCGCCTAAAAGAGACTGATAGCTGCTTGATTGAAGCATCTGCCCCAAGCCAAAAAAGAAAAACGCTGGCAGAAGCTGGTAGAAGCCTGCGTTGATGAAAATCAGCATGGCTGGACCGTAGCAGAAGTAGCCAGCGATAAGAAACCGCTTCCGCCCCGCTCTGTCCATTCGGAGACCAGCAGAAATTGTGGGTATCGCTATGCTCAGCGACATGAAAGCCATCACAAGCGCCCACTGAAACTTCTCAACTTTCAGCACTTCTAAGGCGTAGACGACGAAGTAAGTGTTGCATCCAGCGATTAAACTGCTCATAACCGCGTTGGACACGAACATGTGAAAAACAGTTTTAGGCACTTTTCGCCACACCGCAAGACTTTCCTTCACCGAACGCGGATACTCGCGCAAAGCCTCAAAAAAGCCGAGTCGAACACTTCCATCTGCCGAAGGCAAAGTTTCTTTAAGCTTCGCCCGAAGCAAGGCTGCAGCAAAGTAGGCAACAGTTACAATTCCATAGGCTATCCGCATGCCAAGGTTAAACTGAAAAACAAGAATCAGGTAGCCAGCAATTATCGCGGCAGGCAACCCAACAAGATTCGTAACGACTGATTGAAAAGTAAATCCAGCGCCACGGTTCTCAGGCGAAACCGAGTCAAGCATCAACGCGAAAAGCGCAGGCTGATAAAGGAGACAAAAGTTCTGTATCATCATCCCTAAAGCCACGTACTCCCACGAAGGAGCAAAAACAAAGAAAAGAGAAGACAACGCCACGCCAAAAGTCATACTATAAATCAGCCACCTCCTCCCATGCTTATCAGCAAAATATCCACCGGGAAACTGCACCAAAGCCAGAGCCAACATTCCCACGAAGTTTATCACCGACAAAGTGAAGTCATCCGCGCCCAGTACGTCTTTGAAGTACTTGCTTGCGTACGTGTTGGGAATGGGCACAGCAAAAAACATGAGAACCCAAGTAATCGTTATCAGTAGAAAATTGCCTTTAAGAAACGCATACCTCTTGCGAAAACTTGAGATCGGATTCATCTCTTAAGGCATTAGGAGACATGGATTTAAGCTGTAACCAGGCAAACAGAAAGATTCCACGCAGTCCACAATTCTTAAATCGCCCACATCAATGCAGTATAACCCGAACACGATGCATCACCACCACGAAGGCAGCGCTAAGCTTTCCACTTTGAAAATCTCAACACTGGCCATAGCAAGCGTAGTCATCGTAGAAGTGCTCTTAGGTCAAGCTGTGGGCAGTCTGGCAATCCTAAGCGACGGCGTACACGCGTTGCTTGATGCATTTACCACGTTTACGCTTTTTATGGCAACAAGGGCTTCTCTGAAACCGCCTGATGAAGATCACATGTACGGGCATGAAAAATTTGAAACAATAGGAGGGCTCGTCGGAGGCATAGTCCTCATAGGCGTAGCCTTGCTAATAATGTACGAAGCGGTTGGCAGAATCCTCCAAGGCGGGCTTCAGCTTAACGCTGAATTGGAGTATGCAGGTCTCGTGGCCATAGGTTACACGTTCTGCATAGACTTCCTAAGAGTTGCCGTTTTTCAAAAAGCTCATGTGGGTGAAAGCTCCACAGTTAAAGCAGGATTCTATCATGCAATCGCAGACCTTGTTTCCACGCTTATTGCACTTCTCGGCTTTGGCTTGGCAATCGTGGGCATATACTATGGAGATGCTGTTGCCTCGATGATACTAAGTGTCATGTTGACTTACATGAGTGTCAAGCTAGCTTGGGGCTGCGTCATGGAGTTAAGTGACATCGTTCCAAGAAGTATAACAGAAAAGGTTAGAGATGAAATTTCAAAGACAAAAGGAGTTTCAAAATATACAAATCTGCGGGTAAGGAAGGCAGGTCAAAAGATATTTGCGGAAGCTACCGTTCAGATTTCAAACCGCATGAGCCTAGAAGAAGCACATGATTTGGTTTCGCGAATAGAGGAAAACCTGAAGGAGAGGCTGGGCAACGCGGAAGTGACGATACACATCGAGCCTACCGAGGAGGAAGTATCAACAAGTAAGCTTGTGGAAAAGCTGGCAACCGAAGTTGAAGGCGTGCGGGGCGCGCATGAAATAGACACGGTTTACACGGGTGGCAAACTATACATCACTCTGCATGCGCAGGTGGATCCGAAACTTTCGGTGAAGGAAGCCCATGAAATAGCTGAGGAAATTGAGCGAAGCATAAACGCGCGGATCAAGGGTGTTGAGCATGTGACGGTTCATGTTGAGCCGTCTAGTTTTAAACTGCGGAGAGGAGCCTCAGCTTATGAAGGTGAAATAAACCAGATCATCAGAAAAACCGTGGAGAAATATAAGCCAGCGGTTAAGGTGAAAAAGGTAGTAACCTACGTGGCGGACAGAAAACGCTACATAAACATAGATTGCTGCTTCACCAAGCAAATCTCCATCGAAGAAGCGCATGAGATTGTTTCCAAAATAGAAAGCAAGATAAAAGAACATTTTTCCGAGACAGCAGTAACCGTTCATATGGAAGAAGACGCAGCTTGCTAAAATCAGTTTTCGAAAGCTTGGAAGGCGAAGCTATAAAAAACAAAGAAAATGTAGAGCTTTTTAGGCGAGCGGGATATCCTTGATCGGCGCCAAGTCGTTTAGATAATTGAGCATGATCTTGCTTTCTGAAACCGTGTAGAGAACGTCTTCGATATACAGCGACCTTGTTACATAGTTGCTAGACCAATATGATTCTTTAATTTGCTGGTGAGTTATATTGCCTTTCAAAGTGATGCCTCCGCTTAAGCTAATGTTTAAAACGTAGAGCCCCTGCCATGACCAATATGAATAGTCGTTACTGAGAGGGTCGTACTCCATTTGAGTTAGCGAGACCGGAATAGCAAGCAAGCTCTTGTTGTAGTCAAATAGAAACGCCTTGTGGTCATCTAAAACAAGTGAATACGACCATTTCGCGTTAACCGCGTACTGGCTCACATTACTTGGTGAGCTCACGTTTGAAACATCGAACAGTGTTATCTTCACGTTGCTTGAATCAATCCCTATGCCAATTATGTGGTCCGCGTCGTAAGGATGTAAGTATCGCGTGAAGCCAGGTATCTTCAAATAGCCTAAAATCTTCGGCTCAGTAGCGTTTTCGACGTCTATGACAAAGAACGGGTCTTGCTGTATTACTGAGGTTGACAGGTAGCAGCGATTTTCAATGAATCTGGCAGAATCAAATCTTTCACCAACCGCAATGCCTGTTAAGCTTCCCACAACCGTCAGATTCATGTCTAAAACAAATAGGTTGCTTGAAGGAACCCAAGAAATATCTCTTGTTTCCGTTGCAATTCTGAAATAACCATTGTATTCATCCATCGAAAACTGTCCAAGCACCTGTCCAGCCACGGTTCCATGCGCTTCTTCTTCAAGTTCGCGTCTCTCTACTCTTATTCGGTAGATCGCGGTCTGACTCTCATGTGTTAGGTGGGTTACCTTTGGATAAGTCACGTAAATGTTCTGCAGTGAGACATACATGTGGCTGGTTCCACCTATCATCAGCGTTAAGTGGTTTGGCTCTTCGCCCGTCTCTTGGATGTTTATGGCAACGATCGTTGAATACACGTAGTAGCTGTCTGTTCCATCGGAGTAGTAAATTTCGCACGGGGTGATTTCTTTCATTCCGCTAGTTGTGTACAGTTTAGGAAGAATTACAGTGTCGTAGATGATGTAGGCAGGTTGGCTTACAACGAAGTAGACATAGTCTCCGATCATTCTTGAGTTGAAGTAGCTTCCGCTTATGGTGAAGTTCGTTAGAAGAACTGGATGCGTTTTGTCTGAGACATCGTAGACGTTTGCAAACGTCTTAACATTAATCAAATACATGTTCCAGTAAATGTCCTTTGGCATAGTGTATTGTGAGCCCAAGACTACTAACCTATCTTCGTTGATGAAGATTTCCCACGGGTAGGTGGAGTTGCCAAATGACATGCTTGCAACTATTTCTGCTTCTTCTGGAGGATATGCTTTCAAAATGAAAACTTTGGAATTTGACACCACATAGATGTATCTGCCTTCGTTTTTCACAGTATCTGCTTCATCAACGCCTGCAACCTGAATGTTGGTACTAGAAGATTGGAGCGACTTGTCATCTGTGCCTGAGAAAACCGGGTTCGGCGAGATTAACGCGGCTTCATACCCCTCTGAACGCAGGGCGGCTGCGTCGAAGGGACTGTAAGACGCGTAGGGAGTATAGGTTCCTGAGCGGGTTATCAGAAAATTCCTGATCTCTTCGTAGGAAGAGAATGTTTCCAATGCTTGAGTGACCTGAGGTATAGGCTGAATATCCAGTGGAAGGACGCTGACGCCGATGCAGAGTGCCCCGATGCATATGGCAAGAAGAATCGCTGTAGCGCCATAAAGGATTGTTTTCTTTTTAATCTCTCTCTGCATTTCAACTGCACCTCTTTAATAATGCTTCTTGATCTTATATTATGCTAAGCCTTGGTACAGCCTATTCCAGAAACTAGAACGGTCGCAGAGACCAGACTCGCGCAGCCTCGTACCAAAAGATCATCGCGACTATGGCTCCAAAAAGTATTATGAAAAGGCTTTCTCCCCCGAACTTCTCCATGAAGAAGAGAACATAGAGAATGCATGCGGCTGTCGAAAAAACCGCATAGAAGAAATATCTTGGGAAAAGAAGTCTTCCTAGCTTGACAAAGTGGCGAAGGATGCCAATCTTCACCTCACTGACTAACAAATATTGACCCGTAACCTCCTGTTTCTGCACCAATCCAAGCCCGCGCAGCTGCTCAAGATGGTGCTGGGCGACACTTGGACTGCTGAAATGTAAAGCCTTTTGGACTTCGCGAACCGTAAGCCCTCGACCGTTTTTGAGTAAAAGCCAGTAGACTTGCCAATCCTTGCCTCTAAGTGCATAGTCAAGACTAGTTTCTTCGGCGTTGCTCACGGGCTTTCTGCTCCTAAGGTAATAGCTACGCCTCTGAAACATATAATTCCAGCTATTAGAACAGTAGGCAACGCAACCCTAACCTGAGATTCCACCTCTCTGGCAGCGCTGTAAACTAATCAACAATCCTTAGAACGGTTCCAAAGACGTTTCTCGCCGATATCGGTGCTGTGGCTAGAAGGCGCCTAAAATAAACGCCAGCAAACCAGTCAGAAACCAGAAAAGCACCATAGTTTTAACTCTTCTAGCATTATCACGAGAATAGTCCTTCAGAAGCATTAGAGAAGACACAACCAACCCAACATCAGTAAGAGCTACAACTGGAACAAACCAAAAAGAAACCATGCCAAAAAGCCATGGAATAGGGCTCAGTAAGACGCCCAGAACATAGAAGAACGCAGAAGCAAATGCCGCATTCTTCTCCCCATAGTGCACCGCCACAGTCTTGACACCCCGCGTTCCGTCGCCTTGAACGTCGACAATTCCCTTCGTTATCTCTCTGCCAGTATAGGAAAGAAAAACTATCCCAGCAAAAACAAGAACCTTAGGCTTAATCACACTTGACACTGCAAGACTGCCATAAATGAATGGTATGGCCACGCAGAGGCTGACAAGAAAGTTGCCGCCAAGTCCACTGCGTTTTCCAACGGTGGTGTACGTCATGGACACTGCCCAAGAGACAGCCGCAACCAAAAAACAGTAAAAATTATTCAAGTATGCGGAAACCATGCCTATAATAGAAAAGATAGCAGCCACAGCTAAGGCCTCATGTGGTTTTATTTGGCCGCTTGGAATTGGGCGACTCGGCTCGTTCACTGCATCAATCTCTCTGTCATAATAATCGTTTATCGCCATCGACGCTGCAGTCAAGGTGAAACCTGCAAGAAATCCGTAGGTAAGGCTTGTCCAAGAAGCTATTAGGCTTCCCGAGTCTGCAAGTGCAGCGCCAACAATAACGGCGAAGCCTATCATCGCACAATTAATCGGGCGCAGCAAACGCACAAAGACGGTAAATCTACCCATACATCTCAAGCCACTCAGCACGCCATAAAGGTCTCAGCAAGGTATATTATAAAACCAGCGTTTAAGCTAGAAAGTTTAATACGCGCATCTTTAATATTGAGTAAAAAGTCTGTCGGTGAAAAGTTTTTGAACGACAACTACGCCGCAGAAAGGCTCAGAGTAATTATTCCAGTTGGAGGCAAAGCAAAACGACTGCTGCCGCTAACAGCAGAAACCAGCAAGGCATGCCTCCGACTTGTCAACAGACCATTAATCGAGTTCTCGTTGCTGTCTCTGGCGAAACAGGGAATCAGAAACTACATTTTCGGAGTGAAAGGCTACACAAACTATAGAGACCTGCATGACTATTTCGAATCAGGCTACGGCTTCTCAATGCGATACGGCATACAGCCACGCGTCCACATAAAATACCAGCCTAACGTCGAAGACGTCGGAAGCGCTGACTCAGCGAGAATAAACATGGAATACTACGACGTGGAAGACCCAGTTTTCGCCGTCCAAGGAGACAACATCTTTGACGTGGACGTTAAGGAAATTGTTGATTTCCACGAGAAAAAAGGGGCAGTAATGACCATAGCTCTACGAGAAGTAGAAAACGTAGAAGGATACGGAATAGCAGACATAAACAAGGAAAAAAGAATTTCCAGATTTGTTGAAAAACCTTCACGAAAAGAAGCGCCGTCAAATCTTGCAAACACCGGCTTGTACGTGGTTTCACCTGAAATAAGGCAGATATTTAAAGAAAAGGAAATTAAGCACATAATCAAGCAGACGAGTCGCCTAGATTTTGGCTTCGACTTCATCCCCTACCTCATAAAAACAGGCAGATCAGTTTACGGCTACACTTTGAAAGGAAACTGGTATGATGTGGGCACTCCTAAACGCTACTTGGAAGCCATGCATGACATGCTTAACGGACGCTTTCTCTCTCTAACCGATTTCGGTGGAAGAATAAACGAGAAAAAAAGGATATGGGTTCAAGGTGAAAGCGCGGAAGCCATGAAAAGCCGAAAAGAGATCATACGCAAGATCAAACAAGGCAAAATAGAGATCGAAGGCTCCGTCCTCATAGGAAGACACTGCAAAACTGCC
>JAGTQT010000086.1 GCA_018396615.1 Candidatus Bathyarchaeota archaeon
AAAGCTTGTTCGGGCAAAGTGATATTAATCTAGTGGTCTACCGCACGCTTGACTTATGATTGTTTGCCGTATTTTCTTTCAAGCCACTGTACGGTGAATTTGACAAGCTCATTTGCGTCGAAAAGGTATGATGCGGCATTCCCTACTTTGCCCGAACAAGCTTTACCTGAAGAGATAAATTCACGTGGAATGACCTCAAAATATTCATGCGCATCGGGCAGAACGTTTCCGCACGTGTCAAACTCTTCAACATCCACCCACACACGCTTTCCCTCTTGTAGCAGTGGAATTTTGTAACGTACTATGCGCTTGTTAGGCACCTTAGCCAAGTGCTCAGCGTAATGCATAAGCGTAATCGTATCCAAAGGTGCGCCCAGAAGCAGAACCCTGCCTTTTGCCTCGCACAATTTAGCCAACGGTGAACCTGGTCCATAACCATATTGCAGCGGGTGATTTTCGGTTAGCCATGCGGCTTTGGCTCCAACAGCCACACAAGAGGCTTCTGGATTGCCACTTCGGGAGGCTCCTTGCCACGTGCGAAGATACTCAGTTAGGATGCTCCATCCTCTGTTTGCTCGAGAACTAGTGGGATCAAATGGCGGGCATTCTTGGAAGTATGCCTTTTGCCATTCTTCAGGCAATTCTTTTAGGATGTAAGGTCCGTCTTCTTCCCAAGCTGCATACATCATCAATGTTCCATCATGTCCCAACACGTCAAGCAATGCTTGGATTACGATGTCTGGACCGCCTACTATCCAACCTATGGCTTTCACGGATGCATGAAGCATGATTGTGTCGGCTGGTTTGACGCCTAGTTTTTTCAAGTCCGCTATTAATCTGCTTTTTGTGATCAGCGGCAAATCAGTTCTTACCACTATCTAGCCTCCAAAAGCTGGTTTCAAGCGATTTCTGAAATTATTTTATTGAACCAGTTAGTTGCTTCACGATACTTTTCTTCGAGATCCTTCATGTCTTTGACGAAGTATAAGTGTTCAAGTTTTTTCACGTTTTCTTTTGAAAGTTCGTAGTGAATGTAGCGCATTCTGAAGTTGTAGTGAAAGGGATTGTGTTTTATGCGTAGTGCTTCCACGAGTGTGGCAAGCGTCATGTTTTGGTAGAGGTCCATGGCTTCGAGGCTGTTGCCTCTGTTAATTTCTTTTTGCACAAAAATGTTGAACATCTGAAACCTTGTCTTTAACCGTTTCAATCGCGTGTTGATTTTCTTTGCAAAATCATCCTTATCCAACTGTGGTATAGTTATCTTGTTGTTTTTGTTGAAGTAGAAGACTGTGTTGCCATGTATTTCTGGTTCGAGAAGCTTGTCAGGTGCGCTAAGCTGTATTACAGCGAAGTCGATAAGAAGGTATTCACTTGCATTTTTCAGTTTATAGAAGATTTGAGAAATTCCTGGCCAAGGAAGCTGCGGTACTTCAAGTTTTTCTTCTATCGGCGATAAGGTTCCCAGCGTTTTCTCAATGGTGTTGAATGTTTCTTGGACTTTATCTTCGTCTACTGCCGCGTACAAATCTATGTCTGACCATTGGTCGATTCGATTAAAGGCGGCAGCGCCTCCTTCCCAAAATGCGTGGACATAGCACAGTGGCTTCAGTTTGTCTGTGAGCGTTTTTATTATCAAGTTGCGTGTTAGAAGCCTTTCTTTCTTCATTATTTTTTTCCTCTTTGAGGCAACTGTTGATTTTAATCTATTCAGAGGTGTGATCCGCTGAAGGTCTTCTAGGGGGGCTTTTCAGAGAATTTTCTGCGGCTACAGCGGCACGTTACCATGTTTCCTAGTTGGGCGCAGTTCACGTTTGGTAGCCAAACTTTCCAAGGCGCTTATGAGTTTGGGTCTGGTTTCGGCTGGTTCGATGACCTCGTCGATGTAGCCTTTCTGTGCAGCTATGTAGGGATTCGCGAATTTCTGGCGGTATTCGCTTACAAGCTCCATGCGCTTCTGTTGAGGATTAGAGGCTTCGGCGATTTCTTTGCGGAAAATTATATTTATCGCTCCATGCGGTCCCATCACGGCGATCTCGGCTGTTGGCCAAGCATAGTTGATGTCTGCGCCTGAATGCTTGGAACCCATGACGTCGTATGCGCCGCCGTAGTCTTTGCGAAGTATAACGGTGATTTTGGGCACTGTGGCTTCGCAGTAGGCATAGAGGAGTTTTGAGCCGTGTTTTATTATTCCTCCGTGTTCCTGCTCCAAGCCAGGCAGGAAGCCGGGTACGTCGACGAATGTTATTATTGGGATGTTGAAGCAGTCGCAGAAGCGTATGAAGCGTCCTGCTTTCATGCTGCTGTTTATGTCTAGGGCGCCTGCGTAGTGTGCTGGCTGGTTGGCTACTATGCCTATTGATTTGCCGTTTAGCCGTGCGAAGCCTACGACTATGTTCTGTGCCCATAAAGGTTGAACTTCGAGGAATTCGCCGTTGTCTACGACACGTGTGATTACTTCTTTTACGTCGTAGGGCTTGTCTGGGTCGTCAGGCAGTATGTGTGCTAGATCTTTGTCTGTTCGGTTTGGGTCGTCTGTCGGCTCGACCGCAGGCGGTTCTTCTAAATAGTTGTTCGGTATATAGCTCAGCAGTTTTCTGATTATTTGCATGCATTGTTCTTCGTTTTTTGCGATGAAATGGGCTACTCCGCTTGTCTGCGCGTGCACCATTGCGCCTCCAAGCTCTTCGAAGGTGACTTCCTGTCCCAGCGCAGCTTTAACGACGTCGGGACCTGTTATGAACATGTGGGAGGTCTTGTCTACCATGATAACGAAGTCTGTCAGCGCCGGCGAGTAGACGGCGCCGCCTGCGCAAGGACCCATTATTGCGCTTATTTGGGGAACGACGCCGGAGCTGATTACGTTGCGGAAGAATATGTCTCCATAGCCTGCTAGGCTGGCGACACCTTCCTGTATGCGGGCTCCGCCGCTGTCGTTCAGACCGATTACTGGTGCACCTGTTTTAAGCGCCAGATCCATGAGTTTGCAGACTTTTTTGGCGAACATTTCGCCGAGTGAGCCGCCGAAGACTGTGAAGTCTTGTGAGAAAACGTAGACGAGTCTGCCGTCTATTGTGCCGTAGCCTGTGACGACGCCGTCTCCGAGCACTTTCTTGTCTGCCATGCCGAATTCTGTGCACTGGTGAACCATGAACTGGTCAAGCTCGTTGAAGCTGCCTTGGTCCAGTAGAAGCTCGATGCGTTCTCTGGCTGTTAACTTGCCTTTGGCATGCTGTTCTTCGATGCGTTTCTGTCCGCCGCCTGTCTTGGATTTTTCGCGCATCTCTTTCAGCTGTTTAATTTTTTCTTCAACAGTAGGCTCTTTAATTGTTGGCATAAGCTTTGCCTCAAGTTAGGAAGGTATATTGCATCAACAAATATTTAGAACCTATGGATTGATCAAAAAAATGGAAGGTGGTTATTGGGGTTTTCTCTGTTTTCTGTGTAGGAGCCAGCTTGTCAGCGTAGCCAAAGTGAACAGCAGGGTTAATGTGACTGTCTGAAATTCTGGGATTATGAAGTCTAAGGTTAGCGTGATCTGCGGGTTGCCGTAAGCTACAACTGTAGTGTTTGCAGAGTAGTATCCATACGTTCCTATTATGGTGTAGTTGCCCATTGAATAGTCGCCTGTAGCGTTTGAAATCCCCCCGACTAGGATGAATTTGGTCCAGCCTGTTTCATCTGTGAGTTTTGAATCTGCCACAGTTGAGTTTGCGTACATAGCTGTGACGTTTGCGTTTGGGATAGGGGTGCTGGCTGTGTCAAGCACTTGAACGAAGACATAGGAGCAGCCGTAAACGCATGCTTGATCAGAGTAGTATGGTGTAGTGCATGTTGAATTTATCGCCCAGACCTGTGAGTTACCATATAGATAGGCATCGGATGTGGAGGAGTTGTAGGCATAAAGTGTGGAGTTATCATAGGTCTGCACAGAGTTTGTTTCTGTTGCAAACACTGAAACCACCGAAGAATCAGATGCGCAGACGAGTAGAAGTGAGGAATCTGAGATTGTTGCGTTAGATTCGCCTTGGAAATGGAAAGCCCAATAGTTAACGAGAGTATCTACTATGGTAAAGTTTGGTATCCCGCCGCTTGGTGCAGCTACAACAGAGCAGTTTTGTTCAAAATTCCAGTAGTCAAACAAGCCTGATTCTAACTCGTCAATTGAGCAATTTACTGAGGATGCGTAGATATATGCATAAGAGGATATGTGCGAGTTTGACATTTCGACGGTAACGTTTTCTCGCACGCTGAGAATCCCGATTTCGCTGTCCGCTATGTAGATGTAAGAGTCTGACATCGTGTGCATTCCAGCTGCAGCACAGTAAGTTAGGTTGACGGTAGCAGAATCAGATGGGTAAATAAAGTCTAATGTGGAATTCAGTACATTCAATACTGACTGGTCTCTTGCCGATAGAGAGATCCGCCAGTAATAGCTATAAGATTCCAGCATGTATATGTCTGCGGAACTGTTTCCATTGAAGTAGATCCTCAGTTCAAACTCGTTTGTGTTTATTGTAGAGTTCTCTACCACAAAACGGGGATTGCCATTCACTGGATTTCGAAATGTAATGTTAAACTGGTAATCTGCGGTCTGTGTGAAGTTCAAAAGTGCGTTTTTCAAAATTAGAGTAGCGTTTTCTTCTACGAGTATGCTTCCGTTAATGTCGAATCTTCCTTCGATCAATGTGACGTTGTTGCCGCTGAGAATCAAATCTCCGTTGTGTACTTCTCCGTCTGCAGCGCGAACAATGGAAGCATTGAGGTTTAAAATTGTAGCAGAAACTAGCACGAACAAGAGAGGCAGCACATTTCTAGCTTTAACCATCTTTCTCACCATTTAGTTTTATTACTGTGATAGAGTCTCTATTTATAAAAAATTTCTTGATCAGGAGTTATGTAACAAACCTTGCAAGCCGTCTTTTTTTATAGGTGAAAGTTGTAACGTTGGAGCAAAAATTGGAAGGTGAAAAGGCTCTTTTTTCTCAAAAAGTAATCAGAAAATCAGCAATAAAGGAGTTCACTTGAAAGCTTTATTCGATTTTCGCCGCAGAGAAACGTCGCCGGCAAAAACATGTTCCACTCTCCCATCCTCAAGCTTAACAGCTAATGAGCCGTCTTCTTCAATGTCTAAGGCTAAACCGGAAAAGCACTCGTTTCCGCTTCTCACTTCTACGTATCCGCCGAGAAAAGTCGCGTGATTTTTCCACTCTTTCAAGACTGGGCTAAATCCACTTTTTAAGGATAAACCGTAAAGTTTCTCCAGTCTTTCTAACACTTTTTTAAGCAGAGCATCCAGTTCTATCTTTCTGCCAAGCTCAGCCAAGAGCGAAGTCGCATTTTCCCATAGTGGTTCTGGCAACGTTTTTTTCACGCTGAAGTTGGCGTTGACGCCGAAACCCACTACAACAAAATCCGCAAGCTTATTCTTAATGCTTGTTTCGGAAAGGATCCCGCAAACCTTGCGTCCGTTCACCAGCACGTCGTTAGGCCACTTGGTTTCAGCTTTCAGGCAATACAGTTGATCTAAAGCTTCTACCACAGCTAGTCCGGCAGCGAACACGAGTTTTGCAGTTTCATTTGCAGCTAGTCTGGGGCGGAGGATTACAGAAAAGTATAATCCGCCTTTAGGGGAAACCCATTCTCTGCCTAGTCTTCCACGTCCTTTGGTCTGTGCTTCGGCTAGGACAACTGTTCCTTCTGGTGAGCCTAAAGCAGCTAGTTCCTTTGCCAAATCGTTAGTTGAGCTAGTTTCGTGAAGAAAAATTATGCGTGTGCCTACGCGGCTTGTGCAGAGTCCTTCTTGGAT
>JAGTQT010000089.1 GCA_018396615.1 Candidatus Bathyarchaeota archaeon
AGACTATTTCTGCGGCTTCGTAGTCTCGCACTATTCTGTCGCTGCCACATTCTGGGCAGACTTGGATCTTCGCTGTCTCTGCATGTCGTGCTGGTGGTGCTGGATCGTCGCTTGAACGTTCTTCGTTGTGACTCAATTTTTCTCCCTTCTTCTTTCAGAGGGGACTGTGTACAACGTTTTGTTGATCAGTTTCTCTGGCTCTTTGATTGTGGGTTTTACAGAGACGTATGGTGCGGACACTGGTCCTATTATGTCGAAAACTTTGCCTACTGGTTTAAGGTTTTCGTCGACTACTGTTTCGCTGATCTTTGGGAGTTTTTTGACTTTCAGTATAATGTTATGGCTTGGTGTGACATTGGTAACTAGACCTAACACCTGCAAGCTCTTGAAGTCCCCTCACGAAAACCCACATGCTTCAATGAGACACGTTATTTAAACCTTTCTCCGTCTGGCCATTCTGTAACACTTGTGGCTTGAAGTTCTGTGCAAAAGTCTTATTTGGGTTTATTAGTCGAAACCTTCATAAATAGGGACTGATGATAAAACTGTGCTTTGAAAAAGGGTGAGGCTTATGTCCAAACCGTTTTACGTCAAATTCGAGGTTCCGAAGGAAATCGCAGATGCGGCCTATGAAGCCCTGCAGATAGCTTCCAAGACAGGAGCAGTTAGAAAAGGGACAAATGAAACCACCAAGGCAGTTGAAAGGGGTCAGGCAAAACTTGTGATTATCGCTGAGGATGTTGATCCACCGGAAGTTGTTGCGCACTTGCCACTTTTATGCGATGAACGAAAGATCCCGTACATCTTTGTTCCAAGTAGGGAACAGATCGGCAAAGCTATAGGTATCGATGTCAAAGCAGCTGCAGCGTGCATTGCCAAGGAAGGAGACGCAGCGGGACTAGTTAAGGAACTTAGTACAAGAATTGAGCAGGTTAAACGAGGAACTACTTGATGAGCAAGGAAGAGAAGACGCAGGCACAAGATATGCTTACGCCTGCGGAAGTTATTCAAGTGATTGCGAGGACAGGTGTGACAGGCGAAATTTCGCAGGTACGTGTACGCATTCTGGAGGGTAAGGATAAGGGGCGTATTATCACGCGTAATGTTAAAGGTCCGGTTCGTGTTCAGGATCTTCTTATGCTTAGAGAGACAGAGAGAGAAGCTAAGAAAATTACGCGGTAAAAGGCAGAAGAGCGGGTTGAAATGCCGAGACCAAGGAAATGCTCGTTTTGTGGCAGCGAATTTCCGTCTGGAACAGGAATGATGTACGTTAAGAATGATGGGTCGATTCTGTGGTTCTGTTCAAGTAAGTGTAGAAAGAGCTCGCTTAACTTTGGGAGAGATGCACGGAAGCTTAAGTGGACAACGTATTTTGGTAAGGAAGAGAAAGGAAAAGCATAGCTTCGAGAAGATTTTTCTTCTTTCTTCTGTTGCAGGTTTTGAGCTTTATCCCCCTTATATAAAGGCTGAGAAGTGCGTTTTTTAGCATGTTGTTTTGGTGTATCGGTTTTGGGAATATTTCGGGTAAGAAAGAACTGATTTATTAAGATACACGATATTTGCTTATGAGGCAACAGTATGGGAATCATAAAAAACAAGAAAGCGAAGAAAATCGATCTTTTGGAAATGTCTGATGCGGAGAAACAGAAAGTGATAGCACGAATCAAGGAAGTTTTGCAGCAGAAAGTTGCAGAGACAAAGATGTGGCAATCGTTCTTTGATGCTGAGAACCTGACGATAAATGGAAACGCCATTCACTGCAACGAAAACGAGTTAAGAGGGCTCTCGTTCAAGGCAGACTTGCTGAAAACCCTATAGCACTTCATGTCTACTTCTTTTTGCTGAGGCATCTGGACTAAACTGGCATGTAAGCAGCGCAAAGCATGCCGTAGTATGTAGGAACTTCATAAGACAGCAAACTAGGCTTCATCTGAACTCGATTTAGAACTCCTTGAAGCATCGCGAGCTGCCATAGACTGTCGGGTTTCGCGTCGTCTATAAACTTTGAAGGTAACTTGAACAGTGGCTTTAAATCATTTTTCAAAATGGCTTTTCTAACCATGTCGTCAAACCTCTGTGAAGCTTCGCTAAAGCCGTATGGTCCTTTAGCGTTGTGTGCGTGTCCTTGATCTGCGCTGGCGACAAAGGCAATTCTCTTTTCAAGGTGATCAGCGGTTTCCGCTATTATTTCGCCGAATTTTATTAGTTTTTTCAGCGGGATTTCTCTTGATGGAGTCACGATAACGATCTGGGGTTTGTCAGTTTCTTTTTTACAGAAGAACCAAAGAGGTATCAGCGTTCCCCAGTCCATCGGCATACATGATGCTGAGCCTTCGCTTGTGCCATAGTTAGCACCCACAACGGGAAGCCTTGCCTTTTTGGCGTTGTCAACAAGGGCTTTCGCAAGCGGTCTATCGCATCTGCGTCTAAGCTTCACTTGACCGCTTTCTGATTCCAATACTCCTTCCGCAAACTCAGAGGTGACGACACCTATCGTTGTTTCCAAGCGCAAGTTATGCGGCGAGGCTACCACTATTGTCTCAGGTTCTTGTTTCTTCATTAGCTTGGCAAGCGTTTCCATGCCTCCGCGTGTTTCCGCAAATAACTCTATTTTGTCGCCTGCCAGCTCTGGAATAGTTTCAGCCCCATGCGGAACAATACAAGCAAAGATTACGCCCATTTCTTCATTTTCCACCTACTTATTCTGGAGCCAAGCAATCATTTCTATAATTAGAAGAGTGCTAGAAGAGACTTCCATAAAATTCTTATGCAGTTTGACACAATTATCTTATGCTCAAATATGAGAGAAAGGAGAATTGAAAATGTTCACTATACCAAACACGTATTATGGACGAGACAGAACAAAAGCGCTTCTGTTATCAGTAATCCTCATCGCATCAACATTCACGGCACTTGCACCCATGTCCGTTTCAACAATCAACAACGCAATAGCAACCACGGCAGTTCAAAAGCTGACGACAAGCGTCGCTAAATCTCTAGCTGAGAATGCTGCAGAGATGAACGTAATCATTCAGACAACCAGCAACGCCGAAGTCAAAGCCCAAGTGGAAGCTTTGGGCGGAAGAATCACTCAAATATTCAAAAGCGTTGAAGCAATGGCAGTTTCCATTCCTTCAATGAACCTCTTGGAATTAGCTTCAAACAGACATGTAATCAAAGTATTTGAAGACAAGTTGCAGAAGATAACCTACAGTGGCGCCTTCACAGAAGAACTTAAACCAAACGTCCCACGCGACCCTCTGACGGAACTCCCAATGGCAGAAACTCCAACCTCAGAAATTGAGGTTGAACCAATAGCGATTGAGGACCTGCAATTCGTGGAGCCAAGCATCTACACCAATGCATATCTCACCCACGCGGACGTAGCTTGGGTCGACACAGGCTACGGCGCCGGATCCACAGTCGTGATAATTGACACCGGCGTCTGGTCTGCTTCCCCTTTGCTCAGCGGCAACGTGATTGGCGGCGTTGACATAAGCGTTGAAGCCGGAGACCCCACATATGGCGGCTACAACAACCCTCTAAACCACTACCACGGAACAGCATGCGCACACCTGCTTGCTGCACACGCGCTTCTGCGATTCAGACCCAACCATCCATGGGGAGAGGCAATATACCGATATGACCCTGAAGGATCATGGAAGGACGCTGCTGGATACGTCTATGTAACATGCATGGGCATCGCTCCCGCAGCATCCATATATGGCATTAAAGTCTTTCCACACACCGGTGCTGGCGCACCAACATCCACCATAATGCAAGCCATAGACATCGCTATCCAAATGAAGGTCAACGGAACCCTAGATGTTGATGTCATCAGCATGAGCCTAGGCGGCGGAGTCGGAGCAGACGGCGAAGACCCAGAAGACCTGCTCGTAGACGCAGCCACAGCCGCAGGAATCACAGTTGTCGCCGCCGCAGGCAACGACGGACCAGCCCCACTTAGAGTTGGCTCTCCAGCAAGCGCCAAAACAGCAATCTCCGTAGGCGCCGCAATGGATCCAATCCACGAACGCGTCTGGGGAGACATCTACTTCTACTACTATTACGGTGCTCCTCCAGGAAGTGGCTGGGGCGAACTATACTGGTATCCACACGACGAGATGTCAATAGTGGACTTCAGCAGCCGAGGACCATCAGCAGACGGAAGAATCAAACCTGAAGTAGTCGCCACAGGCTCATGGTGCTTCCTAGGCGTTTTCGCCGACGGATACATCCGAATAGGCGGCGGAACCTCCTATTCATGCCCACAAGTGGCAGGCGAAGCCGCACTGCTCAACGCATACGTGGAAATGAACAGCCTCAGCATAGGTCCACCAGAAATCAAACAGGCAATATACGACGGTGCCGAAGAAATCCCAGGCTTCACAGCAATGGAGCAGGGTGCAGGATACATTAACGTCTTGAACTCACTAAACGTCATCAAATCTGGAACCTACGAGACAATCCCAACAACGTGGCCCCACCACATCTGCGACCTATGGTTCCCGCCAATAAGCACAAGCTTCCTCTGCGGAGGAAAGCTGGTACTACATGACATAACACTGGAACCAGGAAAATACAAGTACATTAACTTCTGGACAGACAGCGAACTTGACTCCATAAAAATCACCCTCTCCGGAGTCCAGCTTGCCGACCCAAGCCAGCAGAACCCAGGCTTCGGAGACGCAGGCGTTCTCTACGTAAGCACTCCTGAACGAGGAGGAATCGACGAGTACCTATTCTACGGCGCCTACTTCACAGGAGACGGACAAGCATTGTACACCACGAACGTGCCATTCCAGCCAGGCGTCGTTAGACTGGTGCTGGCAGGCGACTTCTCAAGCTACGAGTCAATATTCATCAGCGAGGTTAAGATAGAGGTCACCGAAGTCTTCGTATCAAGCACAGACAAGACAGTATACCTGCTTAATATGGGCGTCGCCACTGAAGCTCAAGTCGAAGTGTACCCAGGAAAAATAGAAAGATTTACAGGCACGGTGAAGCAAGGCGAAACCGACACATACACTTTCAACATACCAGATGCTAACGGCTTCGCCTTCGTGATCCTCTCCTGGTGGCGCGACTGGGCGCACTGGGCAACAACCGACTTGGACTTAATCGTCATCTTGCCTGACGGCTCGCTGAACGTCGATGGCGCAACTGCTGCATCGCCAGAATCCATAATGATCGAAGGGCCAGGACTGTACACTATCTTTGTGGACGGCTACCAAGTCTACTTTGACAAGACTGAATGCTACACGTTGGAGATCGTGTACTTCGCAGACGTTACACCTCTGTGGTCATCACCTGTCTTTGAGGTCACATGCTTAACCAAAGTCAAATCACCCGTCTACGGTCTTGCTGTAGTCTGGCTACATGATATCGACTTTGACTCATGGTACATCGCAGGCTTCCGGCAGCTGATGAAAACTGGATGCGGTAAAGGCGCTTCATCTCCGCACGGTTCAAAATAGAAGCACAAGGAACTGTCTCTTTTTTCTCCCTCTTTTTTGGGTGTTCCACTCAAAAAGGGCAAGGCAGCGATTTAAGATTGTTTGGTAGCGGGGAGTAGATTTGAACTACTGATCTCTGGGTTATGAGCCCAGCGGGTTAATCCTGGCTACCCCACCCCGCTTCTCTTAGGTTCAAGATATCTACTGCTTGGTTGAGGTAGTAAATGCCTAGCCACCGTATATTAGCATTCTTGTCAGTAAAAACATTTTAGTAACTCCACTCTC
>JAGTQT010000087.1 GCA_018396615.1 Candidatus Bathyarchaeota archaeon
CTGTAAAAAGAATTAAGTCGTTTCCTCCGCCAGTGTTTTTCCAGAAATAAAAGGTCCCTCGCAGAAGTCTTACTCCTCCCTTCTTGTTTACAAGAACAAAGTAGGGGAAATAAGGAGAGTAAAGGTGTGCAAATTTTTCAGCTTTCAGCTGCTTTACTAAGAAGCGTATTACGATTCTGCCAACCAAGCCTAAGCCAGGTAGTCCCTCGATGAGAACAGGCTTATTTGGCTTGATGTCGACTAGTTTCTTAACGAAAGTTTCCTTCATTATCGTGAACCTTCCATTTTCAGCGCCATCCGATACTTTAGATATTTATCATCGGGTGAAAATTTAGGGGGATGCGCTAGTCGGAGTTTTCCTCCACAGTAAGGACAGTTTTCTTTTTTTAGCGTATATTGCCCACATTTTTCGCATTTTTTCAGAAGCCACACCATTATCTCTTACCTTTTGAATATCCCTTGACCTCCAGCCTTGGTAACGTGCGAAATCACGTCTTGGGCAAGGCTTTGCAAGGCTTCTTCGGCTTCTTTGTAGTTTCCAGCTGTCACTTCAATGCGGTATTTGGGAGCTGCAACCACGTAGAAACGAGATTTAATATCTCGGGTTTTTCCAGTCTTTTTTACACTCTGAAACGCTTCTTTGATTATCTTAACCCCGTTAGGCTTCATGCACCGTAGCTCCAAGATTCCTTTAACTTTGACCGTGGGTAACCGAATTCTTTCTTGTGCTACCTCAGCGAACGCTGCTGCAATGTCTGAAGGCACACCTATTTTGGTTAATACTTCTGCGCCTTCTCGTGCGGCTTTCTCAAAGCCTTCATAGAGACCGTACTCTTTTTCCACTAGCACTGCCGCTTTTTCTTGGATCTCAGCTGGTGATAAACCTGTTTTCTCGGCGACTCCGCGGAGTAAGGCTTCAGCCTTCCGCTCCATCTTCCAAGACATTGCCTTCTCGATTTTCTCGCGTTTCGTTACCCTTCTAAGGGAAACGTCAACATGCCCCTTTTCCATGTCGACACGTAAAACTTTCAAAACAAGCTTTTGCCCTTCGCGTACAAAATCACGTATGTTCCGAATCCACGAGGAAGAGATCTCAGTTTTATGCAGCAACGCTTTCTTATCAAACTCATCTAGCTTAACGTACGCACCGTAGTCCGTAACGCTTTCAACAGTGGCCATCACGAGATCACCGACCTCTGGCCACTTCTGTTCTTCCGCTGACATTGATTTGGGTCATCTCTATTCGAAAACAGTAACAATTTCGCCTTTTATCTTTGCCCGTCCGCTGGAAGGCTCTGCAAGCACATTTCCGCAGACATTGCAGGTGACTTCGTTGACGGCATTGCTGAAGACTACTTGTTCGTTGCCACATTTCAAACATTTAACGCGTAGAAATCTACTTCTTGGCGCTGGAATAAGATCTTCCCATTCAGTCATTTCAATCACCTTTTCTTAGGCTATCGCCAGTTTTCTTAGGCGTATGCCGTCCTTATGCCGCGTGTAGCCGCACACCTTGCATTTGAGCTTAAGAGTTTGCTTTTTTGTTGTCTTTGAGAACTCTCTTTGCAAGGGGTATTTCTGCCCGCCATATCCCTTTTTCTCGCGGTTGTGATGGCGTTCTCCCTTGGCCAGCGCTCTTCGCTTTCCAGCTTTGTACAGCGACACCGCGTGCGCTTGATGTTTCTTGCACTTGGGACAGTATGTCTGAATCTCTTTTGGGACATTCATGTTGCCGCAACCAGCTTTCCATTAAGAAAACACGCCCGTTCTTATACTTTTTCACCGAACCAAGTTTCCACGCGCGCAAAGTGGATGAACAGTTTTTTACTGTGCTACGATGCATGTTTAAATAGACGCTACAAGACTATTTTTAAAAGTCCGAATAACTGTTAAGGCGTTGTTGATGGGAAACGATCAAGCGCTGGCAAGAAGGTCTGCTATCCTTTTAAAGATCTTACCTCTTCTTGCTTTTGTCTCGCCTCTCGCAATCTTGTATAGTCTGTACCCAGCGTCTTTCGAGCAGACATGGGTAGGGAGAACCTACGAACTGTTTTTTATTTGGCTCTGTTTCCTCGAACTAGTAATGAACTGGGAAGAACTGAGAGAAAAAATCAACACTTTATGGTCTCTAAGAACCTTCGCATTTATCATTTTCCTTTTAATTCCCACCGTATATATTGTTGCCGCCAACTTCTGGGGAGTCAACACGGTTTTAGTAGATTATGCTCTGAGTCACGGCATAGAAGAAGCGTGGGCGAAACAGGTACCGCTCTCAACTGAGTATCTCGTTTTCATGGGACTTTTGCTTTTAATTGTTTTCTTAGAATACGGCGTCAAAGGAATCAAAAATTACTCGATTTCCGCATTTTTCCTAGGAATTATCGGCACATTATACACGGTAAACAATCTTTCTCCTTTTTTCACACCTTTCCAGTTAATCGTCCCCTTTACGACAACGCTGGCCGCCAACGTTCTCAACTTCATGGGATACCAGACAAGCGTCTCCGCATATCCTGGAAAAGACGCGGTGCCAGTTCTACGCGCTTCAAATTCACAGGGCTGGGCAGCGTTTGGAATCGCATGGCCATGTGCAGGAATTGAAAGTCTGCTCATATACACTGTTGTGATTCTGCTTTTTTTAAGCAAGAGCTTAATCCCATGGTGGCAAAAACTGATTTATTTTGCAGTAGGCGCTGTGATCACGTACTTCATCAATATACTAAGGATCGTAACCATCTTTGTAATCGCCATCGACACTGGGTGGCGCCCAGGCTACATGCCTCCGGAAGTGCAGCGTTTTCATGATTACTATGGAATGCTCTATTCAGTCACTTGGATCGTTTGTTACCCTCTGCTTATAATAGGTTCACGCGCCCTTTGGAGATGGATAAAGGAGAAAAAAGAAAAACCCAAACAGCATCTGCAAGTTAGTCAAGATGCAGAACAGACAAGAGTTCCCTAATTGACCTCTACTTCTCTTGCTAAACCCTGTTTGCACAAGATTCGAGAATTCTCAACAGGTAGAGAAGCAACGTCTTCAGCCTTAAACGGGCCATAGGTCGCCATGTCAGCCCCAATAATGGCTGGAACATCATCCATGAACCGCAGCACCATGCGATCATGTCTTCTTGCAGCTTCAGTCTTTGGTGGAACGCCGTGAAAAATCCCTTTAACAATGTTCTGGTATGTTTCTGCATCAAGAGAAGCATTTTTAAAGATTTTATCTTCTTCAGCCGTTAAAACCCCTTCTGGAGGGCTTTCGCCGCAGGCAACGGTTTTAAGGATTTTTTTATAGCGTAGCTGTGTTATCTCTCGAACCATTTTCTTGACTCCTGCCATTTCTTTCTTCAAAAGAGCCGCTTTCGCAGTTCTTTTGTCTAGCATTCTGCCTTCTTCTTTCAGCTTTTTAACGTATTCAGCAACTCTTGGATAGAAATCTGCTGGAAGCATCGTTAGTCCTTTATCGCTGGCTTCGCGCTTCCAGATTTCATACAATTCATTGTACATCATTCGATCACCTTAGCTCTGCCTTTACAGACAAGCAGCATTGCAGCGGCAGTTGGCAACTTGACTTTCTGATCTTTATAAGGACCAAACATTTCATTGCCCAGTCTAAACGCTGGGGCGCTGGAAACCGACACGGTTGCTTCACCATGACTGAAGGCGACTGCACTTGTAAAAGGGTCAAAATCATCTATTGCTGACATAGAAATCTCCACTTTCTTGAAGCCCGTTTTGCCGTGCAACGAATTGTCCAATCTGATAAGACGGTGAACGTCCGTAGTTACAACAGTGTCGATTTTTGCTGACTGCAATGAAATGCCAAGGTTCACCATTTTTTCCCATCTTTCTGGCCCAATCCCTTTTATCAAACCTGCTTTGTCACTTTTCTCCAGTTCCATCAATATTTTCTCCCTATTTCCCAAGATTGCTTTTGCATCTGTACTGCTAAAGCCAAAAGAGGCTAGTTTCCGTTCGTCAGCATTTAAAAGGGCATCTTTTATGCCTCGAATGATGCGTCTACGCCACCCAACATCGGCAAGAGCCTTAAAAGACTCTTTTCTCATCGTCAAGGTTTTTCCGTCCAACCCAAAAGAGGAGGAGCTTAAGCCTCTTCCGCAAATATAATCAGTTATTTCTTTTCTCGCAATCGCATCAAGAGGCTCCACATCCCTTGTTTGAACATAAACGTGGTAACCTCTATGCCCCGAGAAGAATAGCCGAATTTCTTTCTTTGAAAAACCAAAATCATTAATCAAAAAATCTACAAGTTTGATGATCTCAACTTTCGCCGTTTTTATGCAAACCTCACAAGGCCAACTATCAACCGCGATCTTTTCGCTACTACAGCTAGGGCATTTCTCCGGCTCGATCCCTCTCCCAGCAAAGCCACAGTTACCGCAGACCCATTCATCATGAATCTTGTTGCAGGGAGTAGGAATATGATCAGCATCAACGTCAAAAATCAGATCAGCACCAAGCCATCCCTTCTTGCTCATATCCGCCTCCGGATCCTCATAATAGGCGCAGGAGAAGTAGGCGCCGTAAGGAACAGAGTCCCGCAAGAAAAGTTCCAGTTCATCAGCGGTTTTGAAGCCTTTGTGGCGAAGCATCCAACCGTTAAAGGAGGCAAACCCGAACTCTCGTTTTTCGATGGATGGAAAGCCTTCGCCTAAAGAAAAGTCTTTGGTGTAATATTCGTGAAACATGTTTTCTACAAAGGCACGCGAGTCCAAATCTGTTCACCTTTAGTTTCTGTTGACTTGTAAAAAACGTTTCGCCGTCGTCAGCATTGATTCAACTGCTGAAAAGAACCGTGCTCTAAAGCCTACTGTCAACAACGTAATCGTATTCCCGCATGGTTTCAGCCTTTTAAGATATGAGAAACCAAAAGCGTCGAGAAAAGCATTAATCTTCTGTGCCGCGTAATTAGCAAGACTATGGGCGAAGATGTATGCTATCGCTAATCCCTCAGTTGCTATACTTACTTGTGCTGCTAACAATAAATGGCGAACCACTGCGCGCACTTGTCTTTCGTCGTTTCAGGTTTTTTAAAGACTTAAACATAATCCAGATTTGCGTGTTAAACGTGTATCTTGGCGGTATGATTCTTTATGTACTTGCAATGATCCCTTTGGGAATTTTCAACTGGTACACGGTTACCGGCATTACTTTGGCGAACTTCTTGGCAATAATAATAGTTCACTTTAGAATCTTAAAACAACTTAATGTGGTAAGGATTAAAGAGCACTTTAACCTGCGAAGGAAAGAGACTGCTGAGTACTTGCTAGTAGCCCTCATGTTTCTTGCTTTTCTAACGATTAACTTGATAGCGGCATCTTCCTCTGTGCTGGGCAGTGTGCGCGACGAATCCATACACTCTCTCGCTGTTCAAGTTCTTCTAGAAAACAACCAAGTTCCCTTAACAATGCAACCCTATCTAGCAGAAGGAATAATCTATCCGCAGGGCGCCCATGTAATCTTTGCCTTCGCTGTCCACATGCTGGCCATGGACGTCCCCAAAACTGTCTTTTACGTTACCATACTCTTCAAGGCAATATCGGTATTAGGAGCATACTTCCTCGGAAGAAGCCTTAACCCAAGCAAAAACTACGGCCTAGTTTTCAGCTTCGTTTTTGCGCTTATATCAAGCTGGCCTCTATCAGTCGTTTGGGGAGGAAATCCCTTCCTAGTAGGCTTTCCATTGTTTCTCATCTGCCTAGGACTACTTTTCTCCACTCGCTATTTTCGCGTACT
>JAGTQT010000088.1 GCA_018396615.1 Candidatus Bathyarchaeota archaeon
TGATATAGGGCCTCCATGCACGGTAGCATATACTTTGCCAACGAAACCTACCACCGACTTGTTCAATCTAACAGCCAAGAACGCGTTCTTTGTAGGCATTACTTCACCCAGTTCTGCAGTGGACAAGGTAATTGAAGGGCTGACTCTGCTGAAAGAGGAGGCGTTAAGGAGCAATCCGGATTTCCTTGTGATAAATACTGACGGCTGGACTGAGGAAGAGGAAGCTGTTAAATACAAAAGCCACATGGTTGAAAGTCTGAATCCACAAATGGTCTTCTGCATTCAGCAAGGCGAGGAACTTGCGCATTTAATGAGCAAGCTTGAAAAGTTCAAGAGAACTTCTGTGGAGTCTCCTAAGGTAATAAGGCAAAGAACACATGAAAGCCGCAGAAGCCTGCGAGAGCTAGGCTACGTCAAGTACTTGAAGAATGCCAAGGTTCAGTCGTTTCCTTTGAACTGGCTGAAAATTGAGGAAGACGAGTTATTCGGTCTCAACAAGAAATATGAAGACAACCAGCGAATTCTGAGAATAAACATGTTATTGGGCATGAAGCCCCTGAACATTTTGGAATTGCCAGACAAGCTGCATGTAATTATTGGAAGAAACAGATGGATTAACTCGGAAAACATGAAAAAAGTTGAAGAATATACCAAGAAAAAGCTGGTTATCATCCGAAAGGGCGAGGAAGAAGGTCTCCTCACTGGATTATATAACGCTAACAAACGTTTTCTAGGCATAGGCGTATTGAAAGAGATAGACTTTCTAAGAAAAACTTTAAAGATTCTAACTCCTGTCTCTGGAGAAGTCGCTGCCGTAAAACTAGGAAAACTGAAACTTGACAAGAACTTCAAGGAGCTTCCAGTTTTCCCCGAAGATAATGATAGCTTCAAGACATTTAAGAAACTCTTCTGAAAAACCAGCCAAGCTCTCGACTGATAACGCCTTCTTCATCGGGCATAATTTTCAGATGATCTTTGATCCATGCTGGAAGAAAACTTTTGCAGTAAGCGGCTGCAAAACGGTAATCCATGAAAATTATAGCCCCCTTATCTATCGGCGTTCTGATAGGCCTGCCAGCAGCCTGTGAAGCTTTCTTCATCGCGGGAAGAACGTACCCATATTCACGCCCATAGGTGGGAAACATCTTTTCAAAATAGTTGATCTGAGCTTTTATCCTTGGTGTCGGCTCCGAATAAGGCAAGCCAACGATGGCTACCGAGTTCATTTGATCGCCAGGAAAATCTACTCCTTCAGATGAACGTCCGCCTTGCACTCCGAGAAGGACTGCACCACCGTTGGTAGCGCACCTTTTGAATGCAGCCACCATTTTTTCATTTTCCCTTGAGTTCATATGTCTTCTTTCACAAAAGAGCTGTTTGTCTAACGCCTTTTCCAGTCCAGCGGCGACAAGAGCTTCCAGCACCTCAAACGAAGCTGCAAATACACCTGTGTTCTTAGGCGTGTTTTTGACAACTTCACTTATTCTTTTTACCAATTTGTCGTACATTTTATATGTTCTTTTTTCCATGGCAGTAGTTACTCCGCAGCATACAAGAGGTAAGATATGCTCTTGTGGAAATGGTGCGGGCACAACTTTTTCTATTGTGTCTTCTGGTAGCTGAGTCATCTTTTTGTAGGCTTCAAGTGGCTGAAGGGTTCCAGACATGACGACATTGCAGTAGGTTGAAGAGAATACCGGCGCCGTAATTTTTGCGGGATCTAAAGCAACGATTTCCAGTTTTGCTGTTTCGCCGCCTCTTCTAGAAATGTATCTGTTCAAGGTTCTGATATAGGCGTAATCATCTGCTGTTTCAAGCCACTTTTTGAGGAACTCGCTTAAGCCATGTATGTAGGATCGCGGATATTTTCCTTCAGAAAAGAGGCTTCGTTTTATTGCGTTGCCTTTGCTGTGTAAGCCCTCACAGAATTTCTGGAAATCACCCTCGCCTACTCTTTCTTGAATAAGATCTGAAATAAAGCTTTCAGGCATCTCCTGCTCCTTTGGGCTGTTCTCCGCTCTTCTTTCAATTTCAACTTTCAGTGCATTTGCAAAATCCGCTACCTCAAGGTATCTGAACTTTTTTGCCTCATTTTCCGCTTGTCTAACCGTAAATAACGGTAACGTAAAGCTGGCGATGTCAACTGCAGTTTCAGGAAGGTTGTGTGCTTCATCAATAATAAGGATCATCCTGTCAAGCGGTGTTTCCAAGTTTTTTAGAAATACGTTACGTATCATCGGATCAAAAACATAAAGATAGCTTAAAGCAACCACACTTACCTCAGAAAGTGCGGCCTTCACAAGTTCATATGGGCAGAAACCATGTCTTCGACAAATACTCTGGATTTCAGAGGCTTTATAAGGACGGAGAGCAACTTGTTCCAGAATTTCGAAATATATTTGCGACTTGTACTCAATGTTTTGATACAGTGGGCATTTTTTTCTTGCTTTGAGTAGTTCGCAGATTTCCATGAAGGTATGTAAGTCTGAAGAATAGGTCTTTGCCATGTGGTTGAGGCACATTTCGCGTTTTCCGCGAACAGAGATCCCTGTGACTGGCTGTTTCTTAGAGATTTCCGCGAGTTCCTCAATGATGCGGTCGTGTTGGCGATGGGTTCGGGCGACAAACAGCACTTTAAGCTTGTTCTCGATCACTGTGGGAAGACATGCGGAAAGGACTGCAACAGTCTTGCCTAAACCGTTGCTTCCTTCAATAATCACGGATCGATGCTCTTCAATGGCGCTGTGAACTGTGTTGATAAAGTCATCTTGAAATCGTCGCATTTCTGTGTACGGAAAGTATTCTGCAACCTTCTGCGCCAGCTTGTTCATCTCATTTTCACGACTTGTTTGAAGGGCACAGCATATTTACTGGGCACTGTCTGCATAAAGGGTTTCTAGCCTTGCAATATTTTCTTCCAAGCGAGATCAGCAGCAAATGAACAGCCAAAGAATCCTCAAACAGTTTTTGAAGCGATGTGCGAACGCCTTCATAATTGGCTTCATGCTGCACTAGCCCAAGCCGCTTTGAGACTCTGTTGACATGAGTGTCAACGGGAATAGTTGATCTTCCGCTGGCGAAAAGCAGAACAACATCGGCGGTTTTTGATCCTACTCCTGGAAGTTCTTGCAGGGTTTTTCGTGCTTCTTCTAATGGCAACGAAAGAATTTGCTGCAGGTTGCCGCTGTGTTCTTCAAGAACTATGCGCGAAACTGCTTTAATGATTTTGGCTTTCTTTCTGTAAAGCCCAGCCACTTTCAAGCATTCTTCAATTTTGCTTTCTGAAGCGTTCGCCAGTGTTTTGGGCGTTATTTTAAACCTATTCGAAAGTTTTTCGAAGGCGTTTCTAGCGTTTCTACTTGAAGTGTTCTGTGAGATTATTGTTGCAATTAATATCTTAAACGGGTTCTTTTTAGGAAGAGTCTGCTTCGGAAGAACGAATACCTCGCATAGCTTTCTCAAAATCAGCTTAGATCTTTCACTTATCATTTGCTGCTTCGCCTTCTAAAAATGATAAATAGTGAATGGCTCAAGCTATAAATAGACACGGGAGAATTCAGCATGGAAAGGGCACGAGTTATAAAAGATGAACTAGTCGAGCAGAATACACGTTTTCTGGCAGTATATATCGAAGCCAAAAACTCTTGTTTGACGTTGCTTAGTGAACGCGAAGACAAACTTGGAACACTCGCCATCGCCGTGCCCAAACCCAAAGACATGTTTGCGCCGCCAACCTCATCAATACTTTTAGGCGAAAAAAACGCCGTAACAGCAAGAATATTTGCAGAGCATCTAGCCTCAAAAAAAGAAAAGATTGCCTTGGTTTCTGTCTACTTGGAAACCATCAGCGAAACACAAGCTCAGACATTTTTTAGAAAGTTAGTTGAGAAAGTCACACGTCCCGAGCCAGAAAAGGAGGGAACATCCACATGAGTCTAAGAGTATTTCTCAAAAACATGAAAAAGCAGGGAAAAGTCAAACATGTGAAACACGAGGTATCCACAGAATTCGAAGTCTCTTACATTATGAAAAACTTTGGCAATCAAGACAGCATCCTTTTATTTGACAATATAAGGGGGTACGACACGAAGATTGTTGCCAATGTCTGTGGAAGCCGCGGCAACATTTGCCAAGCTCTCGGCACAACTAAAGAGCGGCTTTATGAAAAACTGTTTGAAGCATGGCGTCTACCGCAAAGAGCAAAAATAGCCGCAAGTGGCTCTGTGAAAGAGGTTGTCGAGAAACCTGATTTGATGAAGATCCCTGTTCTAAGACATTTCGAGAAGGACGCAGGTCCATATCTGACCTCTGCAGTAATACATGCCAAGAGCAATGATGGAAATGTTGAAAACGTATCTGTGCATCGTCTCCTAGTTCTTGATAGGAATCATTTAGCAATTCGCTTGGTTCCACGGCACTTGTTCCAGCTGTGGAAAATGGCTAAGGCCGAAGGTGTGGACCTGGATGTATCTATATCTGTGGGGGTTCATCCTGCAGTGCTTATTGCAGCGTCTTCACCTATTCCTTTTGGCGTATGTGAATTTGACGTAGCCAATGTCTTGATGGGTAACAATCTCCGCCTAGTTGAGTGTGAACATGTAAATGCTTGTGCGCCTGCTGAAGCCGAGCTTGTTCTAGAAGGCAAGATATCAGCCACAAAAGAGGTTGATGAGGGCCCGTTCGTGGACATAACTGGCACATATGACATCTGCAGGAAACAGCCTGTAGTCGAAATCGTAGGCATGATGCATCGCCAAGATTACATGTATCAGGCACTTCTTCCATCGGGCTCTGAACACAGGCTTCTTATGGGGTTGCCTCATGAAGCTCTGATCTGGGACTCTGTCTCTAAAGTTGTACCCAAAGTGCATGCTGTGAACCTCTCGGCCGGCGGCAGTGGATGGCTTCACGCAGTTATCTCCATTGATAAACAAGTTGATGGGGATGGAAAAAACGTATTACTTGCAGCTTTTGCCGCACATCCAAGTCTAAAACACGCCGTTGTCGTGGATTCAGATATAGACGTATTCAACGCTTCTGAAGTAGAGTGGGCTATTGCTACCCGTTTTCAGGCAAGCGAAGATCTGGTCGTAATAAACAATGTGAGAGGCTCAACGCTGGATTCTTCCGCAGATCAGGAAACAGGATTAACCACGAAGGTTGGTGTAGATGCCACAAGACCCTTTGCTAAACCTAGGGAAAAGTTTGAGAAAGCGTCAATTCCACCATGTAAGGGTGCAGAAGGCATCATCAAAAAGATGCTTAATGTGTGAAGAAAAAAGCATGCACACCAATTATTATATAAGGCATCTGTTCCTCATAGAAAGAGGTGGGAATTTTGTTGACAACTAAGAAAGAAGAAAAAAGTAGCATGTCGCTAAAAGTTGAGGACGTAATGATTAAGGAAGTAGTCACAATTGATGAAGGTGCTACTGTGAAAGAAGCAGCTGAGGTTATGAACAAATTCGAAATCGGCTGCTTAATCACTGTGAAGAGGGACAAAGCCGTAGGCATAATTACCGAGAGAGATCTTTTGAAACGTGTTGTTGCTGAAGATAGAGAAGCGAAAAAAACCAAAGTAAAGGACATAATGACGAGTCCGCTGGTAGTTGTTGAACCAAGCACCGAGCTAGAAGAAGCAGTTCGATTGATGTTTCAGATGAAGATCAAAAAACTGCCCGTGGTAGATGGGAAACGTCTTGCGGGATTGGTTACGCTAACCGACATAGCTCGCTTCCAGCCTCAAGTAA
>JAGTQT010000012.1 GCA_018396615.1 Candidatus Bathyarchaeota archaeon
GCAGAGGATAGGCGTGAATGGATAAGCCATATTTCCATCAGATAGGAAAGGCTAATTTGAAAAACCCTGTCTTCGTGCAGGGTCTTCCAGGCTTTGGGAACGTTGGAAAGATTGCGGCGAATCTTATGGTGAAGTTTTGCGGGGCTAAGCCTTTTATGGAGCTGTATTCGCCTTCGTTTCCCGACTATGTCTCTGTTAGCTCTAAGGGGATTTGCATATTACCGCGCTACGAGTTTTACGCGGCATCAATGGAGAAGGGTGACTTTATAATAATGACAGGCGACACGCAACCCTCTTTTGACGACGTTGTCTCGCACTACGTGCTCTGCGGGGAAGTGCTGGACTTTGCTGAGAAGCACCAGTGCAAATTCATTGTAACAGTCGGCGGCGTACCGATAACTGAGGAGAAAGCTCAAGTTTATGTGGCTGGGACTACACCGAGGATAGCGTTGGAGTTTATGGAAAAAGGCGCAGTAATATACAGCAAAGGCAGAATTGTTGGAGCCACTGGACTTATGCTTGGTCTCGCAAAAGAACGCGGCATTGAGGGCTTATGCCTTCTGGGCGCGACAACCGGTTTTCAAGCAGATCGAGGCGCAGGGTTTGCCGTTTTCAAGTTTCTGATGAAAGCGCTGGGCTACGATGTAAAGGAAGGGTTATAAGCAGAATCACAGATTTTAAGGTCAATGTTGAAGCGTGAAAGCCATGGCGGAAAACGAGAAAACTGATGTAGCCCCGCAAAAAATGGATACGGAATCACGTTTCCGAAAAATACTACTCGTTATTGTGGCGGCGTTTTTGACTTTTGCTGGCCCCACGTATGTCGTATATGTTTTCCTTAATATTCTTGAAATCAACTATTTCATTTCGATGGGCTGCGGGTTTGCCCTATTTATTATTGGCATGGTGCTTCTCTGGTACTTGATTAGACGTAAAAGCATCACTTAAGCTTCTGCTTTATGTCGTAACTGCTCTTTTGCCTCAGATACCCCAGGGTACATCACAGTCTCAGGTAAATGACCTCTTCATCGGCGTTTTTAGAATGACTTTGGCAGGTATTAAGAGTTGTTGAAGCATCGGGGGGTTTTGCAGTAACGCATATAAGATATGCTGATAGATATACCTGCTATGCAAGAAGAAAAGGCAAAGAGACTCGAAGAAATCATGGCCAAGAATGGGCCGTCAGCCAAGAGAACAACAATAATACTTGACAAGGAAGAACGAGAATTCGTTGATTCCCTCATCCGCGAAGGCAAAGAGCCTGGAATCAAACCTTTAATTTCCAAGATGCTTGACGTCTACCGGAGCATGATGATCTATGATTGGCGTTTTCCAGGAGAGTACTATTGTGGGATAAGCCGTGTAGCTTTCGTAAATGTGGAGCTTGTGAATATTCTTATTCAACAGATTCCCGTAGAGAAGTGGCGCAGCATTGGTCGAAGTATGGGGGAGGCAGCGAAAATTTCAATGGAGGCAACAATTGGCATCCAAACGTCTACTCCGAATAGTTGGTCGGATATTTTCAAGAGACTCAGAGTTCAGGGGTTTGGGGACTTTTATCTGAAAGACAAATACATTCTTGTAAAGGCTCCTTTTATTAATGAGGCTGAGATTGCTGCAGGCTTTATTGAGGGGCTACTTGGTATAGAATTGAATGTCAAGGCTGCAACACCGCCTTTTGTGTTTGAGGTCAAAGAGAAGCCTGATGCAACAAGCAAATAAATGCTGGCGTAGGTAGATTGACATTGGAGCGAGATTCAATGTCGCTGCATGAGGCTATGCTTTACGAGAAACTGGAAAAGAAGAAGGTTAGGTGTTTTCTTTGTGGCAGAAGATGTGTCATTAACAAGGATGGAACAGGCTTCTGTCTTGTTAGAAGAAACGAGGAAGGTGTGCTTTACTCTCTTGTTTACGGGAAGGCTATATCCGCGGGGGTTGATCCAATCGAGAAGAAGCCGCTTTCGCATTTTAATCCTGGTTCCTTGGCGCTGTCGATTGCCACTGTTGGCTGCAATTTCCGCTGCCAGTTCTGCGATAACTGGATGATAAGTCAAGAAAAGAAAATGGCTGGCAAGGATTTTCCTCCAGGAGAGGTTGTTAAGGCTGCAAGGGATCACTGGTGCCAAGGGATAAGCTACACGTACACGGAACCTACGATATTTTTTGAGTACGCGTTTGACACGGCGAAGCTTGCGCGTCAGGTTGGGTTTTTTAATACTTTTGTTACGAATGGGTATATGACTCCTGAAGCGGTGAAGGCGATTGCGCCTTATCTTGACGCGGCAACGGTTGACTTTAAAGGTGGCGGGGATCCGGAGTTTTACAAGGTTTTCTCTTCTGTGCCTTCTGTTGAGCCAATCTACGCTGCTTTAAGGGAGATGAAGAGGAATGATATACATATCGAGATTACAAATTTGATTGTGCCGAAGACTGGGGATTCGTTGGAGCAGATAGGCAGGCTGGCTTCTTGGATTAGAGATGCGTTGGGGAGGGATACTCCGTTTCATCTTCTCCGTTTTCATCCAGACTATCAGATGACGACAACTCAGGCTACGCCTATAGAGACTTTGGAGAAGGCTTACATGGTGTCGAAAGAGGCTGGGCTTAACTATGTGTATATTGGCAACGTGCCAGGGCATCCGTGTGAGAGCACTTATTGTCCGAACTGTAATGAGTTGGTTGTGAAGCGTTTTGGTTTTGAGATTACTAAGTGGGGTTTGACGAGGGATATGCGTTGTCCGGTGTGTGGTCACCAGATTCCGATTCGGGGAAGTTTGCATGCTGGTGGGCGCAGCTACCCGTTTGCGCTATTCTAGATTCGATGCTGTGCGGGAAAAGTTTTGTTAGGTTCAAGAGTTTAACCCCCTTATATATACCCCTATTTTGTAGTCTGTTGGATTAGGTAGAACTTTATTATGAAGTTTCAATGTGAGCCTTGGCAGCGTAGGTGTCTGAGGTTTGGTGTAGGCAAATCGGTATGATATGTTAGATTATATTTGTTGAATCTGTCTCTCTTTCGACGATGCTAGTGTAGATGCTGATAGGTGTATGGTGTTTGCACAGAAGAGAACGGCTACAAGCATCGCTGTTGATATGATCTTCAGTCGACTTGCTGTTTCTTTGATGAAGATTTGGGGAGAAAAAAGAATGCGTCTGAAAGGATTATGCCCACCCAGAAACCAGTCAGTAACCTCAAAGTGCTACTGGAGAGGAAGAAAAAAAAGAATATTACTGGATGGTGAAGCTTGCGTAGGAAACAATCAATATTTCATCCATCTTACTATTTTTATATAACTGAGTTATGATCAAATAGTTGACAGTAAATGCGCAAATTGCCAAGATTGCTGTAGTTATAGGTAAGTTGCCAACATTAGGGTTAGTAGAGTAAATCTCTGCGATCCAAAAGAAGACGCCAATAGTCAACTCTCCACCTATTATTATTAACGACATAGCAAAGAGTGCCTTCCCAGTTGTTTCAGATCTTTTTTCCTCATTTTTTCCCTTCATAACCCAAAAATCCTCCTTGCCTTGAGCCTTTATATTCTGCATGTGCTCGACTAGCAAAACAATAAAGAGATTTGGAAAGCTGTGTTATCTCAGCGGCATCCGGCAGATCCTTTTGTTTTACTAGAATGATAGTGTAGGTTGCGACTGGTAAAATATGCAGTTCTCCAAAAAAGTATAGCCAAACTAACATTGTCTCGCTTGATAACCATGATATTCCAAAGAACAGCAAGATCAGTGGTATGCCAACACCTATTGACGATATTATGATTCTGTGTCTGAGAGATCTTTTTTTAAGAAAACCATTTATCGTTATATATGCTAGGGCTAAATGGCCGAGTCCCCATAGGATGCTTATTCTCCATGGAAATCCATGGGTAAGTGGCATGTAACTGGCATTTATTACGAACATACCGAAGTTGTAATTGAGTATTTTCCATAAGGCAAAAATGCTGAATCCAAGTAATACAACATAATTAATAAACAACGCTACGAAGCCTATGTTGGCGAACAATCGCTTCGCCGTTTCCAATGTTCCCCTTTTCCAACGATTTCTCTGATGAACTCATTTATAAAAAAAGATGATATATATGAATTTTAATTATACCAAAGTTTGCAATTCTGGATCTCATTTATAGTATGAATTTCTCCGAGATCGCAACCTTTTTCGCAGCTTGACTTTTACGAACAGACCAATTTCGGATAATGCTTGTCCGCACAATGAAGCTAGGTTCATCATTCTTAGGAGACAGCGACTTCAATAGGAGTCATTAAACCCAAAGTGTTTTGCGTCTTGTTTTAATATTCCCTTGCTCATGAACTTTGTTGAAGGATAATGTGGAAATTTCTCCGCTCAGACGCTGTCGCCGTTTTAGACGATCGGTATGTGCAAAGAAGCCTAGCCAGATACCTTGCTGTCATGCAGGATAAGAAACCAGCAAAGTTTCTGCTAGCCAAGGCACTCCAAGCCAATTTCAGCAAACAAGACTCTTTAGAAAAGCTTTGGCAGGAACATGTGCGGCTTACAGCGGCGTTTCCAAGCTTTGAAGCAGAAACTGACACGAAAAAGAAAGCACTCCAAAACTCGTCAGATCTTGGAAAGTCTTATCTGGACTTGAAGATAGAGATCGCGGACAGAATTCTTCGCGAATGCCGTTTTTGCACTCGGCAATGCAGAGTCAACAGAACGGAAGCGCAAGTGGGCTACTGCGGATGCGGAGACAAACCCGTAGTCTCAAGCATTTTCGAGCACATGGGCGAGGAACCTGAACTCGTGCCTTCCGGCACCATATTCACGATGGGCTGCACAATGCGCTGCAAACACTGCCAAAACTGGACAATTTCTCAGTGGCAGGAAAAAGGAGAAATCTACCAGCCGAAGCAACTTGCCCAAGAAGTCGAAAACCTCCGCGCCAATGGGTGCAGGAACGTGAACCTTGTAGGTGGAGAACCTACACCGTGGCTTAAACATTGGCTCGAAACATTCAAACAAGTCAACATCAACATTCCCGTGGTCTGGAACTCAAACAGCTACTACAGCCCCGAAACCGCGCAGCTCCTCGCCGGATTCTCAGACGTTTACCTCCTAGACTTCAAGTACGGACCAGGGGACTGTGCTGCAAGAATTTCTGATGCACCAGACTACTGGCAGGTTTGTACACGCAATCACCTTGAAGCCAAGAAGCACGGCGAACTGATAATCCGCGTCCTCGTCTTGCCTGGCCATTTGGAATGCTGCACAAAGCCCGTTTTGAAATGGATAGCGGAAAACCTAGGCACGGAAACCAGAATCAACATAATGTTTCAGTACCGTCCCGAATGGAAGGCACATGAGGTTCCTGAGCTACGCAGAAGACTTACACGAGACGAGATGGAAAAGGCTTTGCAGCTTGCCCGAGACGCTGGGCTGATTAACTACTTAACTTGAGCATGCAAAGCGAAACCTATTTCACAGAGCCCATCCACTTCTAGAAGACAAAGTGAACAATGATGACCTACTGCCCTGAATGCGGCGGAGAAATGCAATACATGATAGCGACAAAACACTATGTTTGTAAAAGCTGCGGGCTTTCAGTGACACAGCAGGAGCTAATGGAACTGCGGGAGAAGCTGCGTCCCTCTTTCGAGACAGAAGAGGACGAACAGCAGAAGCGGAAAAAAGAATACCTCAAATGGTGGCTAAGCAAGAAAAAATAGGCAGAAAACCCGGCTTTTCAAACAAGAACCTAGCAAATAGCATAAAAGACCTCTCTTCTAACACTACAATGGAGAAAACGCAGATGACTAGGCACGCGGAAATACTCTGCATAGGCAACGAGCTTCTCATCGGAAAAACAGTCAACACCAACGCAACATGGCTGGCAAAACAGGCTACATCGCTTGGAATAACAGTCAAGCGAGTAACCGTAATCGGAGACAACATCAAAGAAATCGCAGCCGCAGTAAAAGAAGCACTGGCACGAAAACCCCGCTTTTTAATCACGACAGGAGGACTCGGACCAACTTTTGACGACATGACCTTAGAAGGAATCGCCAAGGCGCTCAACATTAAACTCAAAGTCAACGCACAGGCCTTGAGCATGATAAAAGCAAGGTACGAAGCCTACTGCAGAGAAAAACGAATACCAACCGCTGAGCTGACCCCGCCGAGAGTGAAAATGGCGATACTTCCAGAAGGCGCTGAACCCTTAAGAAACAGCGTCGGCACAGCGCCAGGCGTGAAACTAAAGGTTGGGCAAACGCATATGTTTATTTTGCCCGGCGTTCCCCCTGAAATGAAGGCTATTTTCGAAGAATCTGTGGTGCCTGTTCTGAAAAAGTCGGCTGGCAAGCATGCCTTTTTTGAAAAAAGCATGTTTGTTAGCAATATTGTTGAGTCGTCTCTGGCTCCGCTGATTGACCTTGTCATGCGTGAGAATCCACATGTGTATGTTAAATCGCACGTTTATACAAAAGACGAGTTAGCGGGCGAGGATGCTCGTAAGCTGATAGAACTTCATCTTTCAACGAAAACAAGAAGCCAAAGGATGGCGCAAAAACTTCTTGAACACGCGGCTAGCCAGCTGGCAAAACTTGTAGCAGATAATGATGGCAAAGTGGAACCTTAAGTTTTCCCGTGTCCCGTTAAGCCTTAAATAGGTTTCACAACACAGCTTTTACTACCATGAGAACAATAGAAGTTTACATCAGAAGTGAAGAAAAATTGAAACCCTTCGCTGATGGAGACTATTCAGTGTACGACGTGCATCCATGCTGGGCAAAATACAGCGTTGAAAAACATCTTTCTCCTACTGACCGAGAAGCCTTAGACACTTTAATGACAGTAGCCAAAGAGAAAGACCTCTGCATTAGAGTTTACGATGTTGCAACGAGAAGAGGCCGATTGATCGCGGCTTTAAAAGGCATAAGAAAGGTACCTGCCATGATCATTGGAAAAAGGAAGATAGAAGGCATACCTGCAAAAGAAAGGCTTCTTGAACTGCTTTGATAGACTTTTTTTGAGCTTTTTTTGCTGATTAATCGATAAACTGTCTTTCTACTACTGATTAAAGCTTCATAAACGCCATAAATTAGGCTGGAAACAGTATTTCCGCGAATAAAAATGAGACCTGTACGTTTAGGAATACCTTTGGCAGCCTTGATTTTTCTAGCCATTTTTTGTCTTCAGCCACCCTTGTGTGCCGACAGCGCAGTTTCTTATCAGCTTCTAGATAGTCTAGAAGGCTCCACATACTACAGACTGAACGTGGCGGTTTCACAGTCGCTTTACGACTACTACGCTGGAAAGACACATAGACTCAGCTCCTACATGGACTATGACAAGCTGGTTACTCCATACGCTCTAAGGCCCATCACCGACTGCTTACAAGAGATATACGCTGACGACGAGGGCCTTGCCAACGGCGCCCTTATGATTGTCCATCAGATTCCTTACGAGGTAACGGGGCCTGTTAGGTATCCGGTTGAAACTATTGTTGCCAACAAAGGTGACTGTGATCTTTTTTCAACGGGTGCGGCTTCGATTCTGAAAGCAGGAAGCATCGACGTTGTACTGCTGTATTATGAGGACGAAGCGCATATGAACATTGGCGTAGGTCTCTCACAGCCGCCGCAGAACGCAAGAACCAGAGCATACTACGTGACATACAACAATGTTAGATACTATATCGCAGAATGCACAGGAGAAGACTGGCAGAACGGCTGGAGAGTTGGAGAATGCCCCGAAGAATTGAGAGATGCAACGCCTAAAGTTGTTCCTCTCGAAGACTTTGAGCAAGAAGCATTCGGACAAGTTTCTGCAAGCTACAAGACGCTGATGCCTTCAACTCTGTCTCTGGCTGCTTCACCAATGTTTCTTATTGAAAAAGGGACAATTACGCTTTCAGGACAGCTTTCGACGGCGCAGGCAGATGCCACAATCACTTTTTATGTCAGCGTGAACAATTCGCCATGGAGAGTAGTGGGCACAACAAGCACGGACTCTGCGGGAAGATTCACTTACTACTGGGATACAGATGTCTCAGGCATATGCAGTATTCGAGCAAGCTGGTCTGGAAACGAAAACTACGCTGGAGCAGACAGTTCGGTCTTAACAATCACTGTGCTGTCATTGCTGTTTGTAATATTGATAGCCGCTGTAGGCGTCCTAGCTATTGTCGGGCTGGCGACATTTATTATGTCAAAGCGTGCGCCGCAAGGGGTTCCTGAACCGCAAGCTCCAGAGATCTCTTACTAGCAGAAAAGCTTTTACCAACAAGCAGAGGTCTAGTAACCCAGAACTCGGCTTGAGGAAAAGTTTAGATGTTAATTGTATTTATTATAGGGACAGCGGGGTCTGGAAAAAGTCTGCTCACCGCAGCTTTTAACGAGTGGCTGAAACTTTCAAAGCAAACCACCGCTGTAGTGAATCTCGATCCCGGCGCCACTGTTCTGCCTTACACGCCTCATGTGGATGTTCGCAATTACGTGAACGTTGAAGCCTTGATGGATGAATATGGGCTGGGTCCAAATGGTGCTCTGGTGATGGCTTCTGACTTAATTGCGGATGAAATCGAGGAAATCTCTAGGGAGATTGAGGAAATCGACTCAGACATTGTCCTAGTAGACACGTCTGGACAGATGGAGTTGTTTGCATTCAGAGCAAGCGGCCCCTACATTGCCAACGAGTTAACTAAAGAGCCTAAAGCTATCGTGTATCTTTTTGATGCTGTTTTCTGTACTAACCCGCAAAACTATGTTTCAAACCTGTTTCTTTCAGTAGCGGTTCATAGCCGTTTTGTTCAACCGCAAATTCACGTGTTATCTAAATGCGATCTTCTCCCCAAAGAAGAGGTGAACAAGATCATTAACTGGTCAGCGAATCCAAGAGCGCTGGAAGCCGCCATAGAGGAGAAGTTAGAGGGAACCAAACGTCTGCTAAATAGGAGGCTGGCTCAAGCGATTAATCAGCTTGGTTTAAGACTGCCGCTGGCTCCAGTTTCAGCTAAAACAAACGAGGGAATGATCAACTTCAACATGTTTCTGGAGCGCATACTTGCAGGCGGAGAAAAATACACCTACTAGAGTTTCTTTAGCTTTCAAGAAGGGTCCACGCAGCTGCCAGCGTGCCGTACTCTGCTTTTGCCGGCGTGTCTGCGCTTCCGACAATTACGACGTCGTTGTCTTCGGGCTTGAGAAGAGTGATTATTTGCTTTGCTGCTTTCGGGTAGTCTTTGGCTAAGTCATCGGTGACTGAAGGGATTACTAGGTGTTTCTTTTTGCATAGGACTGTTGTGGCGCTTTTTGCGCCAGCGATCATTGCTGCATCTCTTTGTTCAATACCAAGCTTGACGCGTGCAAGTTTGTTCTTGACGAGGATGGCATAGTTGTAGTCTGCAAGGCTCAACTCGTTTTTCTCCATTTTTGCTTTGGTAACAGTCGAGGTGTATTCTTTCCAAAGTTCTGTGCCCTTGCTGGTAAGTCTGCATCCTGCTTTCGAGGTCGCGATAAGTCCCGCGGATTTCAGCCTATTTATTACTGTTCGCACGGTTCCTTCTCCAATATTAAGAGAAGCCGCTAAAGCAGCTCGTCCAATCGGTTTCGCGGCAATTACCTCCATTGCGGTTATTAGATGAAACACTGTAAATGCGGCTGCCGGACCTTGAGGTCTTTCACTTGCGATTTTTTCCAAAATCTGTTTAAATCGATAAGGCATGGCTTCTCAAGCGTATTGTTGCATTTTCAGCTAATAAATTATTCACATAAAAGAAGTATGTGACTAAAAGGGATGGTTAGGGTTTGGTTCTTACGTAGTATTCTCTTACGACACCAGCTGTAAGCGCCACTAATCCCACTGCCAGCAGATAGACCAGTGGATAAACGAAAATTGAAAGCAACGCTTCGTATGTGGCTTGAGGCGGTATTTGCGGAGTGAAGAACACTGTGATCCACATTATGATGAATGTCGCGATGCATCCCAATCCAAGTCCCACTGAGAGACCATGAACAAAGGAAGCTCTTCCCGCGGTGTGCTCTTGAGGTTGAGAATCCTGTTTTTCCTCAGTTTTTTCAGATACTTCTTCGGGAGCCGCATAGTACTGTTCGTCTTCCTCTGCAACCTGTTCTTGGCGGGCAATATTTACTTGTGCTTCGCCGGCAGAAGAGGTGCCTAAGTGTGCTTCTTGTCCAGCTTCCAAGGATTTCACCTTTTTGTGTTTCTTAGTTGGGTAAACTAATAAGATTATTCAATTCTGGATTCTAATCCAGAATACGAATTTAAAATAAACTGAAAATAGAAACACCATCAGTTTTTTCCCAAGCACGCTTGCTGCCTTCATCTTCGCTGTCAACATAGACCCAAATGGAAGACATCACTTTAGCGGTGGTTTAAATCCAGCCATTCACGCATAGAGATGCTTGATTTCACCGATATAGGGTTATGTTGCACTAAGCTTCGGCGCAAGCTGTTCTATGGCGTTCTTAAGTTTGTTCCATTCCTCAAGATTTCTAACGTTAAATTTGTGTTTCCGTTTCCACACTTCTTGGTTCTTCTCTTTGTCCAGCTTCTTCCACCAAAGGTATAGACCTATTGACTTTTTCCCGCCAGACTCGAAGATAACTACGGCTTCCCACCATTTCTGGCTCTTAAATATTGTAACATAATCCACAACCTTGTAAAACTCGGATATAGGCAACTTTTCAACTTGTTCAGACATAATTTTCAGCTCTACAGCTAGATTCTAGCTTTGGCAATTTAAACCTTTAAGAGCAATTTGTCACATTTCTGCGAAGGCACCGTTAACGAGAACTGTCGTGCTTGATCCATCTTTTCTGAAAGCTTTCACAGTGGGTTTTGACATAAGCAGATCCATGTGGTTCCTTGAGAGGTTTTTGCCGCCCGGCATGTCGGAGTTATTTCCAAAAGCAATGTGGATCGTGCCAAGCAGTTTTTCTGCTTCAAGAAACTCTTCTACAAATCTGGCTTTAGGATTTATGCCGAAGGCAAACTCGCCTACTCTGTTCGAATTCTCATCCGTATCCAACGAGTCCTTAACGCGTCTCGCAACCTTTTGATCTTCTGAAACAAGCCTTTGCACAACACCCTTCTTTACTTCGAGAGTTACATGGACCTTCAAGGGTCCAATGCCACCTATTGCCATGTCGCAGACAAGTTTGCCTTCTAAAGAGTCTTCTATAGGCGCAACTATAACCTCGCCTGTGGGCAGATTCATCCATTTCATCGTCTTCCGGTCAATCACTGTGTCGGTGAAAAACGGTCTTCCCTCGACACTTACTGAAAGCTTGGTGCCTGCGGGATTCGAGATTTCCAGTTTCACGGTGTTACTTAGTTTCTCTATAAGTTTAAAGGCGAAGTCTTGCATTTTTCTGTGTTCAGAGGCTTTCAGTCCTAAAGCTCCCTTTGTAAGCATATCCAGCGTTACGCCGGGGCAGTGTCCAAGGCGCTCTTTTTTGCTTTTGGTTTCCATATGGATAAGCTGTATCCTGAAAGGCGTTTCCTCTCGAACTCCACGAAGTAGGTTGATGTAGATGTCAGGCGTTTGTTTCTCAATGATCTTAACAATGTTGGGCGGAACCTCTTTTCTAACTACGTTACCTTTGCTTTCAAGCTGAACCAAGCGCGTCTGAAGTCCAAGTCTCAGCGCTCCTACAGCGAAGGCTTCACCAACATCCATCTTTTCGCGGTCACAGAAAATGACCATTTTTTCTCCTTCCTTTGCTTCTAAAACACATTCCAGCGCGTTTTTTGCTGATTCCCAAGCTTGCATCTTTATTCACGTCCTTGGAACAAGATGCTGAAGACAAGATGATAAAGCTTTGCAACTAGTCGCGGCTAATCCTGCGCATCAACACGTAGAGCGGAATAAGAAACAGCAAAATAAGTGCTAGCAATCTGAAGTAGGTTGCGTAGTCTGCAACCGATACAAACATATATGTTGGCAAAAGATTCAGAATCCTGCCAATCATCAAACCTGTTTCCATTAAGACAAGGATACTTGCATAGCTGTATCTCTCAAAAGAATCTCCATAAAAAGCAAACCACGATATGCTGAAAGCGCTTCCGAGACCCGAAATCATTGATAAGGCGACAACTTCAGAAGTCGTAGATACAAAGGAGAGTGCAACATACCAAGCTGCGTTAAGTGCAACTCCTATCACGGCGAAAGTCACCCGTGCCCTTTTGATGTCAGAAAGCCAGTTTACCAAAAACGTAACCATTGATATGACGATCGCACTGAGTGCTAATACTAAACCCATATTTAAGACGGTTCCAGAAACACCGAGAACGAACAAAGGATAAGCAACCCAGTAAGACTCTGTTAAACCGAGGAGAACAAAGGAGACGAAGAAAACCGCGAATTTGCCATTTCGCGGGACAGAGAACCCGCAGGTTTCTTGGCTGAATCGTATACGTAGAGATAGAAAAAAAGCAATAAAATAAAGTGCTACGGCAACGGCGAAAAGTGCATGAAACTCGAAAGAATCTATTATAAATCCTCCCACAACTGGTCCACCTATGCTTGCCAGCGAAGGAATAATTGATGAGAATAAGCTTATTGTTCTTGCACGCACCTTTGTTTCGCCTAGCCGGAACTGAAGTAGATTAAAGCTAGGCCAAAAAGTTGCTATGCTGAGCCCGTAAGTGATCCCTAGAACTACTGGGTTTTTGATGAATGAAAGAATGATGTAGAAAAACATTGTGAAAAAAATTCCCCAGCTTATGATTCTTTCGAAATTCTTAACCGTTCTGAGTAGCAAGAGTGGCAGCAGCCCAATTAGCGGGAACGTGAACAGAAGAATTACAGCAATTTCACCGATGCTTAATCCAAGCTCCTGTCTGTAATAGACGGTGAGAAAGGTTCCAGACAGATTGCTGGTGAAAAAGAAGATGCTGACAAGCACTGCCAGAGTCTTCGGTGAGCTCGTTTGCACTTTTACGCCTCAAGAACTATAGGACATGTGAAAATATTAAAAAATCGATGCGTAGGGCAGTGTCAAGGGGTCGTTATCTTTCCCTCTGCCAACTGTAGACAGAATTTCTCAATGTGCTCAAGCTCGTAGTCTAGCAGGTCATTTATCTTCTGTTTGACTGTGGCCAAGTCGTTTTTGTCTTTCATGACAACCTGTGCGGCTGCGACCGCTGGATGATCGATGGGACTGCCTATTTTGCTAAGTAACCATATGTAGACTTCTTCGAGTTCTGAAATTTCATCGCATAGGCGCTGCGCTATCTTGTAGGTCAGGAAATTGTATATCTTGCCTACATGGCTAACGGAATTTTTGCCAGCTGCGGCTTCGGAGCAAAACGGCCTGTTCAACGATATTAGCCCGTTTACACGGTTGCCTCTTCCAACCTGTCCTGAGTCACCGCTGTCTGCGCTTGTCCCTAGAACAGTTAGGTATAATCCTCCTAGTCCTCTACCACGCACGTCCAACGTGTTAAGTTTTACGTCAACGCTTTCAAAGTCGGTGTTAACTGCCACAAAGCGGTGGATTTCATCGAGGATTTTTTCTTTTTTCTCGAAATAGTCATCTTCACTTTGTATGTAGCGGTCGACAAATGCCATGGCTACAGTAAGCTTGAGATCGTTGTTGTTTCTGAAGGCCATAACCTTGATGTCTTCGCCAGATTCGGGAAAGCGTTTTTTGAACTCTTTAGAGTTCAGGTATTGCTCTGTTTTGAGAACTATTTTTTCGGTTCTGGTCATCGGCGCGTAGCCTACTGCCGCCGATGTGTCATTAGCTCCTAGTACATGGCCTTTTCTTTTGAAGATGTCTGTGAGGCCTACGGAGCCTGGTTTGAGTTCGCTTTGGTATTTTACGTGTTTTTCTGGGTCGATGAAGCGCATGTTCTTTTTTAGCCAGTTTTTGGCTGCTTTAATTGCGATTTCTTCAACGTCTATTGTTTCGCTGTCTATTTTGTTGGTTGCTCGGTCTCCGAAGACAAACAGCATTGGCTGTTTTACTGTGCCTCCTCCGAATTTTGGCTCGATTTCTCCTGCTGCAAGCAGGGATTTATCGACGTTGTGGTGTAGCACTGCGCCTGCTTTTTCGAGGTAGACCTTGCTTAGCTGTATGGAGATTTGGTCCATTACGGCGTCGCAGATGTAGTCAGGGTGTCCTAATCCTTTTCTTTCAACGATTTCTATTCTCTGTTTTTCTAGCGGGGTTTGTTTCAAGTTGTCTACAATTATGTTTCTCATTGTTTAGCTTCCGGTTCTGGTTTTTGCGGGTTATGGTTGGGTAAGGAATATATACTTTGCTATATGACTTTATAAATTGACATAACTGGTGGTTATATATTGGCGATTTCGGGTGCGTTGATTAGGAAGTTGCGGGTTGAGGTCGGTTTGACTCAGGAGAGGCTAGCACGGCTTGTCGGTGTATCGCAGGCGCATGTTGCAAAGATCGAGCGTGGCGTTGTTGATCCTAGGCTTTCAACTGTTAACCGTATCTTGCAGGTGCTAGACGGCTGGAAAAGCAGGCGGTGCAGGGATATAATGAGCAGTGGAGTTATTTTTGCAAGGCTTAGGGATAGGGTCTTGGATGTTAGTGATAAGATGGTTAAGCACTGTATTTCGCAGGTTCCGGTGATTGAGCGTGGGAGGGTTGTTGGAACCGTGACTGAAGAGTCAATTATGAGGCGGTTGGGTTCAGATATTGATAAACGAACCGTGAAGGAAGTGATGGTTTCGCCATTGCCCATTGTAAGTGAGGAGACAGATGTGGAAAAGATTAAGGGGCTTTTGAAAACCTATCAAGGGGTTCTAGTCTCTAGGGGAATGCGCATTGTCGGCATTGTAACGCGTTCGGATCTTCTGAAATTCCTATGTGAGCCAGTTTAACACTTCTAGCGTTTGGGAGAAAATTTATAGCCCCCTATATATACTTGGGAGACACTAACCACTGGTATGGGGTTAACTTTTTATGCGCTTATTTTTGGAGGGGGCTGAAGCTTTCTGCCAAGCTTCACGCGGAGTGCGACGCGGTACAGTTTTCGAAGTGACTTAATCAGTTGCTCGACGCTGGGCAGATCTGAGTAGACTAGAGGGATTTGATCGTACTCTGCAAGGCGCATTGACTGTTCGTCGGGGCGCGTCCCGTGGAAAACTACCAGTCTAGGTTTCAGGTTGCTGACGCGTACAATCATCATGGGCAGGTTTCCATTTTCGACGTTGGTGAAAACCAGTGCTCTGTCGGTTGAGCCTCCGAGTAGTTGTGAATACTCCAAGCCTGAAAGAGCCTCAACAGCCTTTTCGCTGTCTACAACTGTGTAGCCCAAAATTTCCTTGATGTTTCTGCTTGAGGTTGGTATGATCTCGCCTTTGATGGCTTTGCAAAGGTATTCTACCCTCACCGGAATGGGAAACTCGCGTAGGTCTAGTATAGCCATGCTCGGCGAGCTTGTTAAACGTGCAAACTCTCGAATGAAGCGGCTTCCTCTCTCCTCATCAAGTTTCAGCAAAGCCCAAACAAACCTGCGGACAAAACGTGTGCCCGGGCTTTTGCGTCTTCCACTCTCATAGTCACTGATGACCGAAGAGGAAACCATCATTTTCTCTGAAAGGCTTATCTGCGAAACCGCGAAGAGCTCCCGCCACCTCCGCATCGTAGCTCCAGGTTTACCTGAAAGAATGATCTCGCCAGCAACTCTTCTTGCAAGAACTTCGCGGACGCTTGGAGACACCGACATTAGCCTTTCTCGCCAGCAAGTCCCCCTTAAGAACATTATGCACTATAAAAACCTTATAGACGGCAAAAAAGCATAATTTTCTTCTAGACTAAGAAGATTAAGGCAATCCCAGCAACAACCATCGTTGAGCCAAACACTGTTCTCTTTTTAGGTTTCTCTCGCAGGAAAGCCATAGCCGCTAACGTTGAGAACAAAGGAGTTGTTGAAGAGATCGGGACTGCACGAGACTCAAGAGTCTCCATTAAGCTGTAAGTTAGGAAGAACCATCCAAAACCGAGAGCGACAACTCCTCCAGAGACAAGCGCGATCAAAGATTTCTTTCCAATCCTTTTCATGCTCAGACTATTACCGAGAAGCGGTGAAACAGCAAGAAGCAAAATGGCAATCCCCAGCACTCGCACAGTGTTAATAGTTAAAGCTTGACTTAGTCCAAACGCTTCTTTCACCGACGCATTCATTACCGTTATGCTGATCGACCATGCAATCGCGGTGGCAAGAGCATAGGCTACTCCTCTATACGGCGTGGCTTTTGATTGTTTTTCTTCAGTTGCCGTGTCTTTTTTATAACTAAGCAAGACTATTCCATAGACTATTGCGAAGGCTCCTAGGGCAACTTGAAAGGTGATGGGCTCCATCATGAGCAAGCGCGCCCATAGCAAACTGAACAAGGGGTAAGTGCACGTGATCGAAACCGCGCGCCCCACCCCTATGTCCTTCAAACTCAACATGTACAGCGTATCGCCGATTCCTAAGCCGATTATGCCACTGATACATGCAAACGCGATGGCATACTGTGGAAGAGAAAACATGACCACAAAATTGCCTGTCACCGCAAGAAAAACAAGCAAAATCACGCCTGTGCATGCAAGGCGCACCATGTTCGCCTGAAGCGGCTTGATGTCTCTTAAGGCTCTTTTGTAAAGCACGGCGGACAAAGCCCAGCTTAAAGCTGCGCCCAAGGCTGCAAGTTCGCCTAGCATGACTACCGACTATTGACGCAGTTTATGGAAAAGGTTTTGCTTGGATAGGCATTTTAATAATCAAGGCTTCAACACTTTGCATTGGATGTGCATCAGACATGGAGATAAGCGTAGAGTGGGGTCCCGAAATCCAAAAGCATTTTCTCAGCCTTAGCGTATGTGTAGGTAGCATACGCAATATCCATGTTGAAAAGATAAATACGGTTCTCGAAGATCTTAAGAAAACCGTTTATGATGAAGCAAGAGCAAGTTACACTATTGAAGCTCTCAAAGACAACCCAACTGTGAGAGCGTACAGAGACTTTTACTGGAAACTCGGCATAGACCCTACAAAGACCAGACCATCTGGAGAGGCATTGCTGAGAAGAGTGCTTAATGGGAATGAGTTGCCAAACATTTCAACAGCAGTAGACGCCTACAATCTAGCCTCTTTAAAGACGATTATCCCAATAAGTGGATTCGATAAAAAAGTTCTGCAGCCACCTTTGAAAGTTCGCCAATCTCAGGAGGGGGAATCATTCAAGGGAATAGGCATGGATAAGCCTGTCTCCCTTACTGCGAACATGTTGGTTCTAGTTGATAGGGAAAGGGTTCTCTGCATTTACCCCTACAGAGACTCTGATCACTCCAAGATAACTGCGGCAACACAAGACGCGGTTATTGTCGGCTATGGCGCCCCCAACGTGCCCGAAACCAAGGTGGTGCAAGCCGTGGAAACCGCGCTAAACTACATCAAGCAGACCTCAAGTGGAGAAATTGAATCAGTAAAAGTTTTTAGCCCGTCACCCCAATAGAAAGCGGTGTCCACAAATGACTTTTCCCTCCCGCCTAGAGCAAACAGCAAAGCGTAATAAGTCAAACATCATTCTCGCTCTAGACTTTCCCTTTGAAAAAGTTGAGCAACGTCAAAAACTGCTTTTCACAGCGCAAAAGGTTCTAGACGCAGCCCACCCGTTTCTATGCGCAGTAAAAATCAACCACCATCTTACTCTCCCACTAGGCTTATTCGACGGAGTCCAAGGGCTTGTGCAAAAGGCTCATGACCTCGGGCTACTAGCCGTTATGGACTGCAAAGTCAACGACATCGGCGCCACAAACCAAGTAATCGCAGAATACTACTATTCTGCAGGCTTTGACGCTTTGATTGCAAATCCCTTTATAGGGTGGGAAGAAGGGCTTAAACCAATATTCGATGTTGCAGACAAAACGCAGCGCGGAGTAATCCTTCTCGTTTACATGAGCCATAAAGGCGCTTTGGACGGTTATGGGCAAACTGTGGTAGACGCGGAAACCGGCGAAAAAACATCTCAATACATCATATTCGCAAAAAAAGCCCTACAATACAAAGCTGACGGCGCCATCGTCGGTGCAACCTACCCAGAAAAGATAAGGGAAATACGCCAAATACTAGAAGAAAAAGTGCCAATAATTTCGCCAGGAATAGGCGCACAGGGCGGAGAAGTAGAAGCAGCAGTCAAAGCAGGCGCAAAATATTTAATTGTAGGCAGAGCCGTCGCACAGGCAACCAATCCAGCAACGGCTGCAAAAGAGTTCAGAGACCGCGCCGATCAAGCGCTTTAAGCAAAGCGCCTATTTTCTCTGTTTCTCCCAGAGTTCTTTCTTCAACAGATCCCTGACCGATGATCTTATCGCCGAGCTTCTGCTCGGATACATATTTGCTCTAACCAGCTCATCTAGCCCTTCAAGATAAGCTTCAGGAAGCAATACAGTTACGAGTTTCATGTCTTTCACCTCAACATATTATGCTTTAGTATATGCCGCAAATATAAAATTTGATCCTGTAACCGGCTAACCTTTTTTAGAGATCAAGGTGCTCTTTTGTCACGCGAAGACTTTTCATGGTTTTCTGGAACGTTGTGTAAACGTCGTCAACATGCAGGGTCTGCCGTTTGATCCCTTCCTGAACTACGCCTGCGGCGACCATTGCTGTGCCTATTATGTCGCTTATAGTGGGGTCTGGAAAGGCAATTAGCGCTAAGCCAGCTTTTATCAGCCACGGCTTTTTTCCCTTTCGCCAAAGATTCTTTGCGGTTTCAGTCTCTCGAGCTATGCCTTTGAGGGCTTGTGCTAGTTCAGCATAGCTTTCGCCTATCTCGTTCGCCGCATTGGCCATGTCTTTTGCTTCCTTTGTTTTCATCGGGCGCACAGCATCGCTAAAGATAGGCTAAGGCAGCAAAAAAGCTTTAACGCGACAAAATCACGTGGACGTATGTTTTTCGAAGTGATTCTAGGTTGAATGTTTGAAAAAGGGTTGATAATCCATCTCAACGGGACTGGTGGTTTTTGCCGTGGTAAGTGAAAACCTTCCACATGTAGAAAACGTATAAGTGCTTCCGGACAATTCTAGAATAAGGGTCAGCCTATGTTCCGTGTCAGAGTTAACAAAATTGAATCTATACGCGACCTAGACGGCAACCTTGGAAAGCGAATAGAACTCCTCGAAGACCGCGACATCCCACAGTTCGCCATTAGACCGCAGACAGAAGAGGCGAAAGTTGTCCAAGACGTAATGCAGGCGCTGCAGCAGCAGTTTCCCATGTTCCCCGGGAGAGGACAGCTTGCTGTGCCAAAGATAATTCTGTTCCTCACCGAGCAAGAGTACGAGAGCTTGGGCATACAGTTTGACGTGAATCAAATCTATGATATAGTGCTGGAAAACCAAGTCATAAAGTTCAGGAAAACAGCATAACTTCGCGTCTCAAACTCTTAAGAGCCGTGTACTTCGGGTGAAAAGACAGAACAAACATCATCTTTCTTAAAGCCTCAAATACATCGTCAATGTTTGATCTTCCTTCATTGTCGCAGTAAAGAGGAACAGGATCGTCTTCACCGCTCTTATAGTAGACGTATATTGACTTGAACTTCTTTCGGAAAGTTACCACGTCAACCTTCAATTTCAGCAGCTTCGCCACCTTCTCCGCAGCCAAGCTCACAGACTTCAGCCTTTTTTCGCGGGAAGCAAAACTTGAAACATAAATCAGAAGCTTTCCGTTCGAATCACTTAGCATGCCAGCCACCAGTAACGGCTAGTTTTCAAGCATTAAAAAGAGCAGTGTTGAACCGGATTCTGCAGCGCTTGGAGAGATAGGTTAAAATGAAGAAGAATTGTTCAGTGAAAAACATGAAAGTCCGCATCCACATGCTTGTAAGCGGCAGAGTTCAAGGCGTATTCTACCGCTCAGAAGCCTGCAAGGAAGCCAGAAAACTCGGCGTGACCGGTTGGATCCGCAATCTGCCTGACGGCAGAGTTGAAGCCGTTTTTGAGGGAGAAAAAGAAAACGTGAAGATGTTTTTAGCTTTCTGCAGACGCGGACCTGAGGGCGCTAGAGTTGACAGAGTCGAAATTAAGAATGAAGCTTACACTGGGGAGTTCAAAAGTTTCGAAATAAGATACTAAATCCCGCGGCTTCTGCAAGTTACGTAGCTTTCTTTGGGACTCTGAAATGTGATGCTTTTCCGGCGCTGATGTATTCTCCGCCTATTCCGCGTACGGTTGAAGCAATTTTCGCAAAGTTCTCCGAGCCTAAAAACTGCCTAGGCTTGACTATTACGTAGTCGTCTCTTTCCTCGAAGCTAAGCAGGCTTTCCAGCTCCTCTGGAAACATCATCTTAACGTCTTCTATTGCCTTAGATTTTTCTGCTCCCTGCGGCGCGGTAAGCGAAGGCGGCACAGCCGCCGCTATGGGCTTCGTAAACTGGGAAACTGTCAGCGATTTCAGTGAGCCTGAGACCTGTCGCAGATCCTCCATTATCCCCGTCAAGATGACAACGAGCTCGTCCACCTTCTTGGTTAACAGCTCAATTCTTTCTCTCTCTTCCTCCATTATTCTCAGCCTTCCATACTAGTAATACTTAATGCATTTATTAATAATTTCCACCCTCATTCAAACGTAAGTGTACGAGAGTGAGTAAAGATGATTGAGGTTGACGGAAGCCAAAAGAGCGGAAGCGGGACAATTCTGCGGCTGTCAATCGCTCTTGCCGCCATTTTGGGCAAGCCGCTGCACATCTGTAACATACGGCAAAACCGTCCACAGCCTGGGTTAAAGCCTCAGCATCTTGAAGCTGTCTTGACTGCGGCTAAGCTCTGTGACGCCGAGCTAAAAGGGGCGCATCTTAATTCCAGAGAACTGTGGTTTACGCCTAAAAGTGTAAAAGGCGGAAAATTTGAGGCGGAAATCGGCACTGCCGGAAGTGTTTCCATGCTTCTGATGACTGTTCTTCCGATCTGCGTCTTCGCCGAGGAAACTGTTCAGCTGCATGTTGCGAACGGCGGCACAGACGTTCCTCATGCACCCACAATTAACCATCTTAGGTTTGTGTTCTTGCCCATGCTGAAGCGTATGGGGGTGCATTCCGAACTTATCGTGAGGAAATATGGGTACTATCCTAAGGGTATGGGAGAAGTTGACCTGACGGTTGAGCCATGCAAGCATCTGAGGCCATTGCGATTTGAGACATTTGGCAAGATCAAAGACATTAAAGGGGTTTCAGTCTGCACGTTTCTTGCTGACAGAAAAGTGGCGGAACGCCAGGCAAAAGCAGCAAATTCTTACCTCAAGGAGAGAGGTTACTCAGCCAGCATCCAGATTGTGAATGACAATTCAAATCTGCTTCAGAAAGGCAGCTCAATCGCTCTCTGGGCTGAGACAGACACGGGCGCTGTTGTAGGTGCCGATTCGGTCGGCGAGCTGGGAAAGCCAAGTGAAACTGTTGGAAGAGAGGCAGCTGAAAAACTGTGGATGGAAATTTCTGCGAAGCCCGTGGTTGGCGTGTACATGGCGGACATGCTGATCCCCTATGTGGCGTTGGCTCAAGGGGATTCTGCGTATTCAACGCGTGTGCTTTCTGAGCACTTGCTGGCGAACATTTGGCTTGCAGAAACACTTCTTAACGTGAAGTTCAATGTTAGAAAGATGGGCAATGTTTACTTGGTTGAAAAACGTGGCTGATCGCAAGTGCTAGATGGTGCCTAGGCTTTAAGCCATCTCCTTTTTTCTGAAGACCCAGATGCTCAAAGCCAGCGTAGCCACAAAATATGATATCAAAACCGCAACATCGACCGGGAACTTTGGATAGAAGTTATAGATTTTTATCGGGCTACCTGGGAATTCCTGAATAATATCTTGTTGGGGGTTTATGACTTGTATTATGCTTCCAAAAGCATAGTCTGGCATGAACCATGGCTCAGTTCCGGTTAACGCAATCACTTGTCTCAGTGTCGAAAGTATCAAGAGAAACATGAAAAAGGACAGCAGTGTTGCGCCCATGCTACCCTTCATTATGGAGCTGAAAAGAAAAGTGAATCCTAGGACAACGCATATTGCCAAAACTGCATAAGCAAAGGAAGCGGCGATCTCCAGCGGAACAAAGCCGTAGATGCCTAGTAACCCGCCAACTCCTATAGCGTAGTAGAACCCTATTGCCAGCAGCGCGGAAAACAAAGCAGCAGTGAATTTACCAAGAATCAATAATAGCCGGCTTATCGGGTTTGGAAAGATAATGTAGCCCGTTCTAAGTTCAAATTCTGATGCGATGGCATCGCCGGCGAAAAAAGTGCCGACGATGATTACTAGAAAGTTTGTGAAGCTGAAAAAGCTGTATGCCCAAAGCGTGGCTTGACTTGGAAAGCCTAAACCATAGATTACGGGCACAATAAGCTGAAGCGCCCCAATTAAAGCGGCAATAATAAGAACGGCGTATATGCGCTTTCTCCTTAGATGCTTCAAAAGCTCATATCTGGCAACTATGCCTATCTGCCTAAAACTGCTCTGCTCCTCAGTTTTCTGCGTCTCTAGTTTCCCTCCTTAATTAGCTTAAGATAAATCTCTTCCAGCGCTTCCAAAGAGGGCTTGAAAGACACAACAGGAACCTCCAAATCCTTAACAAGCGACGACAATAACTCTGCTTGCTCCGTTTCAGTTCCATCGAAACTCACTGTCAGACTTTTTTCTTCCGCTGTTACTGCCTTCACGTGATCCAGTTTCTCGATCTTGGCAAGCTTACCTTGCGGAATAGGCTGAAGAAGCTGAACGTGAATTTTGGTTGCTCGGAAAAAGTTTTCCAGTTTTTCAATGCGGTCGTATGCAAGAAGTTTCCCCTTGTTGATTAGTGCAACGCTGTCAGCCACTTCCTGTATCTCGCGCAGCATGTGCGACGCCAGAAAAATGGTCTTGCCCTCTTTTACCGCCTCTTTTATTATTTCTCTGATCTCGTACATTCCACGTGGATCCAGACCCAGAGAAGGCTCATCCAGTATCATCACAGGGGGATCATGCAGCAAAGCTTGAGCTATGCCAAGCCTCTGTTTCATTCCACGGGAGAACTTGCTAATTCTAGTGCTCGCCCACTCCGAAAGCTTTACGATTTCAAGCACTTTGTTAATTCTTGTTCTCAAATCTGTTACTGCGATGCTACGAAGTCTGCCTAGGTAACTCAACATTTCACTAGGCGTCAGGTAAGAATAGAACTCTGGAGTCTCAACCATGGCGCCAACGTTTCGCAAAGCTTTTGCGGGCTCTTTAACCGCGTCGTGACCGTTGACGTAGGCTTCTCCCTTCGTTGGCTGAATTAGGCTGCACAAGATCTTTATCGTTGTTGTTTTTCCCGCACCGTTTGGACCAAGGAATCCGACACAACGACCTTTTTCAATCTTCAGGTCTAGCTCATTTAAAGCTAGAATGTTGCCGTAGTATTTGGTTAATCCTCTGGTAACGATTGCCTCCAAACACTCAGACCTCGTGAATTATCGACTTGTATTAACTGCTGTTCTGATTAAGTGTTGTGGTTAATAAAAAAGACAGAAAACACATATTCTTGCAACATATCCAATGCACTATTGACAAAGTGAAAAACAGAAATGAGTGATGCCGCCCGTAAAAGAATCATTCGAGACTACTATTCACGAAGAGCCAAAGACTACGATCGACAGAAACAAAGAACATGGAAATCGCGCTCTGGTTTTGGAAATGAAGTCACTTGCGAATTGCTTCATGCATTAAGAAAATGCACAGGCAAACTCGTACTGGAGGTTGGCGTTGGCAGCGGCAGAAATGCATTGCCTGTTATGGAGGAAATCAAGCCTTGGCTGGTAGGCGTAGATTTGTCGAAAGAAATGCTGAAGGTGGCAAAAGCGAAAACATCCACTTTTGCAGAGAGCTTTGATCTTGTTTTGGGAGACGCTGACCATTTGCCCTTTGTGGACAAGGTCTTTGACGCAGCAGTTATCATGAGCACAATGCACTACTTCAGCTCCCCAAGCAGCTTCTTGAAGAAGCTTCGAAAATTGCTAAAGGAAAATGGAGTTCTGGTGTATGGTGACTTGTCAGTGCACAACTCAGACGTTAACAGATTTCTAGAAAAACTTGAAAAAATACTTTCAAAAGCACACGCCGGCTACTATACACCTTCTGAAATGAGAAAGCTTCTCGAAACAAGCGGATTCAACGTTTCTAAGTCGAAAACTTTTGCATACAGAAAATCTTATCAAGCGCTCATCGAAGACAAGGGATATTATTTTGGCGTCAAACCTGAAGAACTCTACGCGCTAATCCAAGAAGCCAACACTTCAGCCAAAGAGCAGTATGCTTTAACAAGCACTAAGCTAACATTGTTTTACACAATAATCATCGCAGCCAAAAGCACCAGCGTTCCGAAGTGATGAAATGCCAAGAAAATCAAAATGCCTTAAAGTCCCAAAACAGCATGCCGAACGAGTTCTGGCTATGGTTCATAAGCTAATCTTGCTTAACGAGGAACTCCAGGTCAATAAAGACGAAAACTATGTCTACATCCCTCTAAATCGCGAACCAACCAAAAGCGAACTAGAGAAAACCAAAAAAATATCATCAGCAATTGAGCTTTCGATTCGTTTTTTCATAGAAAAAGAGAAAAACGTTTCCTACATCGAGTTGCTTGAAAAGAAGTTGCCGCCTCACTTGCTGGCAAGCCTGCCCCGCGCCATGGACATTGTCGGTGACATATGCATAGTTGAAATCCCGCCGGAACTCGATGCTTATCGTCAAGAAATAGGCATGGCAATCTTGAAAGCAAACAGAAATGTGCACACCGTTCTTGCGAAGGCAAGCGCCGTAACTGGCACGTACCGCCTAAGAAAATTCGATGTCATTGCTGGAGAGCCAAAAACCGAGACCATTCACAAAGAATACGCATGCAAATTCTACGTGGACGTTTCCAAAGCCTACTTTTCGCCAAGACTATCAGCCGAACACAGCAGAATCGCACATCTTGTTAGAGATGGCGAAGCCGTTTTGGACATGTTTGCAGGCATCGGGCCATTTGCAGTGCAGATCGCCAAAAAACATGAAAACGTGAAGGTCTACGCCGTGGACGCTAACCCTGACGCGATTGAATTCCTAAAAAAGAATGCTAGGCTCAACCGAGTTGAAGAAAAGATAACTGCTTTCCTCGGAGACTCTAGGCAAATAATCAAAGAGAAACTGATTGGCGCAGTTGACAGAGTGATTATGAATCTGCCCGAGAAATCCTTGGATTATGTCGACATCGCATGCCAAGCACTTCGCTTAACTGGTGGCGTAATACATTTTTACTGTTTTATAAACCGTGACAACACACTCAAAGACGCAGAGGCATGCTTGGCAAAAACAGTAGCAAACAGTGGGCGAAAAGTTGAAAGAATTCTGTTCTCGAGGCTTGTCCGCGAAACTGCGCCTTACCAGTGGCAGGTAGTCATTGACGCAAAAATCGCTTAAAGCACTACGGTAAGCGTGATGCTTACTTCTTGATCTGGATTTGACAACTTTTCAACAAGTTTCCTAGACAAGTCGCAGGCTGCTTTATCCGCCTGAATAGCTAACGTTCGATCACAAATGTATCTGCTCTTTCTCACCACGATGTCCGTGGGGTGGGTCAAGATAAGGTCGCGGCTTCCGAAGGCGTTTACTGTCTCTGTGATTCCATCTGCCTCAATCTGGATGGTTATTTTTGCCTTTTCGCTGCGCAAAGCGTTTTTAAACTGCCAACTGAGGTCTTTTGAGGCTTTGTTAGCTGAAACAGCAACGATACACGTGCCTTTTTTGGAGAGGTGTGCTTCCTTCGTGACTTCAAAGGTTGTCTCATGAGTCGCTAGAACATTCTTGTTGCCGCGAGCAAGAACCAATTCACGTATCTGCATGCCATTGCGCTCCTGCGTTTCACTATTTTCTTGGAACAACAGCGTCACAGAGGTTCCGTAAAGCTATTCTAGAATCTCTATTGAGTCGACTTTGCCGTCGCCGTCCATGTCAAAGCCCTGTATAACTCGCGCAAACGTAGAGTCTCCATCATAGTCCTTTAGTGTTTTCTTCCAAAAGTTCGTCAAAGCCAAAACACATGCCTTGGTGCCCACAGCCTTATTTCCCGCCAAGACAATAACCCGCTTATCACTATCCCAAGGATTAACAATCTTTGCAACCAATCCCACAGCATCAGCCGTAAATACTTGCGAACTCTTCTTAGAGAACAATCCGCCGAAAAGGTAACCTTGATCTGAAGGTTGCATGTTAAACCGTATGGGAAGAAACTCGTTAACTTCCTGCGTCAACAGGTTCGTGCCTGGCCCTCCGACGAGCAAAAGGTTGTTTTTTTCTTCTTTCTCTGCCTTGACGTCCACATCAAGCTTTATGGCGAACTCGTCTGGCATTCTAGAGAACTGTCCGAGGAAAAACGTAAGATATGCCGCGTAATGTCCATCCCTAGCGCTCGTCTTGAATGGCCCATGCGGCGTAGGGCTTCCAACAACAATTTTGCCTTCAAACGCATTATCTTTAAAGAGAAATTCCTTGAAAAATTTCTGGATCCTTTCATCAACACTTAGGACCGAAACAGTCTGCATTGTCCTATATTGAAGAGGAAGCTCAATTCCAAAAGCTTCCGACACGGGCTTGTAGTACCTGGCGGTTGCGCCCTTTTTTATCTCTTCACGACTTACAGTTATGGCTCCTGCCTTTGCAAGCTTTCGTATGTGGTAGTAAACTTTTTGTTCGTGGACACCCAGTTTTTTGGCTACTTCTAGCGGGTACATTTCCTTTTCGGAGAGCATAACTAGAATTTTCCAGCTTAGTTTGTTAAGCATCATTTTAAGCTTCTGAGGCTCTTTGATCACTGCGATTTCCTTGACTAGGTGTGTTTTGTCTTCTTGATGGAGCAACAGTTTTTTGTCCATTTTTCTCCTAGGGTGCATAGAGCTTTAACCCATTATAAAAATCTTTGTTATGGTTTGGGTTCGCAACTAATAAATCTCAAACACCAGTATGCTTCATAAGCGAAAGGATAGCAATGATTGGCTGCTACGCCACAGGCATATTTCCACGTCCCGAAGAACTTATCAAGGCTACCCAGCGATATGTCCGCGGGAGAATTGAAACAGCAAAGCTTGAAAAAGCGTTTGAAATGGCAACAGCCAAAATCGTGGAAGCACAAATCAACGCAGGCTTCACATACATTTCCGACGGCATGATGAAATGGCAAGATCTACTAAGACCTTTCGCTGAGAACCTAGAAGGAGTCAAAAGCGGTGGCCTAGCGCGATGGTTCAGCAACAACACTTTTTACAGAAAACCAGTCATAATTGGTGAACTACGCCGAACGAAACTCGTCACCGAGAAAATAACGTTAGCTCATCTTTTGCCAAAGAATTTGCCATTGAAAGCTATTTTGCCCGCCCCATACACGTTTATTCAGCTTTCAGAAAACCTTTACTACAAAGACGAATCGGAGCTGTTTTTCAGTTATGCTAAAATGCTAAGAGAAGAAATCCGAGATCTCGCCAAACTTGGATTCAAGTATTTCCAGCTAAGCGATCCAGCACTAGTCTGCAGATCAAACGACTATCCAGTCACGGCAGATGAGATGAACTTAATAGCTGATGCTTTGAAAGTAGCGGTTAAAGGGATTTCTGCGAAGACGTGCCTGCAAACGTTTTTCGGCGACTTCTCCCAGATCATGCCCACGGCACTTGATTTTCCAGTTGACCATTTAGGAATAGACCTTTATGAAACCAAACTTGAAGCAGTCAAGGAATACAGCTTCACTAAAGGAGTTGCATTGGGCTTGGTGGATTCTCGCAGTTCACTTATCGAGAGCTCAAAAGAGCTAGTCAAAATTGCCAAAAGCATCTTCAAATTCGTATATACCTCAAAGAAAGATGAGTTTTTTGTTTGCCCCAACTGCGATCTGGAATACGTCCCTTGGAAGAGAGCAAAAAAGAAAATGGCTGTTCTCAGCCGCGTTGCAGAGCACTTGAGAGAGGATCTACGTGAATAAGCTTTTTCCCACTCAAGAAATAGGAAGCCTTTCCAAACCCGCGTGGAGAGTCAAGGGCTGCAA
>JAGTQT010000091.1 GCA_018396615.1 Candidatus Bathyarchaeota archaeon
ATAACTCGTCACGCTGTAGCAGATGATCTGGCTTCTGCCGCACATCTGTTAATGGGCGAAGCTGCTGAGAGAACGCCTATAGTGCTGATAAGAGACGCGCCTGTCGAGTTCGGAGACGGCGTGTATGCCTCTAAAAACATGATGATGCCTCATGATGAATGTATTTTCATGGGCACTTTCGCCCGCAGTCAGCACAACTTGACTTGGAAGAAGCTTTAGGGATCGCAAAGCCGCCCAGAGAGGTGTACCGATAGCTGCCGCAGCGATTGCGATGATTATTCTTTCCACGGGGTAAATGAAGGTTAAACCTACCCAGTAAGTCAAAAGAAAAGTTGCGTCTGCCACAAAAAACTCAAAAACAAGTGAGCCGGCAATCTGCCCCACCATTGTCGCGGTCAACGAAGTCGCAAAGAAGGCAAAAAACATCCGCGAACCCTTTTTCGAGTAAAAATCTCCTATGGCTACTGACTGAATCGGCGACACTAAGATAAAAAGAACTGCAAGTTGAAACCATGTCACCCAAGGATAAAGCCAAAAAGGCCCAACAAAAGGATACAGGCTGAAAAGCACGAAGAGCACGACGTAGATTGTGACACAGAGGCTTCGTCTACCAATACGTAGCAGACCGGCACATAGCGCAGAGAAAACGCCTGCGGCTAGACTAAACTGGGAAAAGGCCAAGTTCACTGACAAGGCGGCTATCCCGCCTATCAGCGTTATTAGTGCGCCTAAAGAGGGCCCGAAAAGAACCCCGATGATCACAGCCATCACCGTTGCACCCGTGATTGTCTTGCCTACCGCCCCTATAATCGGGAAAACAGGTAGAAAAGAGCACACGACGTACAAAGCCGCAAAGCAGGCGGCAAAAGCCACATTTTTAGTTTCAGCTATCTCTTTTATAGGCACTCTGGCGGTCACCTGCGCATTCGGAAAATCTATTACAACGTGTTTTCTATAAAAAGCATGATATGAAAAGCCCATTAATAACGTTGACAACTGATTTCGGATTAAGGGATCCTTACGTTGCCGAAATGAAAGCGGTAATTTACAGCATAGCACCTGAAGCAGCGGTTGTTGACATATCGCATGAAATAGAAAAATTCAATGTTAGGATGGGAGCGTACGTTTTGGCTTCAGCGGTACCCTATTTTCCAAAAGGCACGATCCATGTTGCTGTCATCGACCCCCATGTAGGGACAGCTAGACAACCCATAGTTATGTGTACAGAGGTTGCGCTCCTTGTTGGGCCTGACAATGGAGTTCTAGCTCTTGCGGCGAAAAAACTGGGAGGAGTAAATTGTGCTTACAGGATAGCTGACGCTGCGTTAATGCGTCCAAGAGTTTCGAGCACTTTTCACGGCAGAGACATCTTCGCTCCGGCAGCAGCTCACCTAGCAAATAAGACTCCGCCAGCAAAACTCGGATCTAAAATACGCAGCATCACAATGCCCAAATTCTCCAAAGTCGCCAAGAGAAAAGACATGTTGGTCGGCGAAGTTCTACACGTCGACAGCTTTGGAAACATCATAACAAATTTTGTGCAAAACAACCTTGCTATGGCATCTGCAAAGACGTTTGTTGAAATCGAACTTCACAGAGTTAAGCGCAGGCTTAAGCTTTGCAGAACATATGCCGAGGTTGAGCCACAAGAGCCACTAGCCATAATCGGGAGCCACGACTTTTTAGAGCTGTCTATAAACCAAGGCAATGCTGCAGAAGCCTTCGGCGTCAAAGCAGGAGACCAAGTGATTCTCAAACTGCAGAAGCATGCTTGACTAGGTGTGGTGGTGCTTGCATTGAACCTTGTCGCTCTTAGCCAAGTCCTTTAGCCTGCCAATTCCGTCTATCGCTTTTATGTACGTCGCAACTTTTTTTGGAACAAGTTTTTCCCAGCCTGTGCCTTTCAGCATTTTTTCTCTGATGCCAGTTGAAGAGTAGATTTCTCTGCTGAAGAACCGTATCGCCTTAACCTTGTAGCCTGCTTCTTCAAAAAGCCTGCGAGTTAAAGGCTCGTTCGAGTAAACTACGTCAAATGCTGGCGCGTATCCTTCAACCTCAGAGACCCACATAATGTGCAGGTGCACATCAGGCACGGGCACAATCCAAAGACGGCTAAGGTCTTCTCCTGCTTCTTCCAGAGCCAAACGAATCATAACAAGCCTTTCGCCCGTAGTGAAGGGGTTTTCAAGGCTGTGGCTGTACTGCGCGCTACCAACGATGATTACGAGTTCGTCAACTTCGCCCAAAATATGCTTAACCACACTTAGATGCCCAAGATGAAATGGCTGGAACCTGCCAACAAAAAGCCCGCGCTTGACCATGTGTATCAGTTTCTTCTGGTATTGGCATCCCACATTTATCATTTGTGATGCGCGTACGGTTTCAAATGGCTAAAAAATACAAAAGCCACTATGCATAGGTTTTCGATAGCTTGTTCAGCACAGTCTCCACCGGAAAAACCAGCAACTTCCGGCCATCAATCGGTACCTCTTTTTCAGATCGGCAGCCTCTTGCCTCGCGCTTTAGCAATGCAAGTTTCAAGCTTAACCCGCCTCCGTACCCACCTAAAGTCATGTCAGAACAGACAACGCGGTGGCAAGGGACTATCGGCGCAAACGGATTCGAAGCCATAACGTTGCCCACGGCTCTTGCGCCCCCACCAGCAGCCTTTGCAATTCCTCCGTAGGAGGCCACATAGCCGGTCGGAATCAACAGCGCCGTCTTCAAGACTTTACCAGTGTATTTTGGCAGGTGCTCCATGTTTAAAGAAAAATCCGTAGAAGCGTCCTTACCATCATAGATTTTTTTGATGGCTTGAACCACATGTTTAGCGAAATCTGAAGGCTTTGTCACTTGCTGAAAATGAACATTATCAGGGATAGATGACAGTAGCCCCTTTAGCGTGCTTTCTTTGCGGGAGCCAAAGTTCGTGGCGAACACTTTTTCTCCATCGTAGGCGACGCCGCACCACAACCCATCAACTTCCTCTGCGTAGACATGAATCATGCTTAATCTCCTGCAGAAGACAATATGGTATCATTAAGTTTAATAATTTGTCCGTGCATAACAACGCCAAACGGTGAAACATATGGAAAGGCAAGCACAGCAGGGCGGGTACATGTGGATTCCTGGAGCAACAACAGTGGGAGTTGTCTGCCAAGATGGCGTGATTCTTGCATCTGAGAAGCGTGTGTCATACGGCTACCTCGTTGTCAGCAAAGGAGGAAAAAAAGTGTTCAAGATCACAGATTGCATCGGTGCTGCTTGTGCTGGACTTGTTTCTGACATGCAGATTCTTGCGCGAGAGGTTGAGGCCTACGCAAATCTGTTCAGCCTTGAAGTAGGTAGACCCATCTCGGTGAGATCGGCTTCTAAGCTTATGTCAAACATACTTTTTAACAGGAAACTGGCACCGCTGATCACCCAAACTATCGTAGGCGGAATCGACGACGAAGGGCCGTCACTCTACGTACTTGACTTTCTCGGCTCTGTAATACCGGACAAGTACGCGGTTGTGGGTTCTGGAACAGAAATCGCCATCGGCGTTCTCGAGGAAGGCTATAAAGAGAATATGACAATTGAAGAAGCGAAAAACCTCGTTATCAGATCTGTAAAGTCTGCGATAAGCAGAGACATTATGAGCGGAGATGGAATAGACTTCCTGATAATAACGAAGGACGGAACAACAGAAGAAACGATGAAATTCTGATTTGCAGACATCTTTCCAAAAGTTTAAACACGGATCGAATCTAAACCTAGGTTTCTGAGCCATCGCATCCCTAAGGAGAGCGAAAATGCCATTTCAGCTGAGTCTTAATGAAGGAAAAACCCTAGTTGCTCTAGCTCGAAAAGCGGTTGAAGAATACCTAAGGAACTGTAGATATGTCAGCGTGCCTCCTAACATTTCGGAAAAACTGATGCAGCCTTGCGGCGTTTTTGTAACGATAAACATCGTAAGAAATGGGAAGGAACTACGCGGATGCATAGGCTACCCTTATCCGACAACGCCGCTGGCGCAAGCAGTCATTGAGGCAGCAGTTAGCTCAGCTACGCAGGATCCACGTTTTTATCCCTTATCCTTAGGTGAGCTTGAGCATGTTGTTTTTGAAGTAAGCGTGCTTACGCCACCGCAGTTGGTGAAAGCAAAAAAAGCAACAGAGTACCCTTCCAAAATCAAAGTTGGCGAAGACGGGCTTATAATTGAAAAAGGACTCTGCAAAGGCTTGCTTCTGCCGCAGGTTCCAGTTGAATGGAAATGGGACGAAGAGGAATTTCTATGCCAATGTTGCCAAAAAGCCGGTCTACCACCAGATTGCTGGCTCATGGGCGGCACGAAAATCTACACGTTCAAAGCCATAGTCTTCGAGGAGGAGACGCCTAAAGGCGAGGTTAAATTAAAGATCCTTGAAGGGAAATAGCTTAATGCGAGTCTATTTTGCACCATGCGGCATCGGTCTTGGACATGTGGGAAGAAACGCCCCGATAGCGAGAAAACTTTTGGAAAAGAACACGCAGGTAATATTTTCAACATACCGTGAAGGAACAGACTACATCAAGCAAGAAAAGCTGCCAGTAGTCGAAGCCCCGCCAATAGGCTTTCAGGTTAAGCCTGATGGAACGATAGACTTCAAACAAACAGCAGTAAATCCAGGTCCTTTCATTTCAACTTTTACTCTTCTCAAACAGGTCAATGCTGAAATTAGGTTTATGACAAGTTTTGAACCAGACGTGGTTGTCTCTGATTCCCGTGTCTCGCCCTTGCTGGCTGCAAGATGCCTGCGGATACCGAGAATTTGTATCCTGAATCAGTTTCAGGTAATCATACCCAGACGGAGAAGACTTCTGCGTCTAGCACGGTTCGCAGACTTCATAACTCTCACGCTTGTCGGCAAAATGTGGACCAGCGGAAACACCGTTCTTATTCCTGATTTCCCCTCGCCCTACACGATATGCTCAGGAAATCTTAACATCCCAAAGTCGTATCGAAAAAGAGTCAAGCTAATAGGACCAATACTGCAGAAACGTCCAGAAGAACTTGACTCGAAGGAAAGACTTCGTCAAAAACTCGGGTTGCCAATCGGCAAGCCGACGATTTTTGTGCCGATAAGTGGTCCACGGATGGAAAGAGCTTTCCTTACTAAAATCATGGAGAAGATTCTCTTGGAATTTCCAGAAGACTACGAGGTCGTCATGTCTCTTGGAGAACCAAGCGAGACCCGCAAGCAGTTTCATCACCAGAATGTTACTGTTTATAGTTGGGTTCCCAATCGTTTTGAATATTTGAAGGCTTGTGATCTTGTTGTGGCTAGAGCGGGGCATGGGACGATGACACAGTGCATGTGTTATGGAAAGCCTATGATACTGGTGCCTACACCAAGCCATACGGAACAGTTGAGTAATGCGGCGCAAGCCATGAAGCTTGGACTGGCGAAGATCGTGTTGCAGGAAGACTTGAGCAAAGAAAAGCTTCTAAAAAAAGTTAGGCAGGTATTTGATGAAAAAATAGCTGAGAGACTCGCTTGGTTCTCCAA
>JAGTQT010000090.1 GCA_018396615.1 Candidatus Bathyarchaeota archaeon
CTGAGAAGTAGTCAACCAAGACGCGAAGCATGTTAAGTTCCTCATCAGAAAGCGAAGACCACCTCTTAAGAGGGTAAGGCGCCTCCACTTGAACATACTTTACTTCGTTGATCTTTCTTTCAAGTTCTTCAAATGTCTTCCAAGCATCTTCTATAGAGAGGCCAAAGTTTTCAGAGTAGGTGCTCATCAACGCATAGTGCGCGGTTGTGTAGCTCTCGATCTTTGCTGTTAGCTCAGGCTTTTCCACGAAAAAGTCAGCCATCAACTTGATAAGCCCAAGTTCTCGTCCTGAAAGTTCAATTGTTGTCAACATTTTTTGTTTCAACTCCATTTTTGCAGAGAGTAACTAAGGCCGTGTTCAAATATAGAAACCTTATGTACATAGTGTACACAGCTGAACACTTCGAAACACACCTAAACATTTTTATGCCAAGCCTCAGTCAACAAGCATGGATTCGCCAATGAAGAAAAACGAAAAACAGATGTCATCAACAGGCATAAAAACCCTTGATAAAGTGCTAGGCGGAGGACTTTATCTAGGCGAAAACGTTCTACTAGAAATAGAGTCAGGCACGCTCGCCAAAGAATTCGTCTATGCATTCATCAAACAAGGGATTCTCGAAGGAAATCAAGCCATATACCTAGACTTTATATATCCACCTCAGGCGCTAATAGCGCAGCTTGCGCCTCTGATTGAAAGCTTACCTGAAGGAGGAGAGAGCAAGTTTCTTGTTCTAGACTGCTTCTCGGAGTCGCTAGGCCAAGGAGAACTGATTTTCAGCGATTTCTATGATAAAGCGCCAGCTTGGATGAAAAAAGTTCCAAGCTCCAAAGACCCAGAGCAATTTCACAGATTCTTCGGCAGAATCGAAAGAGAGTTCGTTACACCTGGCACGAGACTTGTTTTTAACAGCCTCTCGCTGATGGAGCACATTTGGGGACATGAAACAGTAAAAACATTTTTCAGCCATGTCTGCCCCGCACTCTACGCTTACAATACTTTGGCGCTGTGGACTATTGCCAAGAATGCACATCCAAAAGAGTTCTGTGCGCTTATTGAGCACATCACTCAAGTGGTCATAGAGCTTTCTAGGCAAGATTCGAAAAGATTCCTTGAAGTTAAGAAAGCAGGGTGGCGCTATGATCCCCAAACTTTTCAGCGTCACGAGTACATAGTAACAGGACAGGAAATTAAGATCCTGTAAGACCGACCATTACTTTGCAATCTATATTGTTCCATCTTCAGCGTCCGCAACGGCTGCTGTGCTTAAAGATACTTCCAACGCTGTTCAGCAGGCAATTTCTCGGATAGCTTTAGGTTGACACAACGATTTTATCCACGATAACCGAGGGGCATAGGACATTTTGAAGATACTTCAAATCGTTCCCCACCGAGATTACAGAGTTCAATGACTCATAGAGGTTTCCGGCAACCGTGCAAGGCTTAAGCGGGTAGGCTACGTCGCCTTTTTCTATTTTGAAAGCTGTTCCCGCGGTTACGGAAAAGTCGCCGGTCACGACATTGGAGTGCGAGGATCCTATTAAGAAACCTTTAACAAGCACGCCTTCTCCAAGCTCGCTGATGAGCTCCCGCAAGGTGTGCTTGCCCGATGCAAACGTGAGGTTTGTGGGTCTTATCATGGGTTGATTTGCATATGTAGCTGAACCAAACGCTCTTTGCCGGCTTGCGCTTCCGGTGCTTCTGGCGTTTTCGCGTTTCGCAGAGTAATTGTCATACAGAAATCCTTGAAGAACCCCCTTCTCGAGTATGGGCGTTTTCTGCTTGGGGACTCCTTCATCGTCCACTTTTGCAGTATCCACTCCATCTGGAAGGGTTCCATCATCAACTATTGTGACCTCGGTGCCTGCAACCTGCTGTCCCATCTTTCCTCTATAGACCGAGCGGTTTTCTTGAACGTTGAAGGCGGAGACGCCGCTGGGAAAAATTGAGGAAAACAGGTCAGCCCAACTGGTATTTTCGAAAACAACTGGCCCTGTGTATTTTTCAAGTAAAGGCTTCCTTCCTAAGCCTTCAATTGCCTTTCGCGCCGTGTTTTCCACGATCGGCTGCAGGTTTTCAATAAACCGTCTTGAATGCACGCTTTCGCCGGCTGAGACTTCCTCGTCGTTGCGCTTTGCTTTAAAATCCATAAAAACCGAGAACAAGGTTTTTTCGTCATAGGCTTCTACGCCCCTCGTGTTTATTGTGCAAAAGCTAGCAGAGACGGCTAAAACCATCGACATGGTCTGCACGATTCGCTTGTCAAAATCTCCGCCCCAAATACAGCAGTCAGCACTAATGTTCAGCAGTTCCTCCACGCTCATGTCGGCGATTCTTTTGTCGTAGACTCCGCCTCCGCTCAAAGGCTTTTCAGGCTCTGGCAGAGCCACCCAGTTGGGATCAGGCGGCCTGATTTTGGCTATTTTGACTGCTTCCTCAACTGTTTCAATAACCTTCTTCTCTTCAAGGCTTGAAACACTGGCAAATCCCATCGCCTTATCAACTATTGCTCTAACGCCGACGCCTGCTCTGACGCCGCTGTTCATAAAGGGTACGCCTTTCTTCTTGATCCATGGCTCAGCTATTCTGGCGAACGTGCCCTTGAGCCCTTTTACTGCACCGCTGCGGGATGCGAAAATTCCTCCGACAAATTTTATGTTAACATGTTTTTCGGTGCAAAGGAATACTTCAGCCTCATCGGCACCAAGTTTTTGGGCGACTTCAGCGGCTTTCTTTCCAAGTTCAAGCAAATCTGTCATCCTAGGCTGCACCTCCGAACAAAACGTCTTTTACTCTCAGATGCGGTCCACCGAGTCCTACGAAGGCTCTTTGATCCAATTTTCCGCAACCTCCGAAAGGTGAAGCTGACAGCTCCAGATCGTTGCATACTGCATCAACGTTTTTGAGAAGCTGGAGAATATTTCCAGTGAGCGCCACATCTCGCAACGGCTGTTTCAGCTCGCCGTTTTCAACCATGTATCCTCTCACCGCCTTGAACAGAAAAGTTCCCGTGCCATCAACTTGCCCGCCAGCCGTACTGACCGCGTATATCCCATGCTTGATTTCTCTTAATGCTTCTTCAGGCTTCCAGTCGCCCGATTCAAAAAACGTGTTTCTCATCCTTACTATCGGCTCAAAAGAATAGTCTTGGCTCCGCGCGTTTCCAGTAGGCTTCATTTTCAACGCGTAGGCTGTTGTCCGACTGTGAAGATAACGCTGGAGGACACCGTTCTTTAGAATCTCGACGCGCTCACATGGAACCCCTTCATCATCAAAAAACATTGTGTAGCCTCTGCCTTTTGGTGTGCCCTCATCAACGATTGTGACAGTCTCGGTTCCAAGCATCTGATTGATCTTGCCTGCCAAAGGCGAGGAACCGATGACTACAAAATCGCCCTCTGATAGATGGCCGAAAGACTCGTGAGCCAACACTCCCGCCAGCCTTGGATCAATAAAAGCGTCAAACCGTCCTGCCGGCGCAGGTTTTGCCTTCAGCTTTTCCACGGCCCACTTAGCCGCGTTTTCGGCCAATGCTTCAGGTGTATGTGATTGTTCTTCGAACGTTCCGAGCCCGACGCTGCCACCGTGGCTGTCCCATGCGTCAGTGATAACGCTGCCTTTCTTTGCTACGCAGATGTTTCTTAGACCTATAAGCAAGGGCTCGTGGGAAACTTTGGTTCCTTCGCTGTTAGCATACCAGATGGAGCCATGATATTCGCCGAACATGCTAGTAACGTTGGCTATCTGTTTGCTTGTTTCCATTGCTGCCTGGCATTGTCTTAGGCAGAGGTCCTTCTTTTCGTCAAGTGAAACTTCTCGCGGATGCTTCTCCGTGCTGGTGCGCTTTTTTTCTTCAATGGGTTTGACTTCTGCAAGCTTGAAGCTCATTAGCGTGCGCTTTGAGGACGCCTTTGCAATTTTAAATGCAGTTTCAACAGTCTTGAAAACGCTTTCTTCATCAAGAACGTTCGAGAAAGAAAAACCGCTTCCTTTTTCGCGGTAAACTCTTACTCCGATCCCGATGTTGCGAATTGAGGAAACCTTGCGGACTTCCTTGTTGACGGCTTCTATCTGCCACGTCAAAGTGTCCTCGCCTTTAACTTCAGCAAATCTTACTCCAAGCTTGGCAGCATGCGCCAGAGCTTTATCCATTAAACCGGCTATCTGTAAACTCGTAGTTCACACTTCCAAAGAATGATCTAGAGGGTTGCGATTTAAATGTATCTAACTCTATTAAGCACAAAGCAGCTGAGCTGCTTGTCAAATCTAACTGCTCGCCTTAAGACTTGTAGAAACTGATACTCTGCCACTTTGATGTATAATCTGAATTGCCTAGCATACATGTCTGAAAGCCGAGAGCAGGAACACTGCACTGCTATTTCGCCATATGCAAATCTTACTCCAAGCTTGGCAGCATGCGCCAGAGCTTTATCCATTAAACCGGCTATCTGTAAACTCGTAGTTCACACTTCCAAAGAATGATCTAGAGGGTTGCGATTTAAATGTATCTAACTCTATTAAGCACAAAGCAGCTGAGCTGCTTGTCAAATCTAACTGCTCGCCTTAAGACTTGTAGAAACTGATACTCTGCCACTTTGATGTATAATCTGAATTGCCTAGCATACATGTCTGAAAGCCGAGAGCAGGAACACTGCACAGTATTTTAACAGAGAACGTGATGGGAGTTCCGCTTCTAGGACTATGGCAATACCAATCCGCGCTGACCCTACAGAGTTTTGGACGGCTATTCAGCCATGCTAACATGTTCATAAATGTTCATTTTTCGGACATTTTAAAGTAATGTTTAAATTACGATATCCTCAAACCTAGCATTCTAAATCTTTACAAACGTAAAGGAGTAGACGGAAAATGAGCGAACGTGTACATAAAAACAGCGCATATCTAAACGGAAAATCAACATGCGGAACAACAACCAGAGTCAAAGACACCAGCCCAACAAGCGGAATGTGCCCCATATGCATCCGAGACTGCCCCGTCCTATGCGAAATCAGCCTCTCAGCCTTCAGAGGAAGAGAAGCACTCTACCCAGAACCAGTCCAATTCGGCTTCAGCACCGCAGGAGCCCTCAAAGACTTTGGGCTAGACTGGTCACACTTCAACATTCAAGCAGGACTTTTTGAAGCTTTAGGCATTGAGGAAAACTCTGACCTAGCCACGTTCCCTAACGCAAGCACAGAAACCAAAGTCGGAGGCATCCCACTAAAAGTCCCCGTTCTCTGCGGCGCCTTCGGCTCAACCGACGTAGCCAGACTAAACTGGGAAGGCTTAGCAATAGGCTCAGCTCTTTCAGGTGCATCAGTAATCGTCGGGGAAAACGTCTGCGGCATGGACCCAGAAGCGCAAATCACAAACGGCAAAGTAACATACTCGAAGGAACTCAAACGGAGAGTAGACCTCTTCAGAAAGTTCTGGGACGGAAAATATGGCGAAATAGCAGTGCAAACCAATGTTGAAGACCAGAGACTAGGCGTCGACGTCTACGCAATATCAAAGCTAGAAGTAAACGTAATCGAACGAAAATGGGGGCAAGGCGCCAAAGCCATCGGCGGAGAAGTCCGAGTAAGAGACCTAGACAGAGCGATCATGCTGAAGAAAAGAGGCTATATAGTAATCCCAGACCCAGAAGACCCAACCGTACAGCAAGCATTCAAAGAAGGCGTCTTCAAATCCTTCGAAAGACACAGCCGCGTAGGCATCCCCAAAGAAAAAAGCTTC
>JAGTQT010000092.1 GCA_018396615.1 Candidatus Bathyarchaeota archaeon
CCCTTGCGCCTGTGCGCGTCATAAGTATGCCAGAGTTTTCCAACGTCAGATCTTCGTCAGCGATTTTTCCAGATTCATCTCGTGCTTTGGCAAGCTCGTTCATAACATAAATTTCAAAAGAGTCTTCAAGCGTCTGCCCCGGCAATCTTTGAAGCGTGCCTTTGCGATAGCTCTCTACAAGTTCCTCTATCTTTTTCTCGATTTTTTCCATAGTTTTGCTTATTCGCTCTTCAGCTCTCGGAGAAAGAACAAGTTCGTCATACGAGTACGTGAAGCCTCGCATCGATATGAAGAGCTTCAGAAGCCTCGTCACCTTGTTAAGGAAATCTCTTCCAGCTTGGGCGCCGTAATCTTTGATGATTCGGTGGAGAAGGCTTTCTGATTGTTCGGCGCCTATTGAACGCCTGTCAATGACTCCTGTGATCAGCTCGCCATTTCGAACGGTGACGTATGCGTCATGTGGACAGCCCTCTTCAAGGCATTTTACACACCCCTGACAAATGCTTGCCTTCAGAACATAATTCATGTTTTTGGGCAGAAACAGGCTGAAAATCTGCTTACCTGTCCAAAGAGGCTGCGGCTCCTTAACTTTAGGTGGCGGAATCTCTCCCTCATAACCCGCACCCAACAGTAGCCTGTAGACTTCGCTTTGGGTAAGGTAACTCTGCTTTCGAGTGAAAAGATATGCAGAAGTTATAAAGTCGCGAATAGCCCCTATAATCGGCCCACCAAAACGTGGAGAAAGAATCTGATCTTGCACCTGCATCAACAGAAGCGCCTCAGTTCTCGCCTCCTCACTTTGAGGAACGTGAAGGTTCATTTCGTCCCCGTCAAAGTCGGCGTTGTATGGCGGACAGACGCAAAGATGCAGCCTAAACGTCTTGAAAGGCAAAACGCGAACATAATGTGCCATTATTGACATACGGTGCAAAGAGGGCTGACGGTTGAAGATAGCAATATCACCGTTTCTAAGGTGTCTCTCAACAACAAAGCCTGGCTCGACGGCTTCGGCGATCTTTTGTCTGTCAATAACAAACTCGAGCCTTATGCGCTTGCCGTCCGGTCGGATAATGTAAAGCGCGCCGGGATATTTTTCAGGGCCGTTAGCCACTAGCTGGCGCATTTCTTCAATGTTCCATTCTGTAACCTTTTCAGGCACCGAGAGACGCATCGCAACTTCCAATGGAACGCCAACCTCGTTTATGTCAAGGTTAGGGTCAGGTGAAACCACTGTGCGCGCTGAGAAGTCTACTCGTTTTCCGGAAAGGTTGCTTCGAAATCTTCCTTCCTTTCCTTTCAGCCGCTGCGAAAGTGTCTTAAGCGCTCTGCCTGAACGATGTCTCGCCGGTGGGATGCCGGAGGCTTCATTGTTAAAGTACGTTGTCACGTGGTACTGTAAAAGCTCGGATAGGTCTTGAATAATAAGTGTGGGTGCTCCTGCATCCATGTTCTCTCTAAGTCGCTGATTAATGCGGATTATGTCTACAAGCTTGTGCGTCAAGTCATCTTCTGAACGGATGCCAGACTCCAACGTTATTGAAGGGCGCACATAGACAGGAGGAACTGGTAGGGCTTGCAGAACCATCCATTCTGGGCGAGCCGTCTTTGGGTTAAATCCAAGTATCTCAAGATCCTCGTCTGATATGCGTTCCAGCCTTTCTCGAATCATGCTTGGTGTCAGTGGCTCGGCGCCGCTTTCAGGAATCTGCTCGCTGAATTTGGTAGGTTTCTCGAAAATGATCTTGTACTGAACAGCACCACAGTGAGGGCACTGCTTAGTCTTTGTCTCCTGAACAACTGCCTTGTGGATTTCGTCTGGAACCATGCCTAGAAGCTGGCGCGACTTATCAATTCTGGCTCGAAGTCGCTTTATACTCTCGTCCTGCAGCAAGACGCGGCCACAGTTTCGACACGTAGTTCGAAGAAGGTCGTGTATAATCTTAGTGAACTCGATATGGATTATCGGCACAGCAAGCTCTATGTGGCCGAAATGTCCGGGACAACGCACCGCTGTATTGCCGCATGTTTTACATCTCTGCCTCGGCTCAAGCGTCCCAAGTCTGCCATCCATTAGCCCAGCAGTAATAGGGGCGCCGTCCTCATCGTATGTATCTGGTGTTTGAATTTCAACAACTGAAAGCTTGCGCACATCCTGTGGCGAGAATAATCCGAAGTGTATGCCATCAACAACTTTATGTATTATTTCTTCTGTAGCCATGTCAAGCCTTCTCCTTTAATCTCAATTGCGGCGCTATACATAGGCTCATCAGCTCCTGAAGGAGTAGCTTAAAAGCGTAGGAAACTATAACTGGAGAAATTTTGGCTTTGTCTTCGCAGAGCTTGCACACATATTTTCTCTGCTTCATGTCATAATACGCAATAAAACCGCAGTTTTCGCAGATATACAATGTGTATTTGTCAGATTCCTCAAGAAGTCTGTCGCGTAGAAGCAGTGCTGCGCCGTGTCCGATCAAGCAGTCCCGCTCCATTTCACCGAACCGCAAACCGCCACCTCTGGCTCTTCCCTCTGTCGGCTGCCTCGTTAACATTTGCACTTGTCCTCTTGCTCGTGCGTGGATTTTGTCTGCAACCATGTGATGAAGCTTCTGATAGTAGACAACACCAACATATATGTTAGCAACGAATTTCTGCCCAGTAACGCCGCTGTAGAAGACTTCGCTGCCGGTGTGACTGAAACCAAGTTTTACAAGAGCTTTCCTAAGCTCTGTGGAAGATTCGTTGGAGAAAGGTGTTCCGTCAACGGTCTTTCCTCTGACCGACGCGGTTTTTCCTGCTAGCGACTCGATGAACTGCCCCACAGTCATTCTTGAGGGGATGGCATGTGGATTAACTATTATGTCTGGAACTATGCCGTCCTCGGTGAAGGGCATATCTTCCTGCGGAACGATAAGACCTATAACACCTTTCTGTCCGTGACGGGATGCAAATTTGTCTCCGAGCTCTGGAATCCGCTGGTCTCGCACTCTGACCTTTACGAGTTTGCTTCCTTCACCTGACTGGGTGATAAAGATTGCGTCAACTATTCCTATTTCTGAGGGACGCATATCCGTGGAAGTGTCCCGCATAGAGGGCCCTTTCACTTCGAACTCCTTGTACTCTTCAAGGAATCTTGGTGGGCTTATTCTTCCTATAAGAACGTCGCCGCCTGTGACGCTTGCCTCTAGACCGATTATGCCGTCTGGCTCAAGCAGTCTATAGTATTGTTCGCCTCTGTAGCCGCGTGTTCCAGGCTCTGGCAGCGTGAATTTGTCCTTGAGCCCACCGAGGTACTGGCGGCATTCAGCCTCGTAGATTCTGTAAAATGTTGATCGCGCTAAGCCTCTTTCTATTGAGGCTTTGTTGAAGACTATGGCGTCTTCCATGTTGTAGCCTTCGAAGGATAACACGGCAACTACGCAGTTTTGTCCAGATGGGCGTAGGTTATAGCCCATTGTCTCCATTAAAGCTGTATCAACTAGAGGCACTTGTGGATAGTGCAGTGTATGTGATCTTGAGTCTACTCGTTGCTGGTAGTTGGTTGCGTAAACTCCGAGGGCTTGTTTCGCCATTGCTGCTTGATATGAGTTTCTGGGTGACTGGTTGTGCTCGGCGTAGGGTATCGTAGATGCACATATCCCGAGTATTGTGTACGTTGCAATTTCGAGATGAGTGTGTTCTGGTGCTACTTCGCTCATTTTTAATGCGATGTATGCATTCTCTTCTTCTTCAGCGTCGAGGTACTCGATTATACCATTTTTTACAAGGTCTTCCCACGACCATTCGCCAGAACCTATTTTCTGAACATGTTCAGGCTGAAGTTTCGGAGAGCCATTTTCAACTATTATTAATGGTCGTCTGACACGTCCTTCATCACAGTTAACATAGATTTCTTCTCTTTCGCTGAACTCCTTGGAAAAGTAGGCTATGTTGGCTTCGGTTGAGATTTCTCCTCTTCTTCGCCTCTGTCTGAACTCCTGCGCAAGCTCTCTTGGAGAGTTACAGTAGCCAACGATGTTGCCGTCAACGAAAACTTTGGCGCCTGAGAGCTTGAGAGCCTCGTTGGCGTCGTAAATTGACACAACACCCATACTAAAAATGGTTTGCTTGATTTTATCTGGGTTTACACCGACCGATATGCAAGCAGACAGCGCGAGGTTTTTCACGAGTCCACAGTTTGAGCCTTCTGGCGTTTCATTTGGGCAAAGTCGTCCCCAGTGGGTTGGGTGTAGGTCTCTTGCTTCAAAGTTTGGTTGGCTTCTGCTTAGAGGCGATTGTAGTCGGCGTAGGTGGCTTAGGGTTGAGATGTGGTTGGTTCTGTCTAGAAGCTGGGTTACGCCGACTCTTCCTCTTCCCCAGTTGCCAGTTGCTAGTGAGTGTTGGAATCTTTCTGAGATTATTCCAGGTCGGACGGCTGCGGATACGGTTATTACTGGTCCTTTGACGCCTATGCGTTCAAGCTGGTATTTTATGTCTCTTGTGAGGTTTCTGAAGGCGATTCTGAAGAGGTCTGCGAGCAGTGGGCCTGCGAGTCTTAGTCTTTTGTTTTTGAAGTGGTCTTTGTCGTCTGTTTGTCTTCTGCCGAGTTTTAGTTCGATTACTCTGCAGGCCATTTCGCCTAAGAATAGTGCTTTGTCTCTGCGGCTTTCAGCGGTTCTGCCGATGTGTGGAAGGAAGTTTTTGTCGATGGCGGTTTCTGCTTTTTGGATGCGGTATTCTTCTACTTGTCCGTGGGCTACGCGGTTGCCTATGAAGAGTATTGCGTCTTTGGCTGTTTCTACTCCTAGAGCTTTCTCAAATGAGAATTCTAGTGCTCTCTGTATGTCTTTTTCCAGAGAGATTGCTTCAGCTATCTCCTTGTCTGATTCCAGTCCTAGAGCGTGCATCACCACGATGAATGGAAGCTCGGAGGGAACTCCGGGGATGGATATGTATATGGCGTTGTCTGGTTTGAGTTTGAGTTCTATTCTTGCTCTGAAGCCAACGGTTGTGGAGAATATTTTTGCTTGGTATACTGGTGCGGCTCCTTTTTCGTCCATGTCTATGATTACGCGGTTGGGGGCGAGGTCTTCCATGGCTACGATTACGCGTTCTGAGCCGTTGACTACGAAGTAGCCACCTGGGTCGTCTGGGTCTTCGCCTGCTGCCATGAGTTCTTCTCTTGAGAGTTGTGAGAGGAAGCAGAGTTTTGATTTGAGCATTACTGGGATGTTGCCTATGTAGACGAGTTCGGTGTCTTGTTCTCTTCCGTCAATGACTGGTGTCATTTCTAGGGCT
>JAGTQT010000014.1:0-10478 GCA_018396615.1 Candidatus Bathyarchaeota archaeon
CAGAAACTTGGCACTGTACAAACAGAGCTTTCAACGCTTCAATCGCAGTTTGATAATGTTCTAAGAATCGGCTACAAAAATGCGAAGATCCAGCTGGGCAAAGTTGAACAACAACAAAGAAAAGTAGAGAAGGAAGTGGAAGATGCACTAAAAGAAAGAGAGTCCCTAAAAAACGAGCTAGCAGAACTGGAAAAAATGCGTGTAGAACTCTCAAAAAGTGTTCTCTCAGCAAGAGAAGGCGCCAAGAAATTCACTGCCCAAATAGATGATATCGATAGGGAGCTTCGCAAACTTGATGCTGAATATGAGCAGACAGATCGCTTGCTTAATCAGCTTCAGCTTAGCATCCAAACCTCACTGATTCAGTTTGAGCAGCATAAAAACCAGTTGAGAATGCTGGGTTATGAGCAGCCCTTGCAAGTAACGGAGAAACAGCTTGAGGAAGCTGAAACATCAATTAAAATGATGCAGTTCGAAATTGAAAGAATCGGCGCTGTAAACCAGCTTGCACTATCCCATTACGCAGAACAGATCTCAAGATACAAGGAACTTTCAATGAGAATGAACGAGCTAGAAAAAGAAAAACAAGCCATAATACAGTTCATGGACGAAATCGACCGCAAAAAACGCAATGTGTTCATGGAAGCATTCAACAAGATTAACTCAAATCTTCAAACATATTTTGCAAAAGTAACTGGTGGAGGAAACGCGACGCTCAAGCTTGAGAATATTGATGAGCCGTTTGCCGGCGGAATCGACATGATTGTTCAGTTTCCAAGCAAACCTTCAATCGTAGTAAGCGGAGCAAGCGGTGGTGAACGCTCGGTATCAGCTGTCGCGTTTCTTTTTGCCTTGAAAGAGTTTACACCTGCATCGTTCTATGTGCTTGATGAGATAGATGCACACTTGGATGCGTTCCATGTCTCAAAACTAGCGGATCTTCTCTTGGAAGAATCAGAGAAAACACAGTTTATAGTTATTACTTTGAAACCCGAAATGGTGAATAAGGCACAAAAAGTCTATGGCGTGTACGGACGCAACGGGGTCTCGAGTGTTATTTCGGCCAAATTTCTAGAGGTGCCAGCTTAGATGACGTCGCTGACCCTTAAAAAACCATTTTATTTGCATCCGCCATGGAATATCTTGTTTGAATTTCACAAGCTTGAGAAACTTACACCTTGGAAAGTGAACATAGCTTACTTGCTTACTTCATTTCTCGAGGAGATGAATAAGACTGGAAAGATTGATTTCAGAGCTTCAGGAGTGGCGCTTGATTCTTCAGCATTGATATTTTTGATGAAATCTAAACTGCTACTCAAACTAGAGGAACCTCCACTGCCAAAGTCTCCGCAGGATTTCGTTCCACCCCCTCTTTTCCTACCGCTTAGACATGAGCTAACTTCAACAACTATTCGACATCTACTTGAAGTATTAGATGACGTCCTTAAAAGTGAAAATCTGTTGCGCCCTCCGGTCATAGTTCAGGAGCCCATTCTTCCTACTGCTTCGGAGATTATGTCGAAACTTGATGTTTTTATGATGGAAATTGAGGTGGAGATGGAAAAGCTTCATGCTACTCTTGTAGAAATGGTTAAGGGAACAGGAATCGTAGAGTTTTCCACATTGATAAAAGGGTCACTTAGACTTGCAGCCATTCGCACTTTTATAACTCTCCTTTTTCTGGCACAGGAAGGAAAAGTGAACCTATGGCAGGATGAGGAGAGCGAAGAGATATACATCACTATTGGAGATTTGAACCTTGCTGAGAGCCGAAAGACAAGTGTCCAGTAAGGAAGCTAACTCACATGACGAGCGTGCCACAGACAGGGCAAAACAGGATTTAGCCCTAGTTGAAGCTGCATTGTATGTCGCGGGACGACCCCTTGACGTAAATGAGTTATGCTCAGTTTTGAAGACACGCTCAAAAAAGCGCGCCCAGAAAACCGTTAAAGTGCTTATGCAAGAATATGCCCAGAGAAACTTGGCTTTGGAGATTCTGGAGCTGAAAGATGAAAGATACGTATTGCAGCTTAAAGCAGATTACACCCCATTGGTTAGAAAACTTGTTAATAGACCTCTGCTTTCTACTGGTCCGCTTAAGACGCTGTCTTACATAGCTTACAGGCAACCAGTCTCTCAGAAAAGAGTCATCGATGTACGAGGGCATCATGCATACGGACACATTAAAATGCTGAAAGAGATGAACTTGGTTGCCGGTGAAAGAAGCGGCCGCTCAATTGTCCTCAAGACAACCGAGTATTTTGCAGACTATTTTGGCTTGAGCCAAGAAACATCAACCATGAAGAAAGAGCTTAAACAGATTTTCGGGGAAGCAGAAAGCCAAATGCAAGAAGAAAATGTGAAAGGATAGGTTTATATGGAAAACTCTGGTATTGAGCATTTCGCTGTTCATTGTTAAGGAGAAATAGCATTGTCCGTATGGCATGGAGCACTGCGCAAGAAAAAGCCTTCAGGAGGCAGAAAGCGAGCTTACCGTAAAAAAAGGAAGTTCGAGAAAGGCTCTTTTGCAGTAGAGACTACGCTTGGCGAGACAAAACGCAAAGTCGTAAAGGGAAGAGGCAACACAAGGAAAAGCAAGATTCTCAGCGAAAAGTATGCGTGCGTAACCGATGTCAAAAGCGGCAAAACGGAGAAAGTGGAAATAGTAAGGGTGGTTAAGAACCCAGCCAACATTGACTATGACCGCCGAGGAGTAATAACCAAAGGCGCCATCATAGAGACCTCTCTGGGACCAGCAAGGGTTACTTCGAGACCCGGGCAAGATGGAGTGATAAACGCGATTCTCGTGGGCAAAGAAGAAAGCTAATGCTTTTTTTCCTGCTGAGACTGTGTGGCGCTTCTGTTCTTTAATAATTGTTTAGCGATCTCGAAAATCGTCTTCTCCTTGGACTCGGTCTTCGCTACGAGAAGCATCCCTGTCTTAGACCATGGTGTCTTTGCATATGCTACGTCTGATCGCAGCTCGTGTTTCAAGCCAAGCTTTTGGACGGCGTTCTGCACCTCTAGTATAGTTGGAGCCGGCACAGCTAGGCTTTTAGGGATGCGTCGACCATTTTTCCTTGTCTTAGTTAGGTCGAAGTAAGCTGGCCAGACGATTATGTTATTTTGTTTGCGCATGCCTTTTCACCTTCACTTTTGAGAGTAGTAAGCTACTATTTTCCCGTTTCCACGGTCTATCCTCACGAAGCCGAACCTTTCAAATTGTATTATGTCGCCGGGTTTTAGTCGCAAGCAAGCTTTTTCAGCTATTCCTTCTACAACTGTTGCGTCCGGCATAATGATGTTGCAGGGCATGTCTTCGCCTACAGGTACCCAGTGTATTAGCTGAGCTTTGGCCTTTTTTGCGTCCTCGTAGGATTCACTTGAGAAAGATGCTTCTGCAGAGTATACGTTTGCCTTTCTGATGTTGATGTTGAACAGCTCCATAAGTCGGATTGTAGTGCCAATTTTTGAGGCATCTATATCCCTTCGTGCAACCCAGAATCTCGCAAGGCCTTCCTCTCCTTCAGGCGCTATCGAGTACTCTCTTGATCCTCTTTCCGGATGTTCGGGGTGAAGACGAAGACTTACAGTGAATTTTCTTGGAATATCTTTGACTGTTAATTCTATTGGTTCCTGCACAAAGAAATAGCGATCGCTGGTGGGATCCAGAATCTTACGGTTGTAAGCGTTTAGATTTTCCCAGCTTAAGGTCACATCTGAAGTTTTCGGTCCAACGTCAATTATCATCTTTTTTATAGCGGCAGGCAAGAAACCTCTCCTTCTTAGAGCAGCAAAAGTGGCTAGACGAGGGTCATCCCAGTCGTTGTAAAGCCCTTCCCGCATTCCTTGAACAATCTTTGACTTGCTTAATATAGCTCCAGTAATTTTTAGTCTACCGTAGTGTATTGCATCGGGATACTTCCATCCCAGATGGCGATACATGTATTCTTGGCGCACTTGGTTAGTTAGATGCTCTTTCCCTCGGATTATGTGAGACACGCCCATCAAGTGGTCATCCACGCCGCATGCCAAGTTGTAAAGCGGCCATACACGATATTTTGTTCCAACGCGGGGATGCGGATACTTCTCAATGTCGATCAACCTTAGCGCAGGCCAGTCTCGAACCGCGGGATTCGGATGGTTCAAATCTGTTTTTACACGAACTACGACTTCTCCCTGCTTAAAGTCGCCTGCAAGCATACGTTGCCATCTTGCAAGATGTTTTTCTGGAGGTTGAATGCGGCAGTTACAGGGCTTATTCTGCAAAATCCTTTTGCGAAAAATCTCAGATTCGCATGTACAGACATATGCATTTCCATCTGCCAGCATTTTCTCTGCATATTCGTAGTAGATCGGAATGCGATCACTTTGAATATATTCCTCATCAGGTTTGCATCCCAACCAAGCTAGATCCTCTCTTATTCGATCATAGAACGCCAAGACTGGCCGCTTTACCTTCGGGTCTGTATCCTCGAAGCGGACTATGAATTTTCCACGATACATTTTTGCATACTCGTAACAAAGAATGATCGCCCTAGCTGAACCGAGATGTATAACGCAGTCAGGATTCGGCGAAAACCGCGTCACAACCATTGGATACTTTTCCACGTTAGGCAAAGGCGGAAGATGCTTCTCCTCTTCAACCTTCTCCTTCACAAGGGCCTCAGGCCATTTTTCTTCTACGATACGTTTTTGCTCATCAAGGGATAAACTGTTAACTTCTCGTATGACACTGTTAACTAGAGCGGTTGCTTCTTTAACTTTGGTTCTGAGCTCTGCTTTTTCGCCTAGAATCTTGCCAATAACTGGGCTAGCCTGCGCTTTGCCGTCATGTTTAACCGCGTTTAACAAGGCAATTTTGCGTATAAGCTCCCTGAGATCCATGTCATCCAGTGTCAAACATCTATTCTCCATTTGCTAGGTTCTAGATTTTTCTTTCAACTAAGAATTCTGCAAAGGCTGCTAGCTTTTGTCTTGCTTCCGCTGAAGGAAGAAGTTTCTCCACTTCACTCCAGCTTTCGTTTACCATGCTTTCAGCTAGTCTTTTTACGTATTCGATTGATCCATATTTTTCCATTATTGAAATAGCTTCATCTCTTAGCTTCTGGCTTGAAGTGTGCATGTTCAGTATCTCTATCAGCTTTTTCCGGTCTAGAGGTTGCGCTTTCTTCAACGTATGGATAACCATAAGGCTGCGCTTTCCTTCCGTTATATCCTTTCCTCTGCCGCCTTTCTTTTTCGTGAACTCAGTGCTTGTTAAATCCAGTATGTCATCTTGCATCTGGAAGGCTACACCGATGCTTTCCGCGAAGCGCCCTAGTTTCTCGACAAGTTTGTTATCAGCATCTGCTAACACAGCGGCGATTTTAGCTGCCATCCGCGCCAAAGTCCCTGTCTTGTAGGCACACATCTGCAAGTAGTCTTTTTCACCTATTTCATCAGCATGCGCTATTCCTCGGTGCCAAGCGATATCCATCGCCTGCCCAAGACTTAAATTAATCATTTCCTGCACATAAATTTCGTAGATTCGCTGCAGCTTATCTGCTGGCATTTGGGGCTTGTTTTCAATTAGGGGGAGAAGCGGAAGATAGTACATAGCGTTCCCAGCATTTATTGCAATATCTATCCCGAATAGTCTGTATGTGCATGGCTTTCCTCTTCTAAGTTCTGAAGCGTCTTCTATGTCATCAACCATGAGTGTGCCGTTGTGGATTACTTCGGGAATTATGGCAAAATCCACCAATTTTTCAGAGTTTGCGCCCAAGGCTTCGCATATCATAAGAAACAGTGCTGGACGCCATCTTTTTCCACCTCTATCCAGAAATTCCCAAATGGGCTCTGCGATCGCCTTGTTCAAAGCCTCAAGGTTGTATGCATATCTTGGCGTGTTAATCTTGAACAGAATGGAGTTCTTAGAGAATTTTCTCGGTATGTACTTTTCAATGGTCTTGTCTACCAGCGGCGCTTTTTCTTCTAGAAATCTTTCTATGTTTAACATTTTTAGTTTCTTCCTCTTCGCGCAAAACTATCTATGTTTACTTCTCTAGATCTTAACCACTCTGCTGTCTTTCCTACGATCACGATCGGGGTTTCTGAAAGGTTTGCTGTGGATTCTGCTCCAACCAGAAACATGGTGTTTTTCAATTCTTCTAGCAAAAGGGTAAGAAGAGATACTGTTTCCCTAGTGCCTTTCACGGCTACCTCTAAAACTGGTTGCGAAAGGCTTGTGAGACTGGCGCCTAGAGCAAGGGCTTTCGCCAGCTCCACGCCATTACGCAATCCTCCTGACGCTATTACAGGTATGCGAACTGCTTGAGAGACTTCGATGAGGCTTGCCGCTGTAGGAATACCCCAGTCCCAAAAGGCGTCGCCAAGTCTACGCTGGAAAGCACGGTCTCTTCCGTTGGCGCGGTAATACTCAACGGCTGCCCAGCTTGTCCCTCCTGCGCCGCTTACGTCGATGCCTTTGACACCAGCCTTTTCAAGTTTTTCTGCATCTTCCAAGGATATCCCTCCTCCTGTTTCCTTGGCGATTAATGGTTTGTCAAGCTCCTTTGCGATTTCGCTGATTTCTCGAAGGACTCCTTTGAAGTTTGTTTGTCCTTCGGGTTGCACAGCTTCCTGTAAAGGGTTTAGATGTATTACTATGGCGTCGGCGTCTATCATTTTGATGGCTTTTTCCACTTCTTTTAGTTTGTAACCGTTAACGAGCTGTATGCCGCCGATGTTTGCAGCTAGGAAGGCGGAAGGAGCTTTTTTTCTAGCAATAGAAAACGTTTTTTCAAGGCTTTTGTCTTCAAGTGCTACTCTCTGGCTTCCTACTCCCATTCCCAAGCCCAGTTCTTCTACAGCTTCAGCTATGGCTGCGTTGATTTTTTCTGCCTTGGCGGTTCCGCCGGTGATGGCCCCGACCATTAGCGGTGCAGAGAACTTGTGACTAAAAACAGTAGTTGACATATCTATGGTTTCTTTGTCGATTTCCGGTAAGGCGCGATGAACCAGAAATATGTCTTCAAAGCCTGTTGTAGCTTGTCTTGCTTGAACATTTTTACTCAGAGCAATTCGTATATGATCTGTTTTGCGTTTCCTTGTTTCAGACGCCACTGCTATTCCTTCTCTATAAGTGTTCCTTCTACTTTCTCTCCTTTAAGTGCCATGCGAACATTATTAGGCTTTGCAGCGTTCACGATCATCACAGGTATTCCGCTTTCCACTGGTGGAATAAGCTCTGTTATCTTTCCATACATGCCGCCTGTCACGTCAGAAGCCATCGATTTTGCAATAGATGTCTGCAGCTTCTTCAATTCTGCAAGAGTGAGGTGCCTGTGAATCTTCGCATTCTTCCCAGCTTTTGGGTCACTGTCGTAAAGCCCGTCAACGTCAACGCCAATGATGATGCGGCATACGTCGAGATTCATTGCAAGCTTGGCAACCAGCTGATCCCCTGAAAGTATGGTAAATCCAAGTTCCGAGTCAAGAACCGCATCTCCGTAAAGGACTGGCAGAAACCCCATAGCCAGCAGCTTTCTTATTTGGGCATCGTCAAAGGACTGGATTCAGCCATTCTTGGTTGTCATAAGCGCGGAAGGAGGTATGCTTACTGCCAAGACTTCATGCCATATCAGCGAATCCATAACCAAACCATTAAGCACGGTCATGAAGTGATGTGTTTGGGCAAAACCTATTTTCTGCGAGTTTTCTTTGAAGCCTTCTTTTATATTATAGCGTTTTGCCACTGGGTGCCCGAAGCTTCCACCTCCATGGACAAGCAGAAGGTTTTCTACATTTGCTTCTTTGATTTCTGTTGCCAAACGGTCTATGACTTGGGTGTTAGCTTTCATTTCTTCGTTTTTATCGGTGATAACTGAGCCACCAATTTTCAGCACTATAGATTTAGGACTGCTCAATTCTGACGCCCTCATCGGTTTTTCTCGCAATAAATGGGTTTCCACCTGCCCTTTGGATGGCTTCTGTAACTTGTTCAAGTTTATCTTTTCTTGATAACGCTATCATGCAGCCGCCACCTCCGGCTCCAGTGAGTTTTGCACCAAGAGCACCTGCTTTTGTGGCGGCATTTATTAGCCACTCCAAAGAGTCATCTGAAACGCCCACGCCTCGAAGCAAAGAATGGTTGATATTCATCAGTTCCCCAACAGTTTCGAGATCGTCTTTTTTTAAGGCTTCAACTGCTCTTAGCACAATTTCGCGGGCAGAACGCAGCATGGGTTCAACTACTTGTGGATACTTTTCTTTTACTGCACGCACTTTCTCAACCTGAACTCTTGTTGAACGTTCAACGCCAGTGTTGCCGATGACAAGCGATATCTCCGATTTAATGTCTAGCGGTCGGAAACCGGTATCCATTTGAAAAAGAAGCGTTCCGCCAAATGTTGCGATTGCAGGGTCAACTCCTGAAGGTGTGCCGTGAACGATTTTTTCGGCTTCAAAAGTGATGCGAAAAATGTCTTCCCTTGAAATATTAACGTTCAGCAGAGTGCTAACTGCGGCGGTTGTGGACGCGATTACTGCGGCAGAAGAGCCTAAGCCTGCGCCCACAGGGACTTCTGAGCTTATTTCCAAGTCTATTCCGACAGCTGCTCCGTGCTTCGCCAAGACCTTTGCTACTGCTGTTTTGACGGGCTCAAATCTAAGTTTAGCTTCCTTTGGATTGCCTTTCTCGGTCGTGAATACACCATTTTCTATTGTAGCTTCTAATGCGAGATTTGCCGAGTTCAAGTGAAGAATCTTATCAACGCGTTTTTCGGCTTTGGCGTAGACTCGCTTGTCGATGGCTAGGACTATAGCTGGTTCGCCATAGACTACGAAGTGCTCTCCGAAGAGTATCACCTTTGCGGGAGCTGAGGCAGTGACTCCCATTCTTCACCACTATTTCTTGAAGCATACAGCGGCGTATCCAACTACCTGAGAGTAGTCGCCAATTACATCTCCACTGGTCTTATAGCATAATAATTTTGCCTCTTTTACACCTAAAACTTTGGCAGCACTGATTAATGCAGCTATAGGACCATAGCCGCAAGCACTGATGTTGCGCAACTCTATTGCTGAGTAGAACTTTTGCTCATTCATCGCTTCTACCGCTTCAAGCGCCATCCTATCATTGTTTTCAGCTGTTTTCTGAGGCATGTAGTGAGTCATATCTGAAGAAGCAATTATAACCGCGTTTCTTGCCGCTACGACTTTGGCCACAGCTTGCCCGACCTCGGTGGCTGACGTCAAATCCTGCATCAAAAAACATATCGGAACAAGCTTGAAACTTGATCCGTAGAGATACTGAAGAAAAGGAAGCTGAACCTCTATTGAATGCTCAAGTCGGTGGGCAGAATCATCAACATCAATAATCCTTGCCTCTTTTACAATTTCATCTGCAACTTTCTGATCAATCTCAACATCACCAAGAGGGGTACGCCAAACCCCCTCATTCATAACGGCTAATCCACTGCCGTAGCCCGTGTGATTAGGACCAAAGATTACAACGATTTCGGGTCTGCCGTCTGAAGCCAGTTCGTAGTAGGCATGTGCAGCTATTGGACCGGAAAACATGTAGCCTGCATGTGGGCAGACCAAACCTGCTATTTTTCTTGCACCTTTTTCACTAATTTTTGGGAGTTTTCTGGGACCAAGCTCATGGAGAAAGCATTCTTCAATTTGCTGTCTAAGGGCAGGATGTGTTCCTTCGTAGAAGGCTCCGGCTTGCGATGGATGCCGAACCTTCACCATTCCTTTAGGTTTCCTCCTCTTCCTCCCTCGTGACTTTTGCCTCGAAGTCGTCGATAGTCAAAGGCGGATCTTGATCTTTAGGCAGTTCTCCTCTTTCACGTAAGACCTGTCTTGCAAGAAGCCAGTAAATCACTGCTAACGCACGCCTACCCTTATTATTTGTGGGTATAACGAGGTCAACGCCGGCGAACTCGTTATCTGTGCTGCAGAGAGCTACTACTGGAATGCCCACCGAAGAAGCTTCTCTGACTGCTTGTGCGTCTGCTCTAGGGTCGGAAACTATAAGCACATCGGGTTCTATTCGATGGGGGTATAAAGGGTTTGATAGAAGCCCGGGGATAAATCGCCCCAGAATCGGTGTCGCGCCGGTGATTTCACAGAATTTTTTGGCGGGTTCCACCGCATAGAGTCTCGCTGCTGCAGCTGCTATTTTCGCTGGCTCAAATCGCGCTAGGAATTTGGCGGCAGCACGTATGCGTTTATCTGTTTTCTCTACGTCTAGGACAAATAATCCATCGGGTCTTACTCGATAAATGAATTGTTCCATGTCTCCGGTTTTCATTCTTGTTCCTATGTGTATTCCAGCGGACAACAGCGTGTCCTGCGGCATGAGCAGTTCTTCTGTTGTAGTAGAAGCCATTACTTCGTCCTGTTTTTCTTGATCCTGTTTCTCTTCAATTTTTACCTCTTCAACTTTTTCGTCATCTGACATTCTTTTCTATCCTCCAAGAACGGTT
>JAGTQT010000014.1:10520-26901 GCA_018396615.1 Candidatus Bathyarchaeota archaeon
ATCCTTATTAACTCGTTGATCTTTGCGATACGTGCACCTTCAACTATTCCTGATTTAATTATTGGGCAACGAAAGGCAACCGCTAGATGGGCAATGTGCCAGTCACACGTATCGCCAGAACGATGGGAAATCACTGGAACGTAGCCGGCTTTTCTGGCAACTTCGACAGTTTCCCACGCATCCGTCAGGGTTCCAATCTGATTGACCTTTATGATAATAGCGTTTGCAGCATGCATTTTTGTGCCGCGACTAAGCCTTTCGCGGTTTGTAGTGAATAGATCATCTCCACAAACTAAGCAGTCTTTAGCCTTCTTTGTTAATTCTGCAAAGCTTTCGAAGTCTTCCTCATAGAACGGGTCTTCAACGTAGACTAAGTGATACTTTCTAATCAAGTCTAGAACAAACTCTAGTTGCTCTCCAGAGTCACGTTTTTTCCTTTCTCGCTTGTAAACGTAGGCTTCTTCTTTATCGTTCCAAAGGGAAGACGCTGCCACATCGATACCTATCCCGCATTCGAAGCCGAACTCGTTGCCAACTTCATCACATGTCTTAGATAAGATATCGAAAGCTTGCGCGTTTCCAACGTGAGCAATCCAAGCGCCTTCATCACTTTTTCCGCCAGCAAACAGCTTATCCTTTTTTTCTAAGATGTCGCCGATTTTTCCATGAACTTGGACGTTGGCTGCAGCGGCTTCTAAAAATGTTTCAGCCCCGTAGGGAAGAACTAGAAATTCTTGAATATCGGGTGAATCTCCTCGTGTATGAAGCCCACCGCTGATAACGTTTCCTAGCGGGTATGGAAGTTCATTTGCAACGCGCCCCCCAAGATAGTGGAAGAGAAGAAGACTGAAAGAGTTTGAAGCGGCTTCTGCATTGGCTAAGGAAATTGCAAACGCGGTGTTCCCCCCTAAGACCCTGAAATCTCTTGAGCCATCAATTTCATGGAGAGTTCTGTCGATTTCTTCTTGAAAATCAGCATTTAAACCTACAAGTTCTGAGGATACAAGCTCTTCGACTTTCTTTAATGCTTGATCTACGCCACCCTGTGGGTAATAGACTACTTCGGTTTCTCCACGGCTCTTTCCAGCGGGAGCAGACGCTCGTCCAAAACCTGAGGTTGTTATTATGTCAACTTCTATAGTTTCTTCGCCACGACTGTTGAACACTTTTCTTGCAACAATATCCTCAATTATTGCCGACATATTTTCTTTTCACGTCTCAGTAGAAGTTTCTTGCCTCTTTTCTCTTCTCAGCCTCTTCATAAAACCGCAAGACTTCATCGATGATTTCGACATGTGACAGTAACATTCGTCTGCAACAGTATCGCTTTATTCCTAAACTATCCAGAACTTCGCCAGCGTTCTCCCCAGCTTTGACTCTTCTAGCAAACTCTTCCCAGCTGTCGCCAACCACCTTGCCACAAGTGAAACATCTTATAGGTATGATCATCTGTGTTCCCTCTTACCGGTAGCTCTTCTGATCTCGAGCCCGAGCTCCAGGTCCGCCGAACTTTTTAGGCTCTTTTCTGCGTGTATCGCCAGCAATCATTGTCCTGTCATATTCAGCAAAGACGGTGCGCAGATGTGCACTCTTTGTCCACTTCAGTAGGGCGTTTGCAATAGCCATTCTAGCGGCTTCTGCTTGACCCATGTATCCGCCTCCCCAAGCCTTAACCATAATGTCCACGTTCTTTACCACGTCATCTCCAGCGTGAATAAGTGGTTCCATGATTTTTTCGCGTGCAATCTCGGGGGCAAAAACCTCTATAGGAGTTCTATTTATCCACACTCTGCCTGCTCCTTGTCTGACGACGGCTCTTGCTATGGCTGTTTTTCTCTTCCCGCTGACAACAAGAACTTTCTTTGTAGGCATCTTTATCCCTCAGGATTCCAACCAATCTCTCTTGCCAATTCGCCTACCGTGAAGTAGGGGCACGACAGTTTCCTAGCTTGTGCTTCTTTCAAAGTCTCTGGTTTATGAGTTTTAAGCTCTTCTGGGATTCCGATATATGTTTTGAGCCGTTTGTAGGCCATTTTTCCCTTCGGCTGCCTGTATGGAAGCATACCTCTTACTGTTTTTCTGACTATTCTATCGGGTTTTCTATAGTGAAACGGCCCTCTTTTCGGGGCGCCTACTTCAAGAAACTCTTTGGCTTCTCTTACTTTGCTTCTTCTTTTTCCAGATAAAACTGCTTTTTCAGCATTGACTATGGCTATTTCTTCACCTTCAAGCAACCGTTTGGCGACAATGCTTGCCATTCTACCCAGAATAAGTCTATCAGCATCTATTACGCTAAAGGTTTTTGTTGTCTGCATTTTCTCACCCTACTATCTTGACTTTTGAGCCTCTCGGATTCTTTTTTACTAGGTCAAAAAATGTGAGGCATTTGCCGTTTACTGCCTCGATTTTCTGTTGGGCTTGAGCTGAAAAGCTGAAAGCTGCTATCGTGATTGGATGATCAAGTTCGCCGGCGGCGAGAACCTTGCCCGGAACCGCTACAGTTTCGTTCTTTTCCGTGTATCTATTTAGGCGGCTGAGGTTTACAGTAATCCGTTTCCGTTTGGGCTTAATCAAGCGTTCAGCTATATCTTGCCAAATATGCGACCCACTTTCTCTACTATGTTTCTTCAGAAAATGCGCAAGCTCTATAAGCTGTGGATTTGTGATTTTAGTCTTCATCTTTCTTCACCTTAAGCTCGTTTTCGAACTGTTCTAGTTGTTTGTCGAGGATCTTTACTGCTTCAGCTAACACTCTCTCTGGTGGAAGCGCTCCCGTGGATTCTATGTTGAACACAAAAGTGCTTTCGTCACCGGAGACCTCTATAGCTTTAGGGCTCTGAGGACAGGCTTTAACGCAGTCCTGACAAAGAATGCAAGCCATAAGGTCTCGGACTTCTATCCTGTCTTGAGATTTGGCCAACACCTTTCTAGGACATATTTCCACGCACTTGCCGCAGCTATCGCAGCGCTTGCTGTGAATCTCTATTTTCGGCAAGTATTTGTAGGTGCATTTTGAGATAGGCTGCCATTTTGCGTGGTTTTTTCCTTTTCCAAGTCGGGCGTAGGCTTCTAACCTAAGCCTTTGCTCTTTTGCCAGCTTGATCAAAGGAATTTTGTCACTTACCGGCACTATTTCCGGGTTTTCAGAGACAAGTTCGCCTGAGTACACAGTTCTTGTCCCTTCCTTTGCTTCTGCATCAAGAGTGAGTGTGACTCTGCAGAGGTTGCAGCCGAACTCGCTTTTACATTCGCATTCCTCAGGCAAATTATAGCTGTCCAAGTCGGTTTTCAGCGGAATAAGCCCGAGTCTATGGCTAATCATCTCATCTTGCAGAATGGAACTATTTTCAATTATTACAACTTCGCCTATGGCTAGACACGGCACCTCAGAAATAGCGATTCTTCTTAAAGCGTTCACGTATGGAACGTCAGTCTCCCGAATGAGCAAACGCATGTTTCTTTCGTCTTTTTCTAACACCTCAATCTTCACTTGCTTAACCACTCCACAACTACTATTGATATATCATAGTGCCGTTCAATAAGATACTTGTGAGTTATTTCAATTTTTCTATAAAAAGAAAAACAGGCATTATCCGCTAAACCCTTCTTCCCCTTCGCCCACCAGGCCGTCTTGTACCATCATGGGGGACAGGAGTTACTTCTTCAATACGTTCGATGCGAAACCCAGCTCTAGCCAACGCTCTAATTGCTGCTTGCGCCCCTGGACCAGGCGTTCTAGGTCCAGATCCCCCAAGAGCTCTTACTTTGATATGTATGGCTGTTATGCCTTTATCTTTTGCTGCGTCTGCTGCTGCTGAGGCTGCGCGCATAGCCGCATATGGTGAGGACTCCATTCTGTCTGCTTTTACAAACATGCCTCCTGAGGTTCTTGCGAGGGTTTCGGCGCCCGAGATGTCGGTTATGTGGATTAATGTGTTATTGTAGGAGCTGAAAATGTGTACGACAGCCCATTTCTCGTTCTTTTTGCTACTCATGTTCTTCACTTCGATTCTTCAGGTCTCATTTCCGTCGCGGGCGCAGCTACTATGGTTTGACGTAAAGGATGATTCACGTTCGTAAGAGAGCTTTTAGGGGCATAGGCGATCTGGTTCTCTTTTTCTTTTGTAACGAGATAGCCTGGAATCGTTATTCTCTGCCCGCCTATGGCTATGTGTCCATGAGTTATTAGCTGGCGTGCCTGATGCATTGTCTTAGCTAGACCTTTGCGAAAAACAATGGTCTGAAGGCGGCGTTCTAAAATGTCTTCAACGGTTAAGTCCAAAACATTGTCCAGCACAGCGGTCTCGTCGAGGATTCCGAATTTTTTCAAGCGAGAAAGTATTGCATCTTCCATCTTTTTGCGTTCTTCCGGTGCCTTACCTATTAGTGACCGCGCGTTTCCTCTGAACTTTGAAAGCATGGTTTCGTGCCGCCAGAGCTCATGTTTGTTTCGAAGTGCATATTGACCTATGAGCTTAAGTTCTTCTTGGAGAACGTCACTTCGCCATGGAAAACGTGGGGTTTCGAACTTTTTCCTTTGCTTTTTCGGATCGCCCATTGCTACTTACCTTCTTCTGCACCGGGCTTTTTGATAAGTAGTTTCTTTTTAACGCCAAGTGCTTTTCCAGAGCGCCCTGTTGTTTTTGTTCTTTGCCCGCGGACTTTGAGCCCGTAGGCGTGGCGGTATCCTCGCCATGATTTCATGACTTTCATTTGTTCGATGTCCGTTTTGTTTCTTAACACCAACTCGGCGCTTATAAGGTGCAAATCTTTGCCTGATTCTAAATCCTTTCTTCTGTTTAGAAGCCAGCTAGGTAGCCCAAATTTTGCTGGCTCTTTAACTATTTCTTCAATTTTTTCAATTTCAGGTTCTGTTAAAAAGCCTGCCCTCTTTTCAGGGTTTATTTCTGCCTTCTTCAGAATGGCGTTTGCTAGGCTAAAGTTTACACCCTTTATTTTTGTTAGTGCGTAGGATGCTTTCAGAGTGCCATCTACGTCAGCGTCTACTATTCTGAGTATGTGGCGGTATTCCTGCGGCATCTATTACCTTCCGATTATTGCTGAGCTAACAACGAAATAAGTTGGACTTTATTTAAACCTTACTGGTTTAAAAGTCCATGCGCATTGCAGATAAGGGTGTCTGCAAATTGTCTCATATGATTGTGGTTTCAACTTACTCATGTTTGCATTTGATTATTCGACTTTTTGAAACCTGTCTTTTGAGGTACCGCATACTGGACATGTTTCGGGCGGCTTGCCGTCGGCAACATAGCCGCATACTGAGCAGACGTAATACTCGGTTGAGCGCTGGGCTATTAGGTGGTTAAGTGCGTGTTTGTAAAGGTTGGCGTGAAAAGATTCAACGTCTCGAGCCTGTGAAAAAATAGTAGCGGCGGTTTCTTCGCCGTCTTCTTCAGCCTCTTTGATCATTTTTGGGTAATGAACTTTATTAACTGTGGTTTCTGATTGAAAGGCGTGCTCAAGGTTGGTCTGAGTGTCTGCTACTGCTTCTAGGAGAGTAAAGTGTCTCCGTGAGTGTATGCCCTCTGCTGCTGCGACTGCTCGGAAAAGGTGGGCTATCTGAGGTAGGCCTTCTTCTTCAGCTTTTTTTGCGTATAGTAGAAGTCTTTGATGCGCCTTTGCTTCCTCGACAAATGCTGTGTGCACGTTTCCGGCGGTTCGTTTCTTCAAATTAGGCTCTCCTCTCTGGATTGGTAATGTGGATCAGAGAAAAAGCTCCTTTCTGTTGTGCCTAGTGCCTTTAGTAGTTTTCACACCAGACTTCAAAATAGCTTTGTGGATGACTGCATACAGGACACTTTTCTGGTGCTTCAACGCCTTCATGCACGTAGCCGCAGTTTCTACATTTCCATTTGATGGTTGAATCTTTTTTGAAGACTTTACCAAGCTCGATATTCGCAAGTAGCTTTAGGTAGCGGCGCTCGTGGTAGCTTTCGACTTTGGCTACTCCTCGGAAAGTTCTTGCAATATCCTTGAAACCTTCTTTGTCGGCTACTTCGGCGAAGCTTGGGTAAAGTGTTCCCCACTCCATTTTTTCGCCTTCTGCCGCGGCTTTCAGGTTTTGGCTGGTGGTGCCTATTACGCCTGCTGGATAGGCAGCGGCAATCTCTACCAGTCCACCTTTGAGATGCTTAAAGAAGAGTTCAGCATGCTCTTTCTCGTTATCAGCAGTCTCCTGGAATATTGCTGCAATCTGCTCATAGCCTTCTTTTTTGGCGGCGCTGGCGAAAAAAGTGTATCTTGTCCGTGCCTGAGATTCGCCTGCGAACGCGGCAAGCAGGTTTTTCTCGGTTTTGCTTCCTTTTAAGTCCAAAGTATCAACTCCAGTTTAGTTTATCCAGATTATGACGTAAGGAATATTTAAGCATTTTCAAAAAGAAAAAGATGTAATCGAAAAATCCATTATCGTCTTTGTCTCTCCCGCCTAAGGAAGTCACCTATATCAGACACGTTTTTGACAGCAACACCAGCCACGCCGTCCTTGAGATCATGTAATATTCTTCCAAAGCCTAAACAATCACCATGCTTACTCATAACCAACGTGTGTACTCCTCTCTTCGTAGATCCTTTCACTTTCAATATGTTCTTTCCAAAGATATCTCTTCCGCAGATAAAAAGCCATTCTGCCCTCTCTGTGATTGTAATCTGGTTTGCTTTTCCTTCCTCAGCGATAATCCTCAATAACTCGAAGCTGGGAAAAAATTTGCTTTTTTTAACTTTTCCTAGATATATGCCGGCAAAGTAGAAATTATCCAAAGCAAATGGTTTCAGTTTTTCATCCACTAAGAAATAGCGGTTATTTTTCTTCACTATTAGATTTCGCCTTAACTCAAGTTTTGCACCAAATTCTCTTGCAAAGGCTGTTATTTTTTTCAAGGCTAACCACCTTTACGAAACTTGCATATGAAAAATCCCTGTGTTTGACCAGGCCAGATTCTCCTGCAGTTTTCCACTGAGCGATGCAGCTTTTTCCCAAAAATCTCTGTTAACCCTTTTTCTCCATAGCATTCGATATCTTCCACCTGCAGATGCAGATTCCTCACAGCCCAGTCAACATTCATCTCGTCTTCTTCGGGTTCAAGTGAACATGTTGCATAGATGATTTCTCCATCATTTTTTAACGAGCCGGCTGCCTTTGCAAGGATTTCCCTTTGAATACCAGCATTTGCCTTAATATCCTTTAGACTTCTTTTTGCAAACCAGTTGTTGTCTGCTGCAAAATTTCCTGAACAAGGCACATCTAGGAGTATTCGGTCAAACTTTACCCCTAACTCGGCAACACGCCTTGCATCCATTTGATAGACTACCGTGTTCCTTATACGACATCGTTCCAAATGATTAGCTAGGGCAGCTAACTTTGATCTCTCAATATCTAAAGCAACAATGACGCCGCTGTTGTGCATAAGATCAGCTAATTGAACGGTTTTTCCTCCAGGAGCCGCGCACGAGTCAAGCACGATTTTGTCTTTTAAATTGGTAAAAAGTGAAACTGGGATTTGAGCGGCAGCTTCCTGGATTGAGTACATCCCTAGAAGATATTCAGTTGTTGCGCCCGGGGATAATTTCGCTTGGGAAATCCAGTAGCCTTTTTCTAGGAAAGAAATCTTTTCAAGTTTTATTCCTCGTGACTGGAGTCTTTTAACGGTTTCTTCGTCGTCTACGACGTTTGTAGAGTTTATTCTGATAGCTTGCTTAAGCTTGACATCTGAAGGTTTCCAACCGAGCTTTTCGTAACGGCGTAAGAAAAATTCCTTTCCCGACATTTACCTTAAAGTTTAATAATGGTCAATAAAAACCCTTAGCCTCTATTTTTAGTCATGTCGCTACTTCGTAAGCTTCCGCGCAAGAAACTTTCTTACTTCTTCTGCAAAAACTACGGCGCAGCCTACCAAAACCAAGTATGCCCAATCAAGTATCTCTAAAGGTGCGGTGCCGAATAGGCTTTGCATCAACGGAAAATAGACAATAATGGTCAGTACTGATATTTGGCTTGCTAATCCTATCAAAATCCACTTGTTGCTTCTAAAGCTTGTTTTGAAGAGGGACACCTTGCTTGTTCTGCAAGCCAGAAGGTTGCCCATTTGAGCCACGACTATACCTGCAAAAGTCATGGTTGTTCCCTTAGCATAGGTGAAACTGTCTAAAGGTTGGGTGGCTCCAAGATGCCAGCCACCACTCGACCAGACTCCTAAGCAGCCTATCATTGCCCCTGTCGCGGTTATTGCACCTATGTAGAGCGAGCGCAAGAATACTTTTGCGTTGAAAAGTCGCTCTCGAATGCTGCGTGGGGGCTCCTCCATTAGTCCGGCTTCGGAGGGTTCTCGGCTTAACGCAAGTGAGGGAATAACGTCTATGCCTAGGTCAATGGCTAAAACTTGCACGACAAGCAATGGAAGAGGTATGTCGAGCAAGGCATAAAGCACGTAGGGGATCAGTTGCGCCCAATTGTGGGAGAAAACGTAAACTATAAACTTTCTTAGATTTTCATAGATTGTTCTTCCAGATTCTACGGCTTTGATTATCGAAGCAAAGCTGTCGTCAAGGAGAACCATGTCTGCGGCTTCTCTTGCCACGTCTGTCCCAGAAAGACCCATTGCAATGCCTATGTCTGCCTCTCGAAGCGAAGGTGCATCGTTTGCGCCGTCTCCGGTGACAGCAACGATTTCGCCATTTTGCTTTAGAGCTTTCACTATTCGAAGCTTCTGTTCAGGGGAAACTCTGGCGAATATGACGTTTCCATTTTTAACTTCTTCAGAAATCTGCCGGTCATCCATCGTATCCAAATCAACTCCCCGAATCAGCCGGCAATGCTCTGGCTCAATTATGCCTGCTTCTTCAGCTATCGCCTTCGCAGTGGGACCATAGTCGCCAGTTATTATAACAGTCCTTATTCCAGCCTTCTTCGCGGTCTCCACAGCTTCCTTCACTTCTGGACGGAGAGGATCTTTCATCGCCGCCAAACCAACAAAAACCATGTCTTTCTCAATACTTTTTTCGTAAACAGCTTTCTCGTCTGGCAACTCCTTGTAGGCTACAGCAATTATACGCAATCCTTCATCTGCAAAATCTCGAAGCTTCGCCTCTGTAGCACGTAAAAGCTCTCCAGTAAGCTCAACGACACCGTCTGCGCTTAACATTTTGGAGCATATGGAGAGTATGCTTCTTGGGGCGCCTTTAGCGTAAGCATAAATTTCTTCCTTAGACTTGTGGATTGTTACCATTCTTTTTCGTTTAGAATCAAATGGAATAACCTGAACAGTAGGCTTTTGCGCATATAGGCTTTGCAAGTTAAGCCCGTACTTCAGCGCAGCTACAAGCAAAGCCCCATCAGTTGGGTCTCCAACAATGCTCCATGACCTGTTTCTGTCTGTTGGAGGCTCAACTTTTGCACCGTTGCAGAGCACAGATATTTCTAGAAGCCTTTCAACGGCTTGCGCCTCACCCTTTTTCAATTTTTTCTGACCAATCGTAAATTCGCCTACCGGCTCATAGCCGATGCCGGAAACCTCTACAACCTTGTTTGCTGTCCAAATCTTTTTTACAGTCATCTCTCCTTTAGTGATCGTTCCTGTCTTGTCGGTACAGATAACTGTGACGCTGCCGAGCGTCTGCACAGACGAAAGCTTCTTGACGAGAACGTTTTCCTTAGCCATATTCAAGACATTTATTGCAAGTGCGCTTGACACGGTGACCTGTAATCCTTCGGGGACGCATGCAACCATAACCCCTATCATGAAAAGCACGCTGCTAAACAGGTCTAGATGAAGCCAAATCAGGCTTGCCAGGAAGAACACAATTCCCACAGTAATTGCCAAAACAAAATCATATTTCGCTGCATGAACTATTTCTTTCTGAAGCGGACTTGGCTCGTCAACTATTTCCTGCGTTAGCCCAGCGATTTTTCCAAACTTCGTATTCATACCCGTGCTTATGACAACTGCCTTTCCCTGCCCTTTAGCCACGCTTGTACTCATAAAAACAAGGTTGGGCACATCTAGATATGTTGAATCAACAACTATGACAGGCTTATCTGTTCTCGGCTGCGGCTCGGATTCCCCTGTCAAAGGAACATTGTTCGTCCAAAGGTCGAACGCCTCAACAAGCCTGGCATCTGCCGGAACACGGTCACCTTCACCTAAAACTATGACATCGCCGGGAACAAGCTGTTTAACAGGAACCTTCTTAAGCTCACCATCCCGCATGACCTTAGCATATTCAGGCATCCAGCTTTTCAGAGTCTGCATCGCTTTTTCTGCTCGCCATTCTTGGAACATACTGAAAACAGCGTTAACCAGTACCACAAGCAGAATAACGATGCTTAATTCCACCACACCACTAACTGCGGCAAGCAAGCTGGCAAAAAGCAGTAGCACACTAAACAAGTCTCTAAGATGATTGGTGAACTTGTATATAGGATGTTTTTGTTTTTTCTCAACAAGCAGGTTAAACCCGTATCGTGTCAGCCTTTTCTCAGCTTCAGCGCTTGTCAACCCTAATGGAGAAGTGTCTAAAGCCTTAAAAACTTCATCAGCGTTCAGACAAACAATCTCTTCCATAAATTCACTTCTCCAAAAGCTGTCAACAGCAAGCTATAATCCAAGTTTCGAAGGATCTTTTACACTGTCAGCTGACCAAACATTATTCGCAACGAGTTTCTTGTAGATCACATGCCCTTGGAAACAATGCATCCTTTTTCAGCTTCTTTTTAAATTATTCAACTTGGTGTTATCTAAATGCTAACTTTTCGCCAACAAAATGAAGTAAGCCTAGATTTAAAGCAATCGGACTCGCGAAGTTGGCAAACTTTAAATCTTAAAGAAGAAGAGACAGTGAAAAACGAGACGAATGTCTAACCGAAGATACGCCTTCGTAATGATGATTCAAAACAAGTATTGGCAAAAATTCCTTCAAAGGAGTCTAGATGGGTTTGAGATTCATTCCTACGTGAGAAGAGGGTTTGCCGGCCCTAGCTTAACCTCAGTGCTTTTGTTTTATGTAGCCAAACCTATCGGCGAACTAGCCGGTTACGCCGAGTTTGTTGAAAGAAGCGCTGGCAAAGTTGATGAAATCTGGAGAAAGCATGGCGTCGAGTCTGTTTTGGGGTCAAAGGAACAATATGATGCCTTACTCAGAGGAGCAAAGAATGTTTCTTTCATAAGGTTCAAAAATCTTCGCAAAGCGAAAGATCCCTTGCCTTTAAGGAACTTGCTTATGATGCTTGGCAAGAAGAGATTGTCAAGGGCTGGTTTCTACCTTGGTAGAGAGGAAGCTGAAAAACTTGTTGCCTTAATGGATTAAAAAGCAAGTTTGTTGTGGCGACCTTTTTGTTTGAATATGGCTGTAATAGGGCTGTCCGTCCCCATACCCAAATGGGTTCAAGTACTGAGCTTATATCCGCTTGCTTATATTCGTTCAAAATCAGAATTGATAGAGGGTTCCTACGCTATTCCATACGAAAGCTTGAGGTAGTGCTTTGGCGATTGCAAAGGCGCCTTTCCATCCTGTGCAATGCGAAGGCGAAACCAATGCTGGCTTCAGTTCTTTCAGTTTTTCCGCTGTTTTTTCTATCGCTTGCTCATAATCCTTTCCAGCAAGGTGAAAACCTCCTAGTATAGCGCAAATGGTATCTGTCTTCGTAAGTTCTTTTGCGTATAATATTGTGTTAATGATGCCAGCGTGCGCACAACCTGACACCACGACTAAACCTTTTTGCTTGACATTGACTATTAACGCTCTGTCATCCCAGACCCATGGGTCAGGTTGCCATCGACCATTAATAAAAACGCGTTGCTGAGGATAACCCTTCTCAAAGTCTGTTATTCGAGGAATTTCTCCCGTAACTAATACTGTATCTTCTGCGAGTAAGTATGGCTGTTTTGTTTTAACAAACTTGGCGGGTTTAACTTGATTTTCTTCGGGGAATTTTGGATATTTTCTTATGCTCCCATCTGGGTTGGCTACGCCCCTTGTTTTGAACATGTCCTCATGCACAATGACAGGCAAGTCTTTCCTGCTAATCACTTTGACTGTTTTCTGCAAGCCGCCGAAATGATCGTAATGTCCATGTGACAGTGCGATAGCCTCAATTTGTGTTAGGTCTAATCCCATTCTTTTTGCATTATCTACAACGCTTGTCCTGCCTAGTCCTGTGTCAAAGAGAACACAGCAGGATTTTTCATCTACAAAAGTGCGAATTAGCATGGAAAACCCGTGCTCTGCAAATGGATACTTAAAGTGTTTTTTAATCCATTCTTCTCCTAAACGTTTCGTTATCCATTTTCGAACTTGTTCAACATCTCTTCTTTCAACTGAGGATACAAAATCAACAGAGTTGTCAACCAAGCTTACGATTTCTACGCTATCAACTTCTCTAAGCGAGACACGATTACTATTCATTTCAACTCACCGTAGAGCCTCACATTTTTGCTTTGTTTAAAGTATGCCTCTATAATAGGTTGTGGCGGGACATCCGACGCATTTTTCCTTTTTATATCTGTTGCAAGTGATGCAATCAACATTGCAGGGCGTGTGGGTCATCCCTTTGCGCGCGAGATATTCTCTGACGGGTAAAAACTGTGAATAGTGAATGTTGCCGATTGGGTAAAATTCGGATCTTCGTATTCCTTCGCTGCTTCTTAAAGAGCATTTCTCTACGGATATGCTTTCCAGAGTATCTCGGTCTTCTGCTATCACGACGGCAATTATGTTGAAGCCGCCCATTGCAGTAAAGATGTGAACTACACGCGGACAGTTTTTGAATCTGTCAAGAAGCCTTTGCATTGCCTCAGAGCTTTCTATTTCAATGAGCACAACAGCTGCTTGAAGGTTCAACTCTTCTACATTGACCAACGCCGAAATCTTTACAATGCCTTTCTCAAAGAGTTTAGCTACTCTTTTCTTTACTCCCATGTTTGAAAGGCCAGTAATCTTTCCCAACTCTTCAAGTGTTGTTCGTCCGTCAAGCTGAAGCTGGGAGATTATTTTTCTGTCTATGTCGTCCAAATCTTCGTCACTGAGTTTATTTTTTTAAACATAAACTATTTAATATGGTTTACGTATCAAACTATTTTCAACACAAGCTGGTGACCAACAGTAATGAGTAAAACTGAGGAAATTGATGGAAGGAGAAAACAAATCCAAGAGCAAGAGCAGAATCTTAGAGTTAGAATGAGCAAGATCAAGCATAAAGTTGCTGTTATAAGCGGCAAGGGTGGAGTGGGCAAAAGCACAGTTACAGTAAATCTTGCAATGGCTTTTGCCATGCATGGGCACGCGAACCACCTTGGCGTTTTAGACGCAGACATTCACGGACCAAGCGTTCCAAAAATGTTAGGATTAACAGGTCAGAGGCTACCTGTCGGACCAGCTGGAGTTTTCCCAGCTTTGGGTCCTCTAGGAATCAAGGTTGTTTCCATTGATTTTCTATTGCCAGACGAGAATGCTCCTGTTATCTGGCGTGGACCCTTAAAGATGACGGCGATACGCCAGTTTCTGTCGGACATTGTTTGGGGTGAAATGGATTTGTTGCTTATTGATTTGCCGCCTGGCACTGGAGATGAACCGTTAAGTGTTGCTCAGCTTTTGCCAGAAATGGACGGCGTAGTCATTGTCACCATTCCTTCTGAGGTTTCGCAGAGTGTCGTTAAGAAAGCTGTTACGTTTGCAAGGAGACTTGGAATGCCCATTATAGGCGTTATAGAAAATATGAGTGGGTTTGTCTGCCCAAATTGTGGAGCAAAGGTTGACATATTTCAATCAGGCGGAGGAAAGAAGATATCAGAAGAATTAGGTATACCCTTTTTGGGAAGCATACCCATAGACCCGAAGATTTGTGAAGATGCAGACAAGGGCATGTCTTTTATCGTTGAACATGCAGATTCCCCAGCAACGAAGGCTTTTATGGAAATTGTCGGGAAAATCGAGCACTTTTTAGAACATAAGGAGCAATCTGGAGGCAATTGAAATGAAAATATGTGTTTCAGCGACAGCAAACAGTTTAGATACACAAGTAGACCCAAGATTTGGCAGATGCCCCTACTTTATTATTGTGAATTCTGAAAACATGCAATTTGAGGCTGTTCCAAATGTGGCTTTTGGTGCCATGGGAGGCGCTGGAATCCAAGCTGCCCAGACAATAGCAGGCAAAGGCGCAAAAGTACTTATAACTGGAAATGTTGGTCCAAACGCTTTTCAAGCATTAGCAGCAGCAGGCGTAAAAGTTGTTGTTGGCGCCTCTGGAACTGTAAGGCAAGTTGTTGAAAAATACAAGAGGGGAGAACTTAGAGAAACTAACTCAGCTACTGTCGGTGGGCATTTTGGAATGGGTAGGGACGGAGGGCGTGGTCAGGAAAGAAGAGGACGGGAAACCTAGAAGGCTTAATTATGAAAAGGAGGTGGAAAAGTGGTAGCAAGAATTGTAGTTCCTACGGTTGATGAAAGTGGCTTGGACGCTCAAATTGCCGAGCATTTTGGAAGAGCACCTTACTTTGCTGTTGTCGAATTAACCGATAATGGCGAAGTTTCGAATGTGAAGACTATTCCAAATGTAGGCGAACATGCTGGTGGCATGGGATACACGCACGACAATATTCTAAAATTAAAACCGAATGCAATCATAGTTTATGGAATGGGCCCAAGAGGTTTAAGCACTTTCCAAAACGCCGGAGTGGCAGTGTTAAAGGCTAATGCGAACACAGTCAAAGAGGTTGTTACAGCCTACAGAGATAATAAGCTTCAAGAGCTTACAGAGGGATGTCATCACGCTCATCACCCTTAGGATATAGTTAAAAGATGACAGCTTACAGAGTATGAGAAAATAAGAGGTTGTTCAGAAATATAATGGAGAGTGTATGAAAACGACAATTCTTCCTCAATGTGCTAAATGTTCCGCGGCTTATTGCAGCAAAATGTCCTTGGAAGAAATCAACAAAGCAATACTTCCAGAATACTGTCCCATGAAAACCGGTGAGAAGGTAATCAAGTCAGTAATTGAAAAGTACGGAAAAGATGATGTGAAAAGAATCTATGTCCCCGCTACCATCACCGAAAAGGAAGCATACGAATCAGTTAGAGGCGTGGTCATGGCGGTTCGCCCCAGAATCAAAGAGCTGATAGAGTTTGGCAAGCTAATTCATGCAGAGAAAATTGGAGTTGCTTTTTGCGCTGGAATGCAAGATGAAGCAGCCAGAATTGTAGCGATTCTTGAAAAAGCTGGATTTGCTGTTGCATCAGTTAGATGTAAATGTGGCGGCACTGATAAAACAAAACTTAATGTTGCAAAAGAATACAAGATTGGCGATTCGTCAAAGTTTGAGGCTGCTTGCAATCCAATCCTTCAAGCTCAACTCCTTAATAATGCTGAAACAGACATCAATGTCATTGTTGGTTTGTGTTTGGGACATGACATGCTTTTCACTATGAACTCCAAGGCGCCGGTTACAACCCTTATAGTTAAAGACCGCTTGCTCGGCCATAACCCTGTAATAGCCCTCTACAGTGATTACCATAAAGACATAGTAGAATCACAGAAAAGAACTTGACTTAATGTTTCTAGAAAACCCAGAAGTTGCCGATAGGTCATTTATATGAAAATTTCAATAGCCAGTGGGAAAGGGGGAACGGGAAAAACATCAATAGCTGTAAATATGGCGCTTTCAGTAAGGAATGTTCAGCTTTTAGACTGCGATGTAGAAGAGCCAAATGCTCATTTACTTTTGAATTCTAAAATAAGCCGAGTGGAACCCGTATATGTTTATGTCCTGTTTGTTAACGAGAAACTCTGCGACCATTGCGGAAAATGTAGCATCTTCTGCCAATACAATGCCATCTTTGTTAGTCCAGAAAAGGTTTTGATTTTTCCAGAACTTTGTCATAGCTGTGGCGGATGCACACTTGTTTGTCCTAAAAAGGCGATTACTGAAGATAAACATAAGATTGGAACATTGAAAATTGCTTCTGCAGGCGATCTAAGGCTAGTTTATGGCGAGCTTGAGGTAGGCGAACCTATGGCTGTTCCGATTATCAGAGAAGTTAAGCGGAAAATTGACAATAGCAGAAATGTTATTCTTGATTCGCCGCCCGGAACCTCATGCCCAGTAATTGAAGCTGTGAAGGGCAGCGACTTCTGCATCCTCGTTACAGAGCCTACGCCTTTTGGGCTGCATGATTTGAAAATAGCAGTTCAAGTTTTAGAAGATATGAAAATTCCTTTAGGCGTCGTTGTTAACCGCGCTGGAATAGGCGACAAAAAAGTTTACGATTACTGCAGAGAAAAAGGCATACCTATAATGCTTGAAATTCCATATCAGAGAAGAATTGCTGAACTTTATTCGAAAGGCGTCCCCTTCAGCCTAGAGATGCC
>JAGTQT010000013.1:0-12332 GCA_018396615.1 Candidatus Bathyarchaeota archaeon
AGCTCGTCGGCACTATGGAAGCATACTATGAGATGACAGTGATCACGCTTGAATGTAGGCAGCTACATCCACACGCGCATAATCCACCAAAACATTAACAGATTCTCCGTTAAAGCCAATTTCCCTTTTTTCTATTATCGCTTTACTGAAGAAGCACGAATGGCAATCGTAATCTAAACTTACGCTTAATCGGTTCTTCATTAAAAAATTAATTGTATAATTTATATATGCACAGCCGACAATGAAGATAGAGAGGAAGTCCATTGTCCCTTGATGATCCCCTAACGATTGCGTTAATCATAGCAATAGTCTTGATGGGAGGCGGTATAGTCGCCTACGCCCTACTCAAGCAGGGGAAAAAGAAGGAACAGTTAACAGAAAACGTTCAAGCGAGCCGAAACCTTTCTGGGCTTCCTTTCAAAATTGTGAAAACTATTCCAAAAGAAGATGCAACGCAAGCCAAGGAAGAGCTGCGAATCCTGAACTTGGAAAGAGAAATCTTAAGCGACGCCCTAAGAAGGCTTTACGAAGCCCAAGCAGAAGGCAAAATCACAGAGGAAGAAAGAGAAAGAATCGCGGAGTCCTACAAGTCTCGGATGATGGGAATCAAAGAAGCAATATCCAAAGACGAGTCAGTTGTAGCCTTACATGAACTTGAATCCATGCAGGAAGACTTGCTGAAGCTTTTCAGCGAAAAATTTGGTGAACTGTCCGCCAAAACAGAGGAGCTTCGCTCCAAGATAGACGTGCAGCCTATAAAAGAGATCACCTTAGCGCCAGCAGAAGCACCTACAAAAGAAATAGAGGAAAAAATCATTGAAGACGAAGAGAAGACAAAGAAAAAAAGGAGACCACCACAGGCGAAACCAAGTCCAAAAACAGAGGCGGAAAGACGGATAGAGGAAATAAGATCAGAAGTAGAAAAAGTCTTAGATAGGCTAGGGCAGATGGAAAGTGAAACCTGAAAGAGAGTGGGTGGAAACCGCGAAGAAAAATGCCGCTCTAGAAGCGGCGAAACATGTTAGAGACGGCTTCGTTATAGGCTTGGGAAGCGGAAGCACCGCTGCCTATGCAATTGAGGAAATTGGAAGAAAAATCAAAAAGGAAAAACTCCGTGTTTTAGGCGTTCCAACTTCCTATCAAGCTTTTCAGTTAGCAGTAGAAAACGATATACCTTTAACCACTTTGGAGGAACATCCAGAACTCGACCTCGCCATAGATGGAGCAGATCAAATTGACGAAAAATTAAACCTGATCAAAGGTATAGGTGGAGCACTGGCACGAGAAAAGATTGTTGCTTCTGCTTCCAAATGCTTCATCATCGTTGCTGACGAGAAAAAGAAAGTCAAAACGCTAGGAGAGAATAGCCAGCCTTTGCCCATAGAGATTTTGCCGTTCGCAAAAACCCTTGTTGAAAAAAGAATAGAGAAGATTGGCGGAAAACCATGTCTGCGCACAGGCACAGGAAAAGTCGGCCCAGTCATCACTGACAACGGCAACATCATTCTCGACGTGGACTTCGGATTAATACAGGATCCCGTGAAACTGGAAGTTGATGTGAAATCGATTACCGGAGTGGTTGAAACAGGGCTCTTCGTAAGAATGGCGGACATTATCTATTTGGGAAAACCCTCTGGTGTCGCACGGCTTCCCACAGCAAAATAACAGCCAGACTCTAGAAACACTTTTTTTACATCTTTTAGCGCAAATTCACCCGACACGGTTCTATTGCAAAAGTAGATGAATCATGAATAACAGTTGCTGTACAAAAAAATGGGGAGGGTTATGTGTTGGTTTTACCAAAGTTTGCAAATATTGTAAGGACATCGGCCATGTTGATTACATCGTTTTCGTCGATGTCGCATCGCGCGTCGAACCTTGGGTCTCCTAAGACGCTGCCGATTGAGAATAGCGCTGGAAACACGTCTTTAAGGTCTACTTTTCCGTCATCGTTTATGTCGCCTGTGAGATCTGCGCTGGCTGGCTTGATGGTGCATGCGAACATTGAAACGCTGAGAATTAAGACTACAAGTGCAATACTGCGGGCTAGTCGGTTCATTACTCTCCTCTCTCCTAAAATTTCTAGGCGGTGCCGAGGTAAATAAACCATTAAGGAAGATTCCTCTATAACTATGTTGACACCGAAGACGTAAAAAAGAGAGCATGGCATGATTCGCCAATGCGAAGGCGCTGGGCAATAGAGAGACTATTTGCATGGCGAATGAGCCTATATTGTTTTTTCGTGGCTAAAACAAAGTTGGTCTAGCTTTTCTTCAGTGGAGTATTTGCACTTTTGTGACGCTAGCTTTCAGCTGATTAACAACTCCTCGTTTACAATAAGCACTCTTGCAACCTTGCTTGCAGAGATACAGATGTATACGAACTAGATGTTAACAGTTGTGATGCCTGTTCCTTTTCTTCCTTAAAAACCAAAAAATCTTTAACTTAAAAAAGTAAACACAAGATATAGCTTATATTTATAAAGGAGGTGGAAAAACGACAAAGAAAGAACTCTTGAACATGTTGAACAAGGCTTTAGAATTGGAACATGCGGCAAGAATACAGTATTTGGCTCATGCGGAACAGGTAGACGGATTAAATGCGGAGCCGATCATTGCAAGGCTGAAGGAGATTGCTGAAGACGAGAAGAAGCATGAAGAAATGTTCAGAGAAATGATTGGAAGTTACTTGGACGGTGTGCCTTCGATGGGTATGGCGGAGACTCATCCCGCTGGCACTGTTAGCAAGATTCTTGAAGTGAACCTGAAAGACGAAAAACATGCAGTTGACGTTTACATGGGAATTATGAAGAAGATGCATGACATGAAAGACGAGTTAAAATATGAATTCTTCCAGCTTGAACACAAGATAAGACACATCATAACTGATGAACAAGAGCACATAGCAGAACTGAAACTGCTGAAAGGAATGAAAAAGTAGTTCAATGCGCTAATCACCACGAGCAGAAAATGCGGATCTATTTTTTATTACCTCTTTTTCCAAAAATAGAAAACAAGAGGTGAAAACGTGACTAAGATAGGAGAGATCTATTTCTGCGAAATCTGTGGCAACAAAGAAGTCCTCGAGGCAGGGAAAGGAACGCTGGTCTGTTGTGGAAAGCCTATGAAAATCGTGAAATCATAGAAGGCATCAAATCTAAACTTCTATTTTTTCTTCTTTTTTCTAGTTAATGAATATGCCTTGCTTACTGCTGAGACTGATTTCGAGTATGTTGAGACAAATACAACCACCGCGGCAGACTCTTCCGAAAACATAAATAACCATCAAAAACCTTACTAACCAATCGAGGTCAAGAAAAACTCCATAAGAAAGAGCCGGGGTAGCCTATTTTCACTCAGAATAGATTTTTCCCCGCGAACTCCCTCTTTTTCTTTTTTAGCGTGTTTGGGAGATTGTTTCGTGTGGTCAAATTGGTTTGGATCACAATTGACTCACAGTAAGCAAGGTTCTATTTTTTCAATCTTGAAATTAGAACTGCCAAGATCAACGCGATTACTATAATCACAGAGTTTATCTCAGTTGCTGCGACAATGTTTTGGTTTTCACTTTGCTTCATTGCAATTCCCAACAACGCCCAGATAATTATCAGTCCGTAGGCCAAGTCTTTTCGAATAGCTATGACAAGTAGTGTTATCAGCAAGGCGGCAATTATAATCAGAACAGCCCATATTTCTCGGCTTATTCCAAAACCATCCCATCCCACTGAAACTAAGGTAACCGCCACGTTTGCAATAGAGGCTATCGTTATCCAACCCAAGTAGACACTGAAAGGCGTATGAACAGCAAGTTTTTCACTTAAAGGAACTGCTGATTTGCCGATGTTAAGGCGTAGGTAAATCGCTATCAAGGTTGCAAGAAGCAAGAACATGACGACAACTGATAGAACAAGATATTCAAACTGCCAAAGAAAAAGCCAAACGATATTTAGCATGCTGCTTAAAACAAAAAGCCAACCGATTCTCTCATGATATTCTCTTTCTCTTTGGCTGGGCAAAGCTTGAAAGACTGAGAAAATTCCCAGCAAGATGTAGATGATTCCCCAGATAGAGAAGACGTAGCCTGCAGGGGTTATAAGGGTTGGATTTGCATCAGAAATCTCTGCTGTTGTCTTGCCGCCGAGAATTGTGGTGCTGCCTGCCAATCCGTTGACCAGAACAGTTAACACAAAAGCTATGATGTTTGCTCCTTTCAAAATGGCCAAATTTGTCTTTGACATTTATATCCATCAGAAGTTTTGTTTTCATCTATATAAAAACATCGAGATCACTTAATTCTTAAATAAGAAGCTGTTCAAACTAAGTTTGTTCTGCAGATGGAGGTGAATACGATGAGTGAAAGTAAGAAGAAGGAAGAGAAAGGAAAGGCTGAAGAAGCAGCTGAGAAGACAGGAGAAGTTGTGGGTAAGGGCGTTAAGAAAGGTTTCGGCATAGCTAAAGGAATTGGCAAAGGTCTGGTTAAGGGAGTAAAAGGAGAAAAGGAAGAAAAGAAAAAGGATTAATGCTCCTGAAAATGCTAATGTCGCAAGCCTCTCTTGAATTTTTTCAAAAATTATTGACAATACTTGTGGTGTGAAACATGGGTTTGGTTAAACTGCCAAGAATGACAAGAGCAGAAATTGTGAAGTTGATCAAGGAACAGATGATTTGTAGAATTGCCTTTAGAGGAGAGAAGTCTCCCTACATAGCTCCTTTCCAATACACATTCGCTGGTCGTCATCTATATTTTCACTTCACTAATTATGGAAGAAAACTGAAGCTGTTAAATCAAAATGAGCCAGTCTGTGTCGAGATAGAGAAGACAACATCTGATATGAGTGAATATGCGTTTATTGCCATTATTGGCAAGCTAAGAATTGTTGAAGATCCTAAGGAAAGAGCAAAAGTTATAGAAAAGATGGCATATGAAGGTAAGAAAAAACTCTCAGAAAACTTTCTGGCAGCCCACGGATTCAGAACAGAAGATGGATGGTCTTCGCTTTCACCTGAAAAGCCATTAATAATCGTCAAGCTTGAAAGAATTACAGAATACGTTGGGTTAAAATCTCATCGAATTTCATTATAACCATCTATTTATGAAAATTTAGTTCATTTAATTTGAAAAGATGGATTTCAAATGGTTTATAGAAAATTTTAAATAACGATCACAATAAAAAAAATTTCAATGGCGTTTCTGAGGATTTAAATGAAGGAGGTGATGTTATGCCTAAATGTGGACTTTGTGGTGCAGAAGTTAAGGAACAGCCTAAAATAACTTCGGATGGAAAATGTTCGGTTTGTGGTGCAAAACTGGCAATAAAGAAATAGGTGAAAAACATATGCAAAGCTTTCTGAAATCTAACCAGAGTGTCTATTTTTTCCAATAGTCTTTTTCAACTATTTCTAATTTCATTAATTCGCCGGGAAATGGTTCAAAAAATGTCTGTTGCATCAGATATTCTTGCTCAAATCTTATTACCCAAGCCTTCAATACGCTCAGGCATGCACTTAAAGGAACATTGGTAGCTTTATAGCGCTCTAAAAGCTCCAGAAAGAATCGCTTCTCTTCCTTTGAAAGTTCCTTTGAGAAACATCCCATTGCTTTCATCATCACGTTTATGTTTGCACCAATGCTTGGAGAACGCTCAAAGGCACCGAACAGGTGTGTCTGGTAAAGTTCAATTAATTGGTTGAAGGACGCATCTTCCTGGTTCGCTACAACTCTTCCGAGAATTCGCAACTCTTTCTGGTTGTAAGCTGTTAAGAGTAACTTGTTTTCAGAATGAAATCGTATCAATTCTCTGATTGAACTTGATTTTTTGACCATTCTGAAGCTTGCGTGCGTATAGAGCTTGGTTAGAAAATGTTCTCTTATTCTTAAGTTTAGTAATCTTTTTTCATCTTCGATCGCAAGGTTCGGAAACTTTTCAACGACGGCTCCGCCGAAAAAACCTCGTCCTCTTGCTATTGAAGCGGATTTGCCAATGTTTGGGTAGATTTTGACGTTTTTGAAACCGCTGCTTGGTGATCCGCTTTTGAGTATGAAACCGTCAACCTCACGTAGAGAGCTTAGAAAAGACTCTGCAAAATTCTGCGTTTTTTCTGTGAAATCTAAGCCAGTTGCCGGCTGTATCAGTCTCTTTACGCCATTCACAAGAACAATACGTAAGGGGTCGCGGGGAACGCTCAGCCCTATTTGGACTTCCGGGTATACTGGTATGAAGTTTACGAAAGGCTTTAGTTTCTCGACGAAGTCGCTGGCGATTATCTGAGCATTCCATCTGACATTTTCGAAAGTTATACATTTACTGATTACTACGTTGGGTTTGACGAATTCTCTCAATCTCATCGCCATTAGAGTTTAGTAAAACCGTCTAAAGCTTATTAGAATGCCTTATTTTTCAGTAAACAATTTAAAGTTAATCTGTATGAAAGAGGGTTAAGATAAACGAAGATTGGTTATCCGTGCATAAATCGTACTATAGGCTGCAAAAGCGATTCAACCTTTAGACTTAGATCCTATTCTGAGAAACGTTTGATAGAAACAGTAGAGAATAATCTTGATTGTTTGCTCAGAATCCTGAAATTTAACGCTGAGCATAATCTGCTGTTTTTTAGAATAACGTCTGACCTTGTGCCTTTCGCATCGCATCCTATTTGCAGATTTGATTGGCAAGACCACTTCAAGAATAAGTTCGAGGAAATAGGAAAATTCATTAAAAGCAACAATATTCGAATCTCAATGCACCCAGACCAGTTTACTCTAATTAATTCTGTTGACGAAGGTATTTTCAACAAAAGCATAAAGGAGCTTGCTTACCATGCCCAAGTCTTAGATCTTATGAAGCTTGATGCTTCTGCTAAAATTCAGATTCATATCGGAGGAGTTTACGGAAACAAGCATAGAAGTATGCAAAGGTTTGTGGAAGGATTCTTTCAGCTTGACGACTTCATAGCCAGTAGGTTAGTGATCGAGAACGATGATAAGCTCTACTGCCTTCAAGATTGCCTAAGGATAAGCGACGAAACAAATTTGCCTGTTTTATTTGACGTTTTTCATCACGCTTTGTATAATTCGGGAGAAAGCATAGCTCAAGCTTTTGAAAGCTTTGTTGGAACTTGGCGTGTCAATAGGGATGGGATTCCCATGGTTGATTATAGTTCTCAACGACATGATGGCTCTCCTCGTCAGCATGCGGAGTCAATCGACTTAGATGATTTTAAGTTGTTATTGAAAGAAACTGAGCCTTACGACTTTGACGTTATGTTAGAGATAAAAGACAAGGAGAGAAGTGCTTTGAAAGCTGTTAAAGCAGTTTCGGACGACCCTCGTTTCAGAAAAATATAATAGCAATTTTGGGAATAATCAATTTTATGAACTATAGAGAAAGACAAGAAATAATAGCCAAGTCACCAATTTCGTTTGGTTACTTGAAACGTATAAACCTTGCCGCAGGCATTTTGCACCTGATAACTGGCATATTAATGTTGTCTCTTGGCGTTCTATTGGAATGGAATCAACCCATATACACGTTTTATTTGAAGTTTGACATTAGTCAAATGCCTTTTCAAGTTTTTCCCAATCCTCAGATACTATTCACAGCAAGTTACTTGGGCGTGGTTGTAGCTTCTTTCCCGTTGATTTCAGCGTTGGCTCACTTTTTGATTGCTTATCCGAAGAATCAAAGCTATGTTGAAAATCTGAAAAAAGGGATGAACCCTTACCGCTGGTATGAATACGCCTTCTCAAGCTCAATAATGATTGTGCTTATAGCTACATTCGTGGGCGTCTGGGACTTCTGGTCGCTCGTTATGATTTTTGTTTTGAACGCGATGATGATTATGTTTGGATATCTCATGGAGATAGTCAATCAGAAGACTGAAAAAACCACTTGGTCCCCATTTATTCTTGGATGCATTTCTGGAGGCTTGCCTTGGGTTGTGCTATATGCTTATTTTGTTGCGGCTATCACATCTACAGGTACGAATCCACCAGCATTTGTTTATGCAATATTCTTCATATACTTCATTGTGTTCAATGTGTTTGCTCTGAACATGGTTCTTCAATACAAGGGTGTTGGGCGCTGGAAAGACTACTTGTACGGTGAAAGAGTTTACATAATTCTAAGTTTCGTGGCTAAAACTATGCTGGCTTGGCTTGTGTTTATTGGAGTATTTGCACCATTCTAATATCCCCTTTCTATTTACCATGAACAACCCACTCGATACCTCCCTATCGTTCCGTAGACCCCCCACGTTTTTCACTTTCACCCTTCTCTCCCCAGACCAGAAATGTCGAATCACAAAACCCTTTATAAACACAAACTGAAACACCACAAGTTTGAGGAAAACCTACCGCTCCTCAAAGCCTGCTCCCAAAAAGAAACAATGAAGAAAACCTCAACTGAAGCATCAACAAACATGAATAACCAGCCAATAAAGCCGAAATAGACAGAATAGCGAAACAGGAAAGGAAGACAACAGCTGAAAAAGTTTAGTGTGTGCGTGTGCAGAGAGACTGAAGAGAGACTAAACACGCTTAGAGTAGGAAGAAACGAAGATGAATAAGGCATAGGTAGGTTAGCGGAGAGGCTATTATTCATCTTAAAGAAGAAGATTAATTCTTAAAGAAACAGAGAGACTATTAGTGTAGGCGGAAGACGCGCACGCACACACACGCACACACAAACTGGAAGATGACGGGAATAATTTTTATAGAAGAAAATTTCCGTGAAACTTGACAACTTTGGCATGTGCACACAGATGTTAAATATATTTAGTGGTGCTTTTATTTTATTGGTGAATTGTTTTGCCAGTGGTTCAGGTTTCTGTTTGGGCAGGCATGAGCCAAGAAAGTAAACGGAAAATTGTGGAAGGGATCACCAAGGTATTCGAGGATATAGGAATCCCCAAAGAAGCTGTAGAAATAATCATCTACGAAACGCCCAAAGCAAACTGGGCAACAGGCGGAAAACTACATTCAGACTCAGAGAAACTTGCAAAGACAAAAGTACCATGACTGCACATACACACAAGCCCCCTACAAAAAATTCTGAACGGGTCAATAAATAGCTCTTCAGCCATACTTTCTAACTGCCAAGGGTGCCATGACCAGACAAGCGAGCGCCCACTGCCACAAAGGCGGTGCAAACCTTGGTCAAAGTGGAAACCCGAATAGAAAAGCAGGCTGCGGGAGCCACAGAGCAAGCATCTAAAACATCTGGCATCAAAGGAAGAATCTTGGATTTCGTCTGGTGGATGAAGAAACAAGGCTACGCAGAATCCACGATTACAATGAACTCAAAAATCCTAAGAATACTATACGAAAGAGGTGCAAATCCATACGACCCAGAAAGCGTTAAAGAAGTCATCGCTAAACAGATTTGGAGCCAAAACAGAAGAAAAAACGTCATAAACGCTTACGACCTCTTCGCAAAATTCAACGGCTTCAAATGGGACAAGCCAAAATGTGGACCAGAACGCAAAATTCCATTCATACCCACAGAACAAGAATTAGACATGCTAATAGCTGGATGCGGAAAGAAACTCTCCACATTGCTACAAATGCTAAAAGAGACCGGAATGCGCGTGGGAGAAGCCAGAAGAATTCAGTGGATCGATATAGACTTTCAAAGACGCATAATAATACTAAATGCACCTGAAAAACACGGCAATTCGAGGATATTCAACATTAGCCAAAGGTTGATAGACATGTTAAACACACTGCAAAGGAAAAGCCAAAGAATATTCGGCGATTCACCAAACGCGCTTAAAGCCTCATTCTTCCACAAAAGGAAGGCCTTAGCTGCAAAACTTCAAAACCCAAGGCTTCTACGCATATCATTCCACACTTTCCGACATTGGAAGGCAACTGCAGAGTACCACGGAACAAAAGACATCCTCTACGTCAAGAAACTGCTTGGACATAAGAAGATTGAAAACACTGAAATTTACATAGATGTGGAACACGCACTCTTCCAAACGCAAAACGACGAATTCCATGTCAAAGTAGCCCAAACGCCTGAAGAGATAACAACGCTACTTGAGACAGGCTTCGAATACGTTTGCGAAAAGGATGGACTGCTGTTCTTGCGAAAACGCAAATGAAATAAAAGGGCGAGAAAACATAAAAACAGACGAAATTCGGAAAAAAGAGCCGGGGTAGCCTAGCCTGGCTTGGGCGCCAGACTCATAATCTGGAGAACACGAACGGGGCTTAAGAGCGCCCAGCTGTCCAGAGGTCGCGGGCTCGAATCCCGCCCCCGGCACCACATTCTATCAATGAAAATCATCATTTTAGCTGGGTGTTTATCCGCGTTTTACTTTCATGTATGATTCGTTGGATCTTCGCCTAAGTTCCTCTTCAGATATGAGTGGTTGACTGATTGTCTCAAGGATGTCATCAATTATTTTTCCGTTTCTTATAAGCTGAAGACCAGCTTGTTTTAATGCATCTATGATGATCTTAGTTTTTTCTTTATTTTCTTTCATGAGAAATGCATGAGGTCGCAGAATAGCACCTGCAAATTCAGTGCTCACGTCTTTTGCGAGTTCTTCAGCGATGCGAAGCACAGTTCCGAAGTTACCCAACTCCCACCAACCAGATGCTGAAACCAGCACAATCTTTCTTATCTTAACATAAGCATGAAATCTGGCTCGCGTGCGACCTTCACGTTTCTCCAAGATAGGTTCTACCAGAGGACAGAGTCTATTGATGAAGTTCTGCATCTCGCCTGGAAGAGGGATATACACAGGCGTAGCCAGCACGAGAATATCCGCACTCCGAAGTTTGGGATAAAGCATTTGCATATCGTCAGAAACGATGCACTCCCCCGGTTTTGTGTTCCAGCAATGAAAGCATCCCGTACAAGGCTTAACGTTTAGACGTTTTACATAAAACAACTCGACAGACGCGCCAGCCTTCTTCATGCCTTCAAGAAACGGTTCCATAAGCATCGTTGTATCACTCTTTTCCATGCGGACGCTTCCGTTTATAGCTATCACATTGGTCATGGAAATCCTCCAAACATTATGAGATCATTTTGTTTATAGCAATTTGCATTTTAAGGGGTTAACAAATCTGGAGATCGTATATATAGGGGGCTAAAAAGCGCCCAGAGGTCACAAGCTCGAATCCTGCCTCCGACGCCAAAAACTTTCTCTTTTTCGGAGAACTTTCATTAAGAGAAATACGATGTTTGGGGTTTGTTTTGTTAACCTGTTATCTCCGAAAATTCTGTGCTCAGCTTGCCAGCTCTACGTAAGTTCCGGAGTCAACATGAACCTCAATTCCATCATTCACAGCCTTTCTTACCTTCGCGTTAACCATACGTAAAGATGCGCCTTTTCCCAGAACCTTCTCAAGCTCGTCCGCTTTCTCATTCCAAACTACAACTGGAATCTCGCCTGTATCATCAGCTAAAATAAGCCGCAACACTTTCACGAAACCTGCCTCTCCTTTGCTGAAAACAGAAATCGGCGAATGGCTTTCAACAGTGCCGGCAAGACTTACCCTGCCACCTTTGTGGTTAAGAGCAATATCTGCAATTTTCACCGTAAACTTGTCAACAAACGGAAAATCTGCCTCATCCAAATCTTTTGGGCTAAGCTCAATCTCACTGCTTCCCCCAACATGCAGCTCAGCTTTTCCATGCAAATCCTCTCTTGTATAAGCACGCGAAAACCGCACCAGACGCCCAACTTTGACCTCGCCAGACTCTATCAAACCAGCTTTGTCATTCCAAAAAACAACACGTAAAACACCCGTACAATCCACAATAAACACACTAGCAAGCTTGCCATTTCTGCTACCGGCAAAAGGCTTAGACGGAAAAACAGCGATAACGCGTCCAGCCACCGTTATATTGCTTAAGCCTGGAACCAGATCCTTCACAAAAAGGGTAAGCTCTGAAGCCGCGTTGCCTTCTGTTTGAACGCCAAGCTCCGCAGCAATCATCCTCATAAGAATCTGATCGGAGATCAAGCCGCCTGTTCTCTTGGAGGCGCTGACAAGCTTGTCCATGATTTCCTTTTCAGTTAACTCTGGATGCTTGATACGTATCTTTTCAATCAGCCGCGCCAACTCCATACGCCATTGCACACCAGTAAAGTCTAATTGGTGACGCTAGTTGGTAAAAAAGATACTTATGCCTTTCATACTAGCGAATAAGGAAACAATCTAAAGCAAGCCTAGAAAATGCTCTATTATCTAGCTTGCTTTCTCCTCTTTTCCAAAGAAAATGTGCAAGAAAATCAAAACAAGCGCCACAAATGTAGAAGTCATTAAAACATACTTAAACAACTCAAAGTATGCCGAGATATCCATGTGTCATCCTC
>JAGTQT010000013.1:12353-26902 GCA_018396615.1 Candidatus Bathyarchaeota archaeon
TTTAGGTATTTAAACAGTAGGTTTCTTCCACTCACTCATAAGCGAATCATAGAGGTCGTCATCTTCCTCTATCGTTTCATGCCATTCCAGAATTTCAGCTATCTTCTGTGCAATGAGATGATAGCAAGTGTGCACCTGCTTGTCCATGACTCGAAAATAGAAGTCATCGCATGTGCAGAATTCTGCCTTAGGCATGAGGAGGTAGTCGCGTTCGTTTCCGACAACAATCCAGACCGTTCTACCGCTAGGCTTAAAAACATACTTCTTGACCCTATTTTCCTTAAGGGCTTCGAATGCTTTGGTGAAACGTTGTCCGAAAGCTTCATATAGTTTTGTCAGATTTTTGCCAGTAAGCTTTCCTTCCGCCTTTGTTTCTCTGCATACAGCATTTAAAAGAGAAAGTTCAGAGGTTTCTTCCATACAATGCAGACTTCTTTAGGTGAAGGTGCCTGAATGTCTAGTCTATGTTTATGGGTTCGCCTTTAGGCTTCTTCTCGCTATCAGCTTTTGGAAACGTAACTTCCAATACGCCGTTCTTGTAAGCAGTTTTTGCTTCTTTCACTTTTACTTTTGCAGGCAAGCGAACTTCCTTGAAATACTTGCGTTGCGGGTTGTCAACCGATATAGTAAGCGAATCTTCAGTTCCGTGAAGCTGTATCTCCTCTTTATCAACGCCAGGTAGCTCAGCCACTACGTGGATTTCACCATTTGTTTCAACTATGTCTACAAGCGGTTCGCGTTCTTCTTTGACTTTTGGACCGGTAAGACTCGGCTTGACGTTTCCAAATTCGCGGATTTTAGGTTTCCCATCCGGTCCTATTTTCACACTGTAGCCGTAGACAAAGGGTCCCCATTCGCGTACTGTTGACCCGTCTGGAAGCCTTCGTTCTTTGACATAGTCTCTTGGAATCTTGGCTGTAAATGCTTTGAATTCGTTTTCCAGAATTTTCTCCATTTCCTCCATCATTCTGTCCAGGTCTTCGAAGCCCCAGCTTTTAAAAAATGGTGAGCGCCATTTTCTAAACCATTCTGAGTTATCATCTTCCGGTGGCATAAGTTATCACTATGGTAATGTAAAAAGTAGCAGTCTATAAGTATTGTGCTAGCTTTGTTTTTTGCAAACAAGATGCTGGTTTCGAATGGCTAAGTAAAACACTTTTATCCTATGGCTTTGAGTTGGCTTATAGTGCCGAGAAAAGTTCCATCCAGAAGATAGGCTTCTGAATTTTCCATGTCTACTGCCTTTGAGCGAAGAACGGGGCCAGAATAAATCCCCGCGTAGTCTTTTGACCCTTGGTTTTTTTGATTCAGAGGTCTACCTCCTAGGAAATCGTTAAAAGAAGGCATTATGAAGATGTAGAAGGCTTTTGGCGCAGTGTCATAATAGCGCTGAAATGTTTTTTCAGTGTTTTTTTCTGCTTGCATGTTGCTTTTTTGTATCAGCGTTTTTGCTAGCTCGTCGCTTCTGCATGCGGTTTTAATCCAGACTTGTTTCGTAATTCTGAATCCTGCTTGGTCGCGAAAAACTATGACGGGATGCACGTGAGCCATCACAAATGTTTCGCATCTCAGAAGTGTTGGTGAAGGCCAGCAGTGCCCATGGAAAAAACCGATATTGAGGAAAGCGGCGCCTGTAGCCGGAAGAATTTTGATGTTTTGTGGCAGTAGCGGTTCAAGGTTTCCGTCATGATTGCCTCGTATCACAAGTATTTCTTTTACATGTTCTTGGAGGGTGTGAAAAAAGTCTGGCACGTCTCGCCATTCGCCTGATGCTGCTGTTTCGACAGTGTGTTTGATGTCGCCAACTATCAGCAGTTTTTCAGGCTTGTGCTCGATTAAGAGGCTTATCAACTTTTGAAGAAGCTTAGGTGTCTGTGTGGGGACGTGGATGCCTTTCTGTGATAAGGTAATCTCCCATCCGATATGCAGATCAGCTATCGCCAATATTCTCTCCTTTTGGCTTTTTACTAGTAAGGCTGGAGAGTTCGGAATTAAAGAAATCATAGCAGCTCCTGCTTCTGGGTAAGCATCGCCTTCAGAATGGCATTATGCAGTTTTCGATTTGCAGAAGCCACAAACGCAACTTTTTCTTTTGGATCAAGCCTTGCCTTTAACGGCTCTCCAGCAGGTGTTGTTAGCTGTGCACCAGCCTCTCGAAGAATTAGCTGAGCAGCTGCTGTGTCAGTTGTGCGGAGCTTTCCACGTATGTCTATAAAGGCATCTGTTGTTCCGTCAGCCACGTAGCAGAGTTCGAGAGCATTGGCGCCTAAGTGGCGCACGTGTTTTGATCTTTGAAGAATTGGCAGAAGCTTTGAAGTCAATTCTCTGATTTTAAGTGTGTTTATGTCAAAGCCGATAACGGCTTCTTCCAGCGAAAAAAGGCTTGAAGGCGTGATCTTTCTGCCGTTACGGTAAGCTCCTCTTCCCCGCTGTGCAGTATAGGTAGTGGCATGATGCAAGTCAATAACAAGTGCAGAATGGACAGCATCTATAGTAGGTTTCGCGGATACTGCGATTGAAGTCGCGTAGAAGGGGATTCCTCTTGAAAGATTTGTTGAGCCATCCACAGGATCTACAGTTACATAGCATGTTTCGGGGTTTTTGCCATACTCTTTTACGCCAGATTCCTCACTTATCAACGTGAATGACTCAAAAAAATCTTTCAAAGTATCTATTATAACGTTTTCAGCTATAATGTCTGCTTCCTCAATTACATCTCCTCCTGCTCCTAGAATGTGGCCTGTGTGGGAAGGTTTCGGTGTTGTGCGTACTCGTCTCACTTGCCTCTGTACTTTGGATTTTATTTTGGCAAAAATCTTGTGCCAATCTATTTTTTCTGCCACTCGACTTATTCTCCGCTGGTACTGTTGTAATGAGAATTATGCAGCACGATTATGAGTGTTTTGGTCTGCAAGCAACTTCAAAGAAGAGTTAGCTGCTGAAGCTTGGTGGTTTTGAGATTTCTCTAGAGGAAAGTTCTGAAAGAATGCTTCAGAAGGCATTTAAACACACTGCCTTTTATTAAAGCTAGAGAGGTTGGGGGAGGCAGATTAACGGCGTATAAAATCGCTGAACTTATAGAGCTACTTCGCGATGGCAAGTGGCATCCGTTCAGTGAGCTGCAGAGAAAAGTGGGATTAAAAGGGGAAAGTTTCAAGCAGATTATAGAGTTTTTAGAAGATTACTAGTTGATTCTTATCAAAGACGAAAGAGAGGTGAAACTTGACGAGAATGCGCGTTTGTTTCTTCTGCAACCCTTTAGTTCATAAGCGCCTTAAGATTTTTATATGCCTTCAAAAATTCTTTGCCTTTCTCAGTGGTTTTGTATAGGTCAAGGTTCGAGTCTCCGTTTTCGATAATCATACATAAGAGGTTTTTTCTTACCATGAAGTTCAGATAGCTTTTCAACTGTCTAAAGGCTAGGTTGCAGCGGTACATAAGGTAGGTTTTCTTGGTTCCATTATGGGAAGCCTCAAGGATATCTGCCATTATGTCTAGGCATCCACGATGCGTATTGCTGTTGTTGTTCTTTTTAGTTTCGTTCAACAAGCCTCTCAACCCAGCGGAAGATCGCTGAGACTCCCTTTCCCCACTGAAATACTAGGGGGCAAAGTGAAATTTAAAGGTTCTTGAAGAATGTACGAGCTTAAAAGACAATGTTTATGAAATAAAAAATGAAGATTGGGGGCTTTCTTTTCCTACACGGATAGCCTTTTCAGAATTTTTTCGTGGTCTGCATTTTTTTCCATAAATATGGCGATCTTGTTTTCGTTAATAGCAAGAGAAAGCATCTTGGCTTTTTTTCCTTCTACGATGATGTTGTTCGGTTCTCCTAGGTTAAAGAGTTCAGATAGCTGTGTGCTTGCTTCTGCCGCTGTTGACGAGAGAAGGGCGTAGTCGATTATCTTTGTTGGGTCATTAAGATCTATTGCAGCGGATGTCGTGTTTCTGAGGATATATCCTGTAACATCTTCATAGGTTTTGATTTCTTCTAGGCAAGCTTTTAGCTTGTTAGGCGAGGTTGCTTCGACTACGGCAGGTTCTATGAGGGTTGTTTCTTCATCTACTCGTTTCTTTTTAACCATTTATTGTTCCTCCGTTAAGTAATTACTGGTTTAACTCTTACAAGTTCGCCCTTTTTGATCTCAAGTTGAAGCTGGATTTTCTCGGGGATTCTTATGATTCCCTTACCTTCATACTTAGAGTCGTTCATCGCTTTGACTTTGCATTGAGTGGTTTTGCCGTCGAAGGTTTCGATTTCGACTTCTTCGACTTTTCTTTCGGGGTAGAGTTCCTGCCATTGTTTAAGCATCTCGTTGTCAATGCGTACCGTGTCCGATGGGACAAGCAGACCACCGAGGTTTTCAACGATAAGCTGGTTTACAGGTGGCTCTGGGAGAAATTGTTCCGAAGGAATTTCTGGTTCGAACTTTTCCTTGTGTGTTTTGAAGGAGTAGGGTTCCTTTATCTCTTCTTCTTTTTCAGGTATCTCGGTTTCGGTCGCGGAGGGTTTTGGTTCGGGCTCAGGCATATTTGTTAGTTTCTTGTTTTGGAAGGGGGCAGGGATGGCTCTTTCCAGAAGCTTTAGCACAGTTGGGATTAGGGCTCTTGTTAGTGCATTGACGTATTTCATGTCTGCTTCTTTGGAAGTGACTGTTACAAGGTAGAGGTTGCTGATGTGGGAAACATTCACTCTGCCCTTTGCGCATTCGAGTTTTATTCCTTCGATGCCGTCTAGTACGTTGGCTTTTTCTAGTATGCCGTCGAATGCGTCTATGACTTGAACAACCGTTTTTTCCTGGGTGTTTTCGTTTTTTGCCACGATTTCTCCGTCTTCTCTGTAAAGGAAGGCGTTGAGAACCTCTGGACATGCGTTCTGGATTTCGTTTAGCGCATTTGTTAATGCAAAAGAGTATACATCTTCATCCATTTTTTTCACCTTTCACGGTTGGTGTCTAAGAGATTTTGAAGAGGATACGCTCTGGAACTCCGCCGTTTTCTACGACCAAGTATCTTAGGCCTTCAGTGTCGCCGAGTTGGTCGAGCCATTTTAGGGCTTCGCGGGCTTTCTGAAGGACCAAAAGTCTTTCTTGGTGGCTTCTAACGACTTCTTCTATGGCTGTGAGTTCGTGGAATGGGTTTGCATCTAGGATTATGTTTAGTGAGCCGACTGAGATTTCGCCTAGGCTTTCAGTCGCGGCTTTTTTGCCTGCGAGTTTCAAGACGACTTCGCGGATTTTCTTTGATTTTTCCGCTAGGGCTCTTATGTCGTCTAGCCTGCGTAGGTATTCGCCTAGGGTGCTTTTGGTTTGCGATATCTCCTTGTCAAGGGTTTCGGCTATTTCTTCTGCTGAACCGTATTCTTTTATTTCTACGACCATGTTTCATGCGGCACCTCCATGGGAGGAAATAGTAGGGGACTGTGGTTTCGGTTTCACCTTGCCCCCGTTTTCACAAATAAAAGATGGGAAATCTATGACGTGGGTGCTACTGCAGTGTACAGGAACTGGTTGCCTTTTGAGGAGACGAGCTTGACTTGGTAGTTGTAGCCTGAAGTTATAGACATTGTCACGTTCAGTGCAAGTCCAGAGTTTGCAGCGATCTCTTCTGGAAGCGCTGGGTTTGTTGTTGTTCTCTTAACGTTGTTGACCCACACCTCGTTGATTGTTACAGGGGATGTTCCTGTGTTGTTGGCGATTATGAGCAGGGAATTGTCGCTGAATGATAGGTTGGTTATTTGGATTTGTTCTGTTGCTGTGAATTGGAATGTGAGTGCGCCCATCCATGCTGCTACGGCGATGCTGACTGCGACTGTTACGGCGATGAGGATGATTGATGCGACTACGGGGCTTAGGGCTTTTCTGCTTCTAAATATTCTCATTTTTCTTTTTATCCCTCCTTTTGGGGTTGATTGGTTATGTTAGTGGAAGCTGAGAATTTAAATCTTACGACTTACTACACCATATTGCTCATTTGCAAAACAAAAATACAAACAAACAAGACCAAACACTAACAAAAAGCATAAGAAACCATAAAAAACGAAACTGTACAACACTAAATATGAATGCTATGATTAGAGGCTTAGCTTATCAAAGAATTCCAACAGAAGCTTTGCCACTTTCTCGCCCAGCTCCGTCTTGACATAGTACTTTTTGAGGGGGTCAATGCGTTCGCCTTTCGCCAAGCCAAGTTCCTCAATTTCGATCATCCTTGCTCTAAACGTGCCGTCACTTAAGGTAAGTCCGTTTTCTCGCATGAATTCCTTAGCTTCTTTCCATTTTCCTCTACCCATGTGTAGAAGCATGATGCAGTCTATGGCATGGTCTTTTTCCAGCATGGCTTTTATAGCGGCTTTTTTAGGTTCTGTCAGGATTCTTTTGATCTTCTCCTCTTCTCCACTTTTTACCATTTTTTAACCTGCCTTCTCCTTTGAGTATATTTGTAGTTGCTTAAAAGCATTTAACCTATATTACGATTCGTGACATGTGTCTAGAGATTCCAATTATCTATCCTAAATGCGCAAAGCATGTGTTTGATTGAATTTTCCAATAACTGATGCGGCTTTCTTCACGAAATCCCCCCTATATATAGGGTAAGTTGGGAGTTTTTATGTGCTCAGGGTTTTCCATGTTTGTTCTGTGGTTTATGTGAGGTATGCCTCATTGTTTTCTTTGTGGTAGTTTGATGTGTGATTCAGTGAGTTTATAAGGGAGACTGTGTATTTTTTTATGCTGGCGTTTTGTTCCTCAAAGGGGAACAGAGACACAACGCAGCAGACGACACGAAAAAAGCAAAGGAGGAAAAGAAATGACAGAAAACTCGAAGACTGTTTTCATTGGAAAGAAACCAGCAATGAGCTACGTTCTCGCCATCATCACAAGCCTCTCAGCCGGCGACAACAAGGAAATAACGCTGAAAGCACGCGGACGAGCCATAACGACAGCCGTTGACGTGGCGGAGATAGCGCGAAGCCGATTCCTGAAGGATCTAAAGATCAGCAAGATCGCTATCGGAACCGAAGAGATGCCACCGAGAGAAGGCGAGAAGAATTCGCGAATGGTTTCTACAATGGAAATAACGCTGCAGAAACCCTAAGCAATGCAGTGCAACGCGTTTAACTTCACGCACCTCTTTCAAAACGCGGCATTGCACCCTTTTTTTATATACAGCGCTCAACAATTCTGAACATCCCATGTCTGGAAAGAAGCAGCAACGCTAAATCTCATTGACACGTAAACAAGCAACGACATGCCCAGACTCCACTTCTACATCGCGGGGTCTTTTCTCGCGGCACTGCGGCTTCGCATAGTCGCATCTAGGGTGAAAACTGCATCCTCTCGGTCTATCGAAAGGCATAGGCGGTGTTCCACGTAGTCCTTTCAGCCGCCTTCTTGGACCGTGAATATCCGGATAAGCAGCTCTCAACGCAATAGTATATGGGTGTCGAGGATGCTGGTAAACTGATCTAGCGTTTCCACATTCAACGATTCTTCCTGCATACATTATGCCCACGTGGTCAGACATCTCAAAAACAACTCCAATATCATGCGAAATATAGAGCACAGAAAGCCCAAACTCCCGTTTTAACGCTTTAATCAGTTCCAGAACTTGTCTTTGAATAGTCATATCTAAACTGCTTGTTGGCTCGTCTGCTATAAGCAGAGACGGCCCGCATATCAAAGCCATGGCAATCATTATGCGTTGTCCTTCGCCGCCGCTGAAGCAGTGCGGATCATGATAATACCTAAGCTTCGCTTCTGGAAGCTCAACCCGCCCAAGATAGCTGAAAACTATTTCCCTTATTTTTTCCCATTTCAGCTTATCATGCGCTTCCTTAGGTTCTCCAACTTGATAGCCGATCGTCATCAGGGGATGCATGGCAGCGATTGAATTTTGGAAAATCATCGAGATATCTCGACCCCTGTGCTGCATCATCTCCTCTTCAGACAAGCTCAACAAATCCAAACCGTTAAAGAGTATTTTTCCACCAGTTATCTGCCGCTGGCTCATTGTTGCACCGTTCCAAGATACTTGACGCTGCGGATCACAAGACTCGGTTTGCACGTTTCCCAAAAGCCGCAAAATTGAGAGGCCGATCGTGGTTTTTCCCGATGCTGATTCTCCTGTAAGCCCAAAGACTTGGCCTCTGCCTATGGCGAAGCTAACATCATCAACTATTCTGGCAGAACCTCTGATCGATTCATAGACGTTCACGCATAGATTTTTCACATCAAGCAGCGGTTCGCCTTTCTCCGTAAAGTCTGCACCTCATTCCAGCAAAATTAATCATCCTAAGTCTTAGATGATCAATTCCCTAATCTTTAGAGGCTGAAGAGCGCACTTAAATCTTGTCTTAAGGCACAGCGCTGGCCTCAAGCTGCCCGAGCAGCAAGTGCGCCTTTCAAGCAAAAGGCACCTGACCATGACAAAAACAACAAGACCGCAGAAAAGAAAGGGGGGTTACTTTGAACGGAAACGCTCAATCTGCGCGTAGTGGAACGCTCCATTCGCTTTCTTGATCTCGTATTCAACTTGCATGTTTTTTCACCTCAATAAGAAGCTACGTCAAGGATTCTTTAAATATCGACGCACATGGAAGAAACGCAAATAGAGAACACTTCGAGTAGTTACAAAATGTTATCGTCCAGACACAAGTTAAGTGTTTCTAAAATGCTCATAGCCAATCGGCTTGATAACACGTCTCTTACCCTTGAAGAGCATAGTAATCTGCTGTTCGCTAACTGTCTTTCCGATTTGCAGCAGCTCACCGCCCGCCTGTTTAACCATAGCTTCTGCTCGCCTCCAAAGCGTAGGCTTCAGCGTCAACACAAGCTCATACTCTTCTCCGCCATAAAGCGCCAGATGCAACGGATCCAAACGGTTCGCCTTGGCAAACGCTTCTGCCTCTTCTGCAACTGGAACATGACTGATCACAAAGCCAACACCGCTTGCCTTAGCAATCTCGTGAAGACTCCATGCAAGACCATCACTTGAATCAATCGCCGCAGAAACAGCTCCAGACCTGCTTAGCAACAGACCTTCCTTCAGCCGCGCCTGCGGCATCAAGACCGAGTTAACAAGTTCCTCACGAATCTTCCCTGAAGCATGACTATGGCTAAGCAGAATCTTCAAGCCTGCCGCAGTTTTACCGAAGCACCCAGTAACCGCAACAATGTCACCCGGCTTGGCTCCGCTTCGCAGAATAACTTTGCTTTTTTCACCTATTCCAAAAACAAAGAGGCTTATTAGAAAGTCTGAAGCTTCTGCGGTGTCGCCTCCAAGTATGTAGGCGCCGTATTCACGAGCCCCCGCATTCAGTCCGTTTCCGATTTCCTCAATATCCTTTTCTCTAAAGCCTTTTGGCAATCCTAGAGAAACGAGAACCGCTTGTGGCTGCACGCCTTTCGCTGCAAAGTCGCTTACGTTCATAACCACCGCTTTCCGCGCAGCTTGCCAAAGACTCATACCTTCTGGAACATCGGTTTTCGCAACAAGCATATCCGTCTTGAGAATTGCCAGTTTACCTTCGCCTATGTCGAATGCCACTACATCGTCTCCGAAGGGTATAGGCATTTTAGGCATCACTTCGAGACAGCTTTGGATTATCTCGATTATTTTTCTCTCACCTAAGACTGCATAATTGGTCGTTTCAATCCCTCGTTTACACTGTATTAGGAAAATGATGCTTTAAACTATATGATACTCTAGAAAAACGAGTCTACGTGTAACATTTAGAAAACAATATTTAAATTAGGCACTGCGGCAGCTTATGGAAGCTCGGGTGCAACATGCAATGCTCAGAATCAGACAATTCACCAAAGGCAGAGACGAAAAAGCATGGGTCAACGTGTATAATGCAGCGTTTGGCGACTACGAGGACATAAGAAACATAACAGCCGACGAGATGAAAAAGTGGGAGGAGTCGCCAAGCTTTGACGAAAAAGGTAACTTCATTGCTGAATGGAACGGCGAAATCGCTGGAGCAGTCACCGCCCATGTTGACAAGTTCAGAGAAGACAAAAAAGGTTTTATACAGAACCTAGGCGTCCTTTCAAAGTTCCGAAAGCGAGGCATAGCGGCAAAACTGCTGGAAACCGCACTAAAAAGCCTCAAGGAAAGAGGAATGGAGCTTGCGGATACATGGGCGCAAACCGACAGAGAAGGATGCATACACCTCTTTGAAAAATTCGGATTCAAACCAATAAGGACTACAAGCATAATGATAAGGAAACTTGACAACATCGAAGAAAACAGCCAAGCGGCGCCTCAGCTAACTATAAGAGACGCAATTCTAGACGATGAAAAAGACATTGAATTGCTGAACAGACTTGATAACGAAGCCTTCAAGGAACACTTCAACTTCAGACCCAGAACCATAGAAGAAACCAAATACACGCTGTTTGAGATGCCATGGTTCAGCATACAGAGATGGTTCATAGCAGTCATGGACAATCATCCCATAGGCTACGCTGGCATCGCAATCGACGAGGGACTGAACAGGGAAAAAAACCTAAAGTGGGGAATGATAGCAGATATCGGAGTGCTGAAACCCTACAGAAGAAAAAAAGTAGGCACAAGCCTCATGCTTCACATGATGCACGCGCTTAAGAACCTAGGAATGGAACATGCTTTTCTCTACGTGGACAACATGAACCCAACAGGAGCCAGAAAACTCTACGAAAAACTAGGCTTCAAAACCCTCAGAAAAAGTATTATCTACCAGATAAATCTAACCGAAAGAACGCAATAATACTCTATCAAGATCCATTGCATAACCACATCTGAGCTTTCCGCCAAAAAGCTCTACGCGAATAAAGTGTTTTAGCACTTAAATATGAGAGCTATGACAAGCTAGTGTGTACGCCTCGGTAGCTCAGTCTGGTAGAGCGATAGCCTCGTAAGCTGTAGGTCGCGGGATCAAAGCCCGCCCGAGGCTCCTTGACGCATCTTTGTTTTTGCGTTGTACGTTTAGACAGAAATGTTTATTACGTATTAAGATTACCGATATCTAATTAGACACTCTGCGAAGGCCCCCACAATGCACATCCACATACACGATGAAAAACTCAAATGCCCATACAAGGGATGCGGAAAAGCATTTGATAAGCCCACAGTCTTAACTGACACTTCTGTAACACCAAGAGAAACATACTACGCCTGTCCCTACTGCCAATCCAAAATAGATATACAAGTAGACGACATGAAAATCGTCAACATAAAACCAGCAGAATACCCCAAAGTCCTAGACTCCCCAGCTAAATGCCCACGGCACTTCGGATTTCTAAACACCATACCCAAAGAAACACCCATCCCCGAAGAATGCCTACTCTGCCCCAAAGTTCTCCAATGCACCGTCAGACAAAAAGAAAGACAGCTCTAGGCATATTCTCTTTTTCAGAAAACGTTTTAAATGCCCCACTCGGAGTTCTATCCTACACACGCAAGAAGGGGCTGTCGGCTAGCTTGGTCTAGGCTTGGAGACTTGGGCTCTCTAAGCGTGTTGGCAAAAGCCTCATGCGGGAAAGACCCCGGTTCAAATCCGGGCAGCCCCATTCAAGGACCCAAACCCTTTTGGGTACAAATACTGGAAGACCTTAAATAGAAAGATAATTTTGTGGGCGGAAAGCTTTTATGCTTGGTGTTACGAGATAACAAAATCGTAACACTGACTTGGAGACCAGATTATGGCGTACTTTAACACTCGTGAGATAGTGCTATCACGATGTTTGCTGCCCTTTGGGGTGTCTTAAGCTCACTCTTTGCTCCGATTGTATTCCAAATGTTCGGGCTACCTATTCTCTGCGATATGATTGGCTTTGCAGTTCTAATACTCTCTGCTTGGTGGATCAGAAAGTTCGGCGCAGTAACTGCGGTAGGGCTTATCGCAACAGTTGTAAACTTCGTATTCAACCCCGGTGGCTTTCACTTTCTTGGTTTCACCGCAGCCAGCATAGTTCTTGACGCAATGACAAGGCTCGCTGGATATGATAGATGCTTCAAAAGCTCGTTATCCACTATGGTTTCGATGTTCTCTGTTTCGGTGCTCTCTGCTGCGGTAGCAGGACTAATCATAAGTATATTCTTCATGGTTGCACCAGCCTTAGCTAGATGGGGTGGGGTTCTCGGCTGGGCTGGGCTTCATGCAGTTGGCGGTATTGTGGGGGGCTTCGTTGGTATAACTTTGGTTACAGGACTATCCATCAGGGGTGTGCGTCGAGTGGGTGTGAAGAGATAGATGGCTTCATTAATTGATAAAGAACTCTTGGAAAAGGCGGTTAGGCTACACGGTCATCTGGGGCCTTTTCTCGTTCTGGGCTTAAAGATGAGTCTACGGGCGAAGGAAATTTTAGGCGAAAAACCAGAATGGTGTGGGGTGGAAACAGTAAACTGTAAACCGTACTTATGTGTTGTTGATGGGATAAAAACGGTTATTGAAAGTGACATCGTAACTGTGAAGGAAGGTGAGGGTTTGGCTGCTAAATATGGTGGAGCTGATGGTAAAGAGGTCGTTATAAGAGTTAAGAAGGCACTTGTTAAGAAATACGCAGAAGGTCCTTGGGAAAAATGCGAAGAATACGCCCACGACGTTATCCAAAGCAATGACAAGCAACTCTTCGAGTAAAACCTCTGAAGAGCTGTTGAGGGAAATACGGAAACTAGAGATAAGACTTGATGACTTCCTGAAAGAGGTATTTGTAAGAGAGTTGAGGAAGTACGTCGAAAAACTGAAGGATGTCAGCAACCGAATTGAAAAATTGGCAGGCAAACCCAACAGATTAGCGATGCTCCGAGTTGAGGTTGCCCAAGCCTTCTATGAAACATTAAAAAGCGAGAGTAAAGCTCAACATGAAAAAAGCCATCTATTGGAATCATATGGAGCCTTAATTCTAGCTTTAGAAAGAGAATTTCAGAAACTATGTTCCTAGGCTCATGCCAATAGAGTCTTTAGGATTGACATTAACCCAATTCCAGTTAAAAGAGCTAACAGCTGAATCAGAGATTCTTTTGCTTGATTTCTTTTGTGAAGTTCCGGCATTAAATCTGTTGCAGCTATGTATATGAAGCCTCCCGCTGCAAATGGGACCAAGAATACATCAATGCCTTGTGTGTATGAGGCTAAATAGTAGGTTAAGAGAGAACCAGCAACAGCGGTGAGAGCTGAAACAAAATTGTATGCAAGTGCTTTCCATTTACTGAGACCCCCATATACTAGGACCCCAAAGTCGCCGATTTCTTGAGGAATTTCATGAAAAATCACTGCCAAGGTTGTGGCGATGCCTATGCTATAAGAGATGATAAAGCTACCTGCTATAATCATTCCGTCGATAAAGTTGTGAACTCCATCTCCAATCAAATTGAGATACACAAAGGTGTGGATTGGGCATTTCTCTTCGTGGCAGTGACGCCAATATAGGAATTTTTCCATAATAAAGAAAACTATGATGCCAGCAATTGCGTAATAGAGTATAGACTCGTGCGCTTGGCCCGTTTCTTCTAAAGATTCTGGCAGCAAATGAATGAATGCGCCTCCTATCAACGCGCCACATGAGAAGCCTACGAGCGCCATTAAAATGCGCCTTAGAAAAGCCTCTTTTAGACCGATGGATAGGATGCCTATTAGAGAAATCAAACTTACTACCGTTACAGACGCGAGAATCGCAATTAGATCAGCCGTTTACTTCGACCTCACAGCCATTTTTGCTCCTTTATTATTAAGGTTGGCGATTGCCTTCAGATACAGGTGGAACGATGTATACTGGTCTTCCTTCGCTGAGGGCTTGAGCGGTCTTCTTTCTTGCGCTTTGTACTAGTCTCCATACTGTTCCTCTGGAGACGCCCATTCTCTGTCCAGCCTCTTCTTGCGATAAACCTTCCAAGTCGACTAATCTAAAAGCTTCAAGTTCTGCCATTTCCAAGAGTATAGGCTCCAGGTTTCTTGGTGGATTAGGAGTAAAATTGGTTATTGGCGGCGTCACCCCTAACATAATGGGTTTTGGAAATCTTCCCCTTCTGCCACATCTATGTCTTCGTCGCCACACTATTGCTTCCCCTACTCAGTTGATATTCCTAATATCGAGCGGAACTTTTATATATTTCTGTGCTTTATCACATAATTGAATTTGTGCATAAACACAAAAAGAGGTAAAAATAGAATGCCGTGGGGAGATAGAACAGGACCTTGGGGTTTAGGACCCATGACTGGAAGAGCAGCTGGATACTGTGCAGGCTATCCTGTTCCCGGATACATGAATCCAATTCCCGGGCTTGGTTGGGGATTTGGATTCGGCAGATGGTGGGGCAGAGGCCGCGGATTCGGCTTTGGCAGAGGCTGGGGCAGGGGATTCGGTCGAGGTTTTCGTAGATGGTTGTGGGCGTATCCATGGTATGGATATCAGCCACCCTACACTGCTTATGGTCTAGGATACGGATATGGATTGCCTTACATGACTTATGGCTCGGGATACGGGTATCCTTGGAGTGCATATCTCATGCCAAGATATCCATATCCTCCGACAGCGTATCAGTACTGGTATCCTCCAGCGCCATAC
>JAGTQT010000093.1 GCA_018396615.1 Candidatus Bathyarchaeota archaeon
AGAGCAAGTTTGGCAGGAGATGAAATAAGTGAGCCAAAAAGTAATTAATCGCCCCTATTGTGGGCGAGTGTTGCCAAAGGAGTTTTGGCACGAGAAGAGCCAAGCGAATAAGAGAATCTTTAAGTGTCCTCGATGTGGTAGCACTAGAACGTGGAAAGACGCTAAACGGTACACCTCAAATGGAGTTATACAGCGCCATTATTGTCGAGATTGCGGTCGCAGGTTTTCAGAGCAGCAGAGTGCAGTTTATGGAAGGAAACCAGTTGGGGAAAGTGTTTATTAGTAGGAAAGTAAAATATTCTTACTGATGAATATGACGGCAGAGCCTGAAGTAACAACAATGAGCGAGAAAGGGCAGGTAGTTATCCCTCAGTCTATACGCAAAGAGCTTGGGATAAAGCCAAAGACAAAGTTTCTAGTTTACGGCAGAGGCGACACGGTGATAATGAAGAAACTTGAGCTTCCCGACTTAAATAAAGAGTGGGAAGAAATCTTTAAGCTGATGGACAAGAAGGAACTCAAGCTTTCCGATGATGAAGTCCAGAAAGAAATAGAAGAAACTAGAAAGGCAACCAGATGATTTGATGCTTCGAGTTGTGCTTGACACCAACGTTTTGGTGAGCGCCATTATTTCTGATGGCAAACCGAGAGAGCTCTTAAGGAGAGGCATATCTAAACAGTTTCCTATTATTACGTCAGAGTTGATTTTGAAGGAGCTTGGTCTTGTCCTTCGAAGACCAAAATTTAAGACCACTGAAGATGATGTTAATAGGATCATTATTGCGTTGATGCAAACAGCCGAAATTGTGAATGTGAAGTCAAAACTTAAGGTAGTTGAAGAGGACCCTAAAGATAACATGGTTATTGAAACCGCCTACGATGGCGGTGCCGAAATAATTGTAACTGGAGATAGACACCTCTTAGCCTTAAAGGAGTTTAAAGGCATTAAGATAACCACTGTTGAGCGGATACTTGCGCTCTTGGAGGAAAAAAGACTTAAAAGAGACCAAAAAGAAAAAAGAGAGCTAACCCGAAGCTGAAGGAAGCCATAGCTGCAGCAGTTTCGCTTATGAGCATAAGCCTGACTTTGAGGATGACGCCCTATTTACGGCTCTAAAACAACTTAAGCCACATATCAGCAATTCGGATCTTGTGGTTGCCATAGCCAGGGCAAAAGAAGGCCTGTTTAAGCCTGAGTACTTGACTGATAAGCTTAAGCAAGAAATGGACGAATGGGACAGAATAGAGTAACAACATCGCAGCCAACCTACTCCTTTTGCATTAATCCATTGAACGTGAACACTTGAGATCCAGACGATACTATCAATTGAAAGTTTTCTCCGCAGCTATTTCCACTCTTTTTCTATTGCCCATAAAAGCAGATGCATGGGGTCTAATTGCTTTCTTTCAATTAGTTGGTTAAAGAACAATAGCGAGCAATGTGTCTGTAGAAAATCTCCAGATAATGCTTTATAATCGGGCTTGGATAGGTAAGTAATTGATGAAGGTACAAAAGGTCGTGTGCCCAGCGGAGAACGATACTTCCAGAGGAAGTGGCGCCCGCGACTTTAACGGCACACGACACCTGAATCGTTTCTAGGCAATCCAGTAGAATGCTTTTGCGCTTTTTCGCGGGCATTTTCACCTTTTTCTTTTTTGGGCGTCTCCTGAGTAGAACGCTTGGCTCTGCTATTGCTGTTTTGTTGCCCATCGTGGCGTCCTTGCCGCCGAGCAGAAATCCCAGTGCACCGCTCCTATTTTTTTATCTATAACTTCTTCAATTTCTGCATCGAGATTCTGAGCTATTCTCTCAGCAACAGCTTTAGTTTTGCCTTTTCTCGAATAGTAAACCACCAATGTCTTCAATTATGACCTCCAATTATGCACTTGGAAAAGGGCTTCTTAAATGGTTTGCTTTCTGAAACGCTGTTTCAGTTTAGCTTGAATATCTGGTTGAAAGAAAGACTTGCCATTAGCTCTCCAATCTATCTATTTCTAGTAGTACTTTCCAGAATCCTCGGCAAACGAAGTTTCTAGCGTGGTCAATTGTTCAGGATATGGTTCTAGAATAGACTGAACAGCCAAATAATCCTGCCTAAACCTAACAATCCAAGACCGCAAAATGCTCAGATTCGCGCTAAGAGGAAGCCTGCCAGCCCTGTATCTCTCCACGGATTCAATGAAAAACGCCTTCTCATCTTTGGAAAGTTCGTTGGAAAAATAACCCATAATCTTTAGCAACACATTAACATAAGAACCGACACTTGGTTTTCGAGATAAGGCCAAAAACAAATGTACCTCGTAGTCTCTGAAGGTTTCTTGAATAGGCTTCTGTTCCTGATTTGCAACCAGTTTTCCCATAATCCTGAGTTCTTTCTGATTGTACGCGGTAAGCAAATACTTGTTTTCAGAATGAAAACGCACTAAGTCCTTTATTTTTCCGGACTGTTTGGCTTCTCTGAACCTTGCTAATGTAAAAAGTTTTGTCAAGAAATGCTCCCTTATCCTGAGATTAATAAGGCGAAGCTCGTCTTCAATAGCCAAGTTCGCAAATTTGTTTAGAACCGCTTCACCGAAAAAGCCTGGACCCTTGCCCACAGGCGCAGATTTCTGTATTCCAGGATACACCTTTACGTTCTTGAAACCGCTGCTAGGTGAGCCTCGTTTAAGGATGAAGCCATCAATATTGCTCAGAGAATTCAGGAAAGATTCGGCAAAACTCTTCATTTTTTCGGTAAGATCTAAGCCTGTTGCTGGCTGCAACAACCGTCGCTCACCGTTTACCAGCACTATTCGAACAGGTTCACGGGGGACGCCAAGACCGATTTCGACTTCAGGGCAAACAGGAAAGAAATTCACGTAATTTTTGAGTTTCTCTACAAAATCGCTGGCAATCATAAGACCGTTGTAGCGAACTGGAGCAAAAGTGATGCATTTGGAAATTACTACGTTAGGCTTAGTGAATTCTCTCATGCTTGAACACTCCGTCAAGTAGCCTCTTTTGCATCGACAAAGATATGATATGAGCTTGATAAATCCTTTCGCTAACCTCTAAAGCAGTGAGTCATTTGGTGGTAGTTTTACCGCAGAGTGCTCTTAGGAAAATTGGAAAAACCAGATATAACTCTTCAACAACATTCTTAGTCAGCCTCTATGGATGTGATTGTTTGAAACCTGAAAAGTTGCCCCAAATGAGCCGCGAAGAGATAGATCAACTGATCGAAGAAGAATTTTTGTGTCGTATTGCATTTTGCGGCAAAAATACGCCATATATTGCGCCTTTTCAGTACGTTTTGATCAATGGTCAATTGTATTTTCATTTCACTAAGTACGGCAAAAAAATTGGGTTTCTGGAGGAAGGTAAATCGGTTTGCGTAGAAATCGAAAAATATACGCAAGACCTGAAGGCATACAGTTTTGTTACCTTAACGGGAGAATTAAAAGCTGTAAAAAGAACCGAAGAGAGAGTTCTCGCAATAGAAAAGATTGTTGAAACTGCGAGAAGGAAGGGCTTGTCTGAGAACTTTCTTGCTGCGCATGGCTTTTCTAGAGAAAAAGGCTGGGCTCAACTGACTCCTGATAAGCCAATTATAATCGTAAAACTTGTAAATGTAAAAGACCGAATTGGGCTCAAATCACCATGAAAAGCGTTTACAAACCCAAAGAAATCCGGAATCAGATATCTGAAGAACGGGTTAGACGCCTAAATTTCAGAGCAATAACCGATAGAAGTTACGTCTTGTATTGGATGCAGTCTTCGCAGAGACTAGAATACAATTTTGCCCTCGAATACGCGATTTTGAAAGCAAACAAGCTAAACAAACCTTTGATGGTCTTTTTCGGGATAGCACCTTTATTTCTAGAAGGTAATTTGAGGCATTATAGTTTTATGCTGGAAGGGCTTCAAGAAACAAGAGATCTCCTGCAAAATATTGGCGTGAAAATGGTGGTTCTTGCCGAGTCTCCTGACAAGGGCGCTATTGAGCTTTCAAAAGATGCCTGCCTGACGGTTGTGGATAAGGGTTATTTAAGGCCGTTGAGAAAGTGGTATAGTTTTGTTGCTGAAAATGTGAACTGCCCTTTGATTCAGGTTGAAGACAACGTTGTTGTTCCAGTTGAAACCGCTTCTGGGAAAGAGGAGTATTCTGCAAGGACGCTTCGAGCCAAAATCGCCAACAAAATCCCTTTTTTCTTGTTCGAGTTAGTGATAACCGAGCCCAATAGAGACTCACTTGATTTGGAGTTTGATTCTTTGGATTTGAAGGATATTGCGGGAATAATCTCAGCCTTGAGAATTGACGACTCGGTATGCAAAACCGAGCGTTTTAGAGGGGGTACTAGTGAAGCAAGTAAACGTCTTGAAATTTTTTTGGAAGACAAGCTGCCTGAATATGCTGATTTGAGAAATGATCCCTCTGTTGACTATCAATCTATGTTGAGCCCGTATCTGCATTTTGGGCAAATCTCGCCTGTCCACATCGCCCTTAAAGTTGTAGGTGCTCAGGCTTCCATTTCTGCTAAAGAGGCTTATTTGGAGGAGTTAATAGTCAGACGTGAATTAGCGGTGAATTATGTTCATTACAATAGTAACTATGACCGATTTGCCGGCTTGCCTGAATGGGCAAAACGGACGCTTTTATCACATAAGAATGACCCAAGAGAGTACTTGTACAGTTTGATTGAATTTGAAAATGCTGAGACACATGATCCTATTTGGAACGCAGCTCAGAATGAGATGCGGCTTACAGGCAAGATGCATGGTTACATGCGAATGTACTGGGGCAAAAAGATTATTGAATGGAGTGAAAGCCCGGAAGATGCCTTCAATACAGCCTTGTACCTTAACAACAAATATGAGCTTGACGGAAGAGACCCAAATGGCTTCGCCGGCGTTGCGTGGTGCTTTGGCAAACATGATCGCCCGTGGAAGGAGCGACCGATTTTTGGCAGCGTACGGTACATGAGCGAAAACGGGCTACGCAGAAAATTCGACATAGATAACTACGTTACGAGAATTGGGCGCGTTTAAAGCTTACACCCACGTCAATATATCAAACATTAATAAAGCCACTTCTGTATACTCGAAGAGTGCAATTTCAATCCACTGAAAAGGGCGTTTTCAAGCTGTTAATGCTGTCTGCGAAAGCTGTTTACGATAGGGCAGACTGGCTAACTAGCAGA
>JAGTQT010000015.1:0-8746 GCA_018396615.1 Candidatus Bathyarchaeota archaeon
ATAAAAGATTATGTATTTGTTATTTTAGTTTTATCGCCTATGGAAAACCAGCACTTGACAACTTACCTCCACCTATTTACCAGAGATTATTCTCTACATATTTCTGTCGCATGTGCAAACCGAGAATCTAAATGTCGCCACGAGTCAAGTGCCACCAAAAAGTGCGGAGGGCGGGATTCGCACTCTCCGCAGCGTGGAGAAATCACCCGCAAATCTCTCCTTTTTTTTCTGTTTCTTAGCGGTTTACTCTCCCGTTAACAGCGACTAACAGAAAGTTTTATGCAAATAATTCATTTTAGCGCAGACTTCTATACCTTGGAATAGAGGCACATTTTGTTTCCGTTAGGATCCATAAACAAAGCATAGTAACCAAACTCTGCTTTCTCATCAATGGGTGTCTTATCTTTCAATATTTTTCCTCCAAGCTCCACAATTAACTTAAGCTTTGCTTCAATATCCGTAGTATAGATTGATGGAATAATTGCTTTCTCCTCAGGGTTCAATTCAGCGCTTATTCCTTTTCCAGATGGTGGCAGAAGATCCAGAATAAATGTCCCTGGCCGCTCTTCCACAACCCATCCAAAAACCTTTTGATAAAAATCTTTCGACTTTAATCTATCTCTTAAAGGAATTATCACATGACATATATATGCCTCGCCCGCCATGGCAAACCCTATATACCCAGATATTACCTTTTAAAGTATTAATCTAACGCATATTCTGTTAGCGATGACTAAAAGAATATTAGTCTAAAACTTGTTAGAATTTGGCGATGGTGAAGTTTTATGGTGAGGGAAAAGAAACTAGATGACAAAACGGTTTATTTGTGTGGTGTATGTGGTCTTGGCTACCCGGATTGGGAAACTGCAAGGAAATGTGAAGAGTGGTGTAAGAAGACAGGAGAAGTTGTTGGAAAAGGTCTAAAGAAAGGGTTCGGCGTGGTAAAAGCCTTCGGAAAAGGAGCCAAAGAGGCAGTTACAAAGAAAGAGAAAGAAGAGAAATAAACGCCAACATCTCTCAATTTAGGAATCTACGCTTTTTATCACTTTTGTCTAATCCTTCTACTCAACAACCCTGACCTTTTCGACTTTATCACACCAAGGAATGATAAGTCCGTGGCGGAGTTCCTCTAAAATATCTTGTTCAATTTCTTCAGCTCGTTTCCCAAAAGATTCTGAAACCAAAACCATCTCAATTATCACTTTTTTGACCATGCTTTTTACTCTCCTTAGGAAGCATTCTCCGATGTGGACCTATTAATCTCTTATCCAAAATTCAGATTCCAAATCAAAATCCGAAAACATCGTCTGCGCAATACGTTCTCAACTCAAATTTTCGCTTTCCACCTGCAATGCTCACAATTGTCTTCGTTAATCAAAATAACTTCAAGTTGAATTTTAAATTCGAGCGCTTAGTGGATTCGGGTAAGGCTCTGACTTTCATTCTTGCATTTTCATGAGAGCATCTTCTATTTCTTTGCGCAATTTTTGGTCCATTACATGTTTTAGAGCCTCTAGTAACATGGGCTCTATTGGTGCTTCATCCTCGTCCGTAACGTACATCCATAATTTTCCATTCTTATACCAGTTTAACAGCACACGCACATAAGCTTCGAAGCCCTCAGCCTTTCCAGCAATATCCATCCAGCTCAGAACCGACATCACAGACTTCTCGTGCAAGACAAGCTGCAGAAACTTCTCCAGGGGCTCTGCTGGACGAAATCGCTCTTTACTGCACAGTTCTTTGTAAGCGTGCCAGACTGCAGCGTCAACCCAAACGCCGATCTGCTTCTTCAAGAGTGTTACCGCCGAACATTACTTTCAACGTTACAGGTAGAACGGGAGGGGGTCGTTTACAGATAGAGAGGTACTCAGTAGCAAACAAACTTCCGTCTGCCTTCATCTCGCTGGAAGTCTTCTAAGAACTTCAGCTCTCTGATATCTGTTGGAACAGGCATGCATGTCCAGTTTTCGCTTTCGCCCTCGAATTGTTGAAGGCTGAGCTTCTCCAGCTCCATCAAAAGAAGGTTATGCTTACTCTGCGCCTTATGATAGGCTTCGCATGCTTGCTTAAGCTTCTCACACAAGTCTTTCATCCTGCAAAGCTGCAGATACGCTTCCTTGTTCAACGTCTTGAGCTGGTGGCGCATAAACGGAAGCTTCACGCCTTCCGCTTTCCTCAGCCTGAGCTCCCAGAGAAATACGGCTCTTTCACGCCTCACCCACTTGGCAACTTGCTTTCGCCACTCACACTCAGCCTCAAACTGTTCTATGAGGTCTTCTGTTTTCGCGGTTAGCGTCTTCGAAATCCCATACTTCAGGCGCAACTGCTCAGGATCAACATCGCGCCTTAGCTGGCTTACGGCGTCTTTGCACTCGGCTATCATCTGCTTCAGCTCGTCAAGTTGCTCGTCCAAGTCTTGGACGCGCATCTGCAGTTCGTATCCCTTCAAGCTTGGCAACTGCAGCCGTATGGTGAAGTGCCTCTCTTTGTAGACCCTGTCGCGTTCGACTCCGCCTCTCATATACGCTTTCAATGCAGACTCCACGCAGCTTTCACCTCCTATTCCTTCAGTTTTCTCTCTTCGTCTTCGGGGCTGATGAGCGAACGGTAGTAGACTGCTTTGAGAAACGCAAGATGACCCCCCTCGTTCACCATGACTTCCCAATGTATAGGCGCGACCAGATACGCAAAATTATTGTCATCCAACATCATTATGATGTCGTGACAGAGCGGAAGAAGACGCCTACGCTTCTTCCCAAGCAACTCTTTGTTCTGCTTCAGCTTTAGATCCAGCTTGAACAGCGCCTTAAGCAACTCGTACATGTTTTCTCTGTTGAAAATCTCTGCTTGCTGGTCTTCTGGCAGTTTTTGAGCAAGCAAAGCCAGGTCTTTCAAAGCCTGCACTGCGTATTTCTTGATGCGGTAGTTATAGACGTTCTGAACCTGCGAGCTGTACCCGTTCTTCCGTTCGCTCAAAACATACTTCCTCATCGCATTCCCTAACATCGCCATCACACTTAACAATTTCTGTTTATTAAACGCCTAATTATATACAAAAATGGTTATATAAGCTTTTCCATAATCATCCACCAATGACAAACCGCACCCAACGGCGAAGGACAGATGAGCGAATTTAGAATCGAAAAAAGAAAGGTCACAACCCTCAGAAAGAAGACAAACGGCAAAACCTACAAGCAATACCTTCTGACGATACCGAAGAAATTTGCTGAACAGCACAAGCTCGACTCGGTTTACTGCGTCGCCAACAGCATCTGGATAGGCGTCCCAGACCAAGAGACACTCATGTTGATTCTGAAGCATATTCCGCAAATCGAGCAGCTTCTCAAAAGAGGGGACAACCAACCATGACGCAAGACTCCAAACCTCAAACAAGAAGCCATTTGTTGCCTCCAATAAAGCTGTATCAGCACGTTTTCTGCCGAAACTGCGATCTGCAATGCAACCCAACAGAAAAACGCTTCCAAAACTGCATCCTAACACTAATCGCAGACGAACTCGCCAGAACCCGCCAACTCACACAACAAAGAACCCAACATCAAAGCTGGTGAACACTGTTATGGTATCAACTGCGTCTGCTATTGGCTCGTGTGACACATCGTGTTTCGAGCCTGATGGCGGCTTCTTTAGGCGAAAAAGCCACGCAATACGCCCAGTTCAGCCTCGCAGAAATGTGTCACATCCACCCATAGAAGCCGAAGGAGTTGCCTACTATGCATAGGACTGTGTATTTTTGGCGTGGTTTGTATCCTTTGCTGAGGCGTTTTTGCAGGGAGAAGAATGTTTCGTTTAACAAGGTTGTTAACTGTGCTGTTGAGGCGTTTTTGGGTAGGGCTGATGTTGAGGAGTTGAGGCTTAGGGCTGAGCTTGAGGCTTTGCTGCGCGAAGAAGCTGGGCTGAGGCGTGTTTCGAATGCGATGTTGAGAAGCGGCAGCTACTTGCCAAGCTATGTGCAGCGTGTCTTGCGTGAGCCGGGTCGAAGCCTTTCGCATTTGCAGGATCCGCAGCGACCCTTGAAAGTGTTAAACCCGAAAGAAGAGCGTGTTTTCCGAAAGATTGCAGCCAGACGGGAGCAGATTGCCCAGGAGATAGCTGAGGTTCAGGAGCAGCTTCTGCGTGGTGTTAAGCCTTTTCGCCTTAAGCCTGACTTGCACAGGCGCTCATGGTCACGTGCACGTGCAAAAACCAAAGCTGAAGGAGGTGAAAAAGAGGATGCCTGTTAAGAGGTTGGGTCGACCGCCGTTTCTAAGCGTTAACGAGGTTGAGGATGGCGATGTCTTCTTGATTGTTGAGCCGCCGTATCTTGTGGATGCGGAGCACAGCAAATGGGGCAAAGAACGCTACCGCATAGTTGTCAAGAAGCCTGAAGACAGAGAATTCGGTTTGAGAACGTGGACGCTGAACACTTCAACGTCGAATCGGCTTTTAGACGCTTTCGGCGAAGATGACAGGCTCTGGGTAGGCAAGAAAATCCGCGTACGAAAGCATATGGAATTCGTTCTCGGAAAGCAGAAGCTTGTGCTGTACGGCGAGGCATACGTCGACCCTCAGAAGCCCTTAGAGGTTGAGTAGTAAATGGCTGGGTTCAAGACCAGAAGCTGGCGATGTCCAAGCTGCGGACACGTCAACCAATCTTCCAATTTTTTCTTTTGTAAGAAATGCGGTTTCCGAAATATTGCCACTTACGGTTAGGATAAAATAATGAGTGATACTTTCAGGTGCCCTCAATGCGGTTCAGATAGACTTTACAGAGACGGATTACGCTATCTCATTAACGGAAACACAACACAAAGATGGCTGTGCAGAAACTGCGGATACCGCTCCAGCCAACCGAATTGCAACAGCTCAGAGATGATGCAACGCCTCTCAAGAATTCATACGCAGTCATTAAATCGCTCCTATAACTTATCTCTAATCCGCCAAAGGAGCGATGAGCCATTAAGGCAAGCGTCCACTAGTGCAAAGCTGGTGAAAAATTTGGCCGCAGCAGAAAGCCAAAAACAAGCTGCGGGAACGTCTCCGCCACTAGACCAAGAAAGCCGCAGAGGCAAAATCTTAGAATTTCTCTGGAAACTCGAAAAAGACGGCAGGACACAAGGCACCATAAGAAACTACAACAAATGGTTCAGCCGCTGTCTAAAACACAACATCAACATATTCGACCCGGAAGAAGTCAAAGGCCACCTAGCCAAAGCCGCATTAAAAGAAAGAACAAAAATAACCATTGTTGGAATGCTTAGAGTCTGGTACAGATTCCTTAAGATTCACTGGGAACCGCCAGAATACATACCAGAAGCCGAAATTCCCTTCATACCCACGGAACAAGAGCTTGACCAACTAATAGCTGGATGCGGAAAGAAGACGGCAACATATCTCCAACTCATGAAGGAAACAGGAGCACGAGCAGGCGAAATCTCCAAGCTTACATGGGCTGACATCGACTTTCAGCAACGAATAGTCAGAATAAAACCTGAAAAAGGAAGCCTACCACGAATGCTACCGCTCTCTTTGAAAGCGACTGAAATGCTTAACAATATTCCAAAAACATCTGATCGCATATTTCTATTCGCCGACGACATGCGCTCATGCTTCTACGTCCAACGCAAACGCATCGCCAGAAAACTAGGCAATCCTCGACTATTGCACATAAGCTTTCACACTTTCCGCCATTGGAAAGGAACCATGGAATACCACAAAACGAAAGATATCTTCTACGTCAAAGAACTCTTGGGCCACAAAAGCATCCAAAGCACACAAGTCTACATACACATCGAACGAGCACTCTACCCAAACGGACTGCCGGACGAATACCACGTCAAAGTGGCTAAAACACAAGAAGAAATCTCACAGCTATTGGAAAACGGATTCGAATATGTGCTCCAAAAGGATGGTCTCGCCTTCTTCAGAAAGCGGAAATAACCGCCGTATAACGGATGCAATAAAAAACTAAGGGATTATTTCGCATCCGTTGTATTTCATGAATTCGAAGTCTTCCAAGCTTATCTTCCCGGTTTCGGCAAGTCTTCTAATCCTTGGCAGCTGACTAGCTATAACCTCTATTAGGTTTCTAACGGTTCCACACACTAGGCTATAGGCTTTCGCGCTCCACCTCTTTGTAATATTAGCGTACAAGCAGCGACCGCCACAAACACCAAGCAGACTGCATTCCGTGCACGGCTCCTTCACAAAGACCTTTGCCAGCATCCGCGGATCCGTGGAGGCTACGTGGCCAAGATAGTAGTTCCTCATTCCCCACATGGTTGGGCATGGAACTATGTGGCCGTCGGTCTGTATCGCATAGTTAATCCAGCCTGCTCCACACCGCATAAGAGTCTCTTCCTCACTGTGAAGAAGCGAATGCGCGATCCCGAGAAACGGATAAAGCCTCAAGACCTCTCCGCGCTCACGCATGTAGTTAACCCAGAACTCTGCCAGCCTTCGTATGCCCGGGTTGTAACTTTCTTCGGTCCACTGCTTGAAGCCTCTTCTTTGGAAGTCGGTTTTCCAGAAGCCTACATTAAGCTGCCAGTGAACCGAAGAGAAGGAAAACTCGGCATTGTCTAGAAGCCATCTCACCTGCCTGTAGATGTCGGTCTGCTCCATAACCGTCATCCGCGCAATCAGCTCGCCTGTAAAACCGTTACTTTTAACTTGTTTCAAGTTGTCCATGACTTTTCTAAATGTGCCTTTCCCACGGTAGAAATCCGTTAACGCTTCGTCACCGTCAACGGAAACCAGAACTGTGTGAAACTTGTTCACGTATTCTGGGTCAAGACGGTTAAGAAGCAGCCCGTTCGTCTGGATCATAAAATGTTTAACCTTCACCGCGTCCATGATCTGCTTAATCTCGTCTGCGCAGAGCAGAGGCTCGCCGCCATAAAAGGTCAGCACGCAGTCTGCGTCACGGCTGCAAAACCTCTGCAAAGCATCAAGATTATAGCTAATCTTCTTGGGCAAAGCGTAGTCAACATCCAGTCCAGAGAAATCGTCTTCCGTGTCCTCAAGCGCCTCGCCATAGCAGTACCTGCACTGTGAATTACATTCGGTCGTCAAGATCACATGGAAGAACATACGCCACTTTTGAAAGAGAAACTTGCTCTTAAACGTATTTTTCGCTGATCTTTTTGGCTTTCTCAAGGTAGCTCTTAAGCTCTCGCTCTCTGATCTGCTTTTCAGGCAAAGTCTCAGGAGCAAACAGAATCGGCAGAACTGCCAAAAACAGGAAAAACGCCGCCAAAGAAAAAGCGCTAACCTCACTTAGCAAAGACACGTAACCAGCAAATAACAGTTGAAAACCAGCTGCTATGAAAAGAGGAAGGCTCCCAACGAAGTAGTACATCTCCTCAGAACCTTTAGGCGCCAAATCACCCCAGATCACGGTAACAAAAAGTGTGTAGAACATTCCCCAAGCAAAACCCTCGCTAATAAAGAAGAAGAACCATGAAGGTGCCGCGTTGGGAAGAATGCCTATCAACGCGTAGGCTATGCCGACAACGGAAAAACCTGCGATAATCATGGGCTTACGTCCGACTAAATCGCTCAGAAAACCGCCTACAAATGCAGAAGTGCTGTGGAAAAGCAGTGAAAAAAGCTGAAAAAAAACATAGTGATCAGGAAACGTGGCTTTCACAAAATCTCTCAAAAGCAGCTCTTCAAAGGCATTTACAATATTGAAAATAAACCAAGGAAGCACATACAGCCAAAGACGTTTATCATACCCTATATTAAGCTTGTACTCTGTAAGCCTCTTTCCGCTGGTGAATGCCTTGTTCTCAGGGTGCAGAATTAGGAGAGGGGCAATTCCTGCAAGTCGCCACAGCCCGAAGAATACGTAAATGAAAAACGATCCCAAAAGCTCAGTTGAAACGTTGACAAGCATGGCGAGCAAGAAGGAAAACAGAAAAACTAAACCGCTGAAACGCCCTCTCTGCTCGATGGAAACGTTTTCTGCGAAAAAGCCTAGACAAGCAGGCATTCCCAACCCTAACGAAAAACCCCAGCCTAGGCAAAGCCAACGAAAAAACGAAGAGGTAGAGATTGGGATCAGCAGAGCTAGCGATATTGCTGCTCCAATCAGAGTCCCCGATAACAAGAGTCTATACCGTTTCCTTAGAAGTATCAGCCCAACTAATCCTCCGACAATTACGCCTAAAGAGTGTAGCGCTATCAACTCCAAATAGCTAAAGCCGACTTCTAGAGAAATATGTGCTACTAGGTCCAAGGTCAAGTAATACCATAAGAAGGCGTTAAGCAGCATAAGAAATATCGGTAAGCCTTTTCTATCCATCCCCAGCTTTGAAGTTACGTTAGCTCCATGCATTTTTCCACTTCGTAAAACAATGTATAACCAAGAATTCTTTATCAATCTTATGTGTTCATGTGTTGAACATAAAGATATTTATATGAGTTCAACGGATATACAGTTGGCGATTGAGATGAGGAGAAAGCAGAAAGTTCCTATTCGTGGATGGACCGCTTGGGGTTTCTAGGTTACTGCGGGTAAGTTGACTCAAGAATCCTCATAAATAACTCGCTGTTTCTTATAGGTTTCAACGTTTCTTTTCCCTTAGCAATAAGTTTTTCCATATATGCGCCTGCAGCATCAAAGACTTCGGCTTCGTACAGTAAGGCCGCGACTGCTTCTGCCTTCCTGTTGGTTAGGTCTTTCTTGTTCAGGAACGGCAGCAGCTTCTTCTTTAAGTTGGAGTCTTGCAGGAATTGCCCC
>JAGTQT010000015.1:8763-10216 GCA_018396615.1 Candidatus Bathyarchaeota archaeon
CTCATTCCTTATCCTATTAACGAGTTCAGCTGGGTCAAGCACATCTGCGTTATCGTCGCCTAACACGACCAGCATGCCCAGTATTCTCCCGTATTCTCCGAGGGCTTCGACTTCCTGTTTTGAAGCGTTCGCAAGAACGGCGCTTACCCGCATGTAGGCTTCAAAGTCTGCTGCCTTCTTTCTGACCAGAGAAAGATATTCATTGGGGCTTAGGTTTTTTTTGCCTCTTAGGGGAAGCTCGAGAGCCTCGGCGTCTCCTAGCTCGAAAAAGAGGTTTTTAATGATTTTGATGATGGCTTCTTTCTGTTTAGGCTGGATGGTTGTTTTGTCTTCGCAGAGCATGGCAAATCCCTTAAATAGAAGGGCGTTGCCTACGAGTAGCGCTATCTCTTTCCCGAACTTTCCATAGAGAGTCAGATGATTCCTTTTCGTTTTTGACTGGTCAATGATGTCATCGTGGATATCAACAGCTCCACATACAAGAATCAAAGGAACAGCTACAGGAGACGTTGCTGCGGGGTCTCCGCCAAGTGATTCACAGGCAATTGACAGCAGGGCAGGCCTTGTGGTGTCTTTCCAGTAGCTGACAAAGAAGTGTAATGCTTGCTTAACTGTTGGGCTTTCAAGTTTATCAGCCTCCTCTAGAACTGCTTTTTTTGCAGCCTCGAATGCCTTTATGCCTCTCTTATAGAAGGTTTCCCTGACGAATCGGGAGAGCTCTTTGCCAGAAAGCCCTTGCTTCTGTTTGGGAGCTAGTTTCGCTTTTGGTTTTTTTGTCATTTTGATCTTTCTTTGTTATGGTACTTTTGGGTATTTCTTTTTTTAGGGTCTATGTGCCTTTTTGAAGAGAAAAGAATTTTCGTTTTGGCTTAAGGGTGCCTCTAGAATGAGATGTCTGTTTTTACTTGTATAATTGTTCTTTCATTATCGCGTTATAGGCTTCTAGGTACTGTCTGCCTTTTTGGGTTATGGTGTAGACTTTTCTGGTTCTTCCTTGCTGCTGTTGTCTTTCGCTTGTTAGGAAGCCGTTTTGCTCAAGCATGTTGAGAAGTGGGTAGAGTGCTCCGTGTCTTAGTGTTATTCCAAATTTGGTTTCCATTTGTTTCTTTATGTTGTAGCCCCATAGGGGCTGGGTTTGTACTAGGCGCAGGATCTGTATGTCAAGTAGGTTTTTGGTTATGCGTTGTACAAGTTGTTGTTTGAAGGTTTCGGTCATTTTTTCACGTTTGGGATGTGTTCTGTTTTGTACTGGTTCGTGTTTGGGCTTATTAGATTTATGTTAGGAATGGAACATTCTGTTATGTTTGTGTATGCTTGTTTATGCTTGGGGTAAGCACGAGCCTTTATATCTTCGTTTATGCTTTATAGAGTCTTGCGATATGTCCGAAAGAGGACATATAGTATCCACGTCCAACAAAACAACTGTTGGACAGAAAAACAGAACACATCCCAA
>JAGTQT010000015.1:10231-20796 GCA_018396615.1 Candidatus Bathyarchaeota archaeon
CAAAAGAAGTTCAAGCCAAACTGATGAAAGGACTTCTCGACCTAGTAGTACTCCAGTTCCTAAGCTCCCAGCCCATGCACGGCTACCAGATAATCACAAAGATCAGGAAAACCTTCGGAGTCTACTTTGGCCCCAGCACAATCTACCCGCTTCTCGGCCTGCTGGAAAAGAAGGGCTACGTCAAGAGCGAATGGAACATGAACAGCGAACGCCCAAGAAAAGTATACAAGCTCACAACCGAAGGCCAGAGCCTGCTGAACTTCACCGAGGACTCGCTGAACTTCATCTGCCACAAGATCGGCTCGCCAGGAATGCCTAAAGGCGGATTGATGGGAGAGCCTAGTTCGCCAACGGCTCTGCGCCCACTGCTGAAGAAGATTGAAGAACACGGGCCGCTGGTTTAGGCGCCTACACGGCTACTCCTCTTTTCATGCTTCAAGGTCGAGAAAAAACAGTGTTAGATCTGAAGATTTTCCACTTTAAATGTGGATAGCATTGTTCTTGTTTAAGTCTAGGGGAAAGGCCCTCTGCCTGCTCGTGAGTACGAAGGCTCATATACAGAGGATGCTACTTTCACTTCTTGCCTTGTATACCATAGAGCGCAGATTTCGTTGCGACAGAATATTCCTTGTGAGCCCCACGTTTTGTTCCAGAAGCGCGCTTCAAAGTGTCGCCAATCGGTTATTGGGCAAAGATAGTAAAAGTTTCTGACAGCAATGTCTCCTACAAGAGTGACTATTGGGCCCATCCAGCTCCATCCATCACCGCCAAAATGCTCTTTCACTACACTATGTACCCATGCAGCAGTCGAAATGTACCCGACTTCTTTCGCCATAAACTCTATATAATCTTTGATTGCAAGCAGTGTCGATATGGCAACGATTAAAGGCGATTCAAGTACTGCTGCCACTGAAACACCGAGAGCCTCTAAACCCATAGTTACCAACTCCTCTACACAGAAGTCTACCACATTACCCACGAAAAAATCAAGTGCTACAATCGCCGCCGTCGACAGGTTACCACATATCCAGCTGTTTATTGTGGAACTGCCGAGGTGTATGTGCTTGTATGCTGCACCTTTCAGGTTATAGTTAAGATCCCAATCATAGGGATAATAACGCTCGTAATTGTTATCGTGAGCATAAGATGTGAAATGCGTTCCGTTACTGGCATGTGCAAGGAAATACATCCAGTCACTGCTCTCGTTCCAGATCTCAGGTAGTCGACCTGTTATTGTTAGAGGCGATACAATTTGAGTCTCTATGCTATTCATGCTCAGCCACGTGGTTTCGTTGATCCATGCTTCTAAGCAATCTGGATGATTATAGTAGTAGTGCCTTGCCAAGTGAAGTCTTGTCCCGTTTGTCCACACCTGAACTTCCTCCCATTCCTCAAAACGATAAGATCCATTTAGAATTTCAATGGTTTCCACACGGAATCTGATATTTTTGCTGAGAATTACGTTTCCCTGCCAATGTGGTTCTAAAGGTACTTTCATGTTTGGCAAAATAAGCATTAAACAAAGCAATAGTCCTGCTACCTGCAATCGAATCTTTATCACTTGTTTTCCTCCTTCTACGCCTTCGAACAATCGTGAAAACAGCGATGAGGGAAATTGCAGTAATGGATAGTATGACGCCTGATAGTATAAATAATTTACTACTAGAATTTTCTTTTTGTTCTACAAAAATGTTCACTTTAGCATTCACCTGTATGGGCTCCATAAGCGAAAGATCATAGGTAACTACTAGAGTGTACTTATCTTCTTCTCGTTCAGTATAGTTTGGCGGTGTTATCTCATCAAGGCTAAGCGAGTAGACGATATCACTCTCCTCGGAGTACTTGTAGAGAACCAGCGAAATCAGAGCTCTCCTATCAGATGAAGCCGCAATAGGTCCTGAAGCAAGCATCGCATTCACATCCAAATTTATAATTTCATCTGCGCCATTCCATAGAAGATCCATACAGACTTCAAAGTCAAAGTTCCAATAAGATTTGTACAATGTATACTCCAAATTCACGAATGTTATGTGCTCACCAACCTTAAACCTAGAAAGAAAGCTTTCGGTGATCAAACCACTAAGTCCATTTTGAGGCTTGCGCTTTAGAATATCTGTAATTGCGCTCTCGGGAAAATATCCATAATCACGGAGGGCAACGAGCTCTCCCGTATCACCGTCCCTGATTAGACGGCTGTAGACGCAGTCTAGCTGTTGCTGGTTGAACATTGCCAGAACCTTGTTCGCGATAAACTCTGCCTGTCCTTCCGCAGTGTTATTTGATACTTCGTTGCTATACCGACAATTAACTCTTGCAAAACAACCTTGTGTTCCCCAATGTATTACTTCATACTTCACTGTGCGCAGATACTCGAAGTCTCCTACTGAGAAGTTTAGTGGTAAATCAGTAAGGTCTAGTCCTTTGAACTCAAATTCTATGTTTGAAGCCAGCACCATTCCACTTGCAAGCGGCGGATGGGCGAAGTACATCTTCACATAGATAGTCTCTGTCGGTAACTCGTCGCTGCATGCTGTTTCCAAAAAAGTGAGACAAGAGGATAATATTAGCAGACACGCACAAAATCCAGCCGCGAACCTTTTCATTCTTCTATCAACTCTCACTCTGATAGTGTTCTATTCCAACCCTCCAACTCTTAAAAATCAGCCGTGCGCCACTCGAAGTAAGAACAACTAGTAATATAAACCTTAAGATCGACTCAGCTTGGGAACGTGCCAAGCCTATTCACACTTTCAAAATATTCTGCTACCCTTCTAGGGCACGAATGGCGTTGACAGTTCTTTTCAGAAGAAGAAAAGCTGATTCCTGTGTGGGCCATCCGCCTAGACCGCAGTCTGGTCCCGTGAAGGAAAGTCTTTCGCCGTAGATTTCTTTGACTTGGACAAACCTTTTCTGTATAATTTTCTCGCTTTCAACAAGCTGATCAGCCGACGGCTCTGCAACGCCTTTATCGTACAATTCAGCTCTTACAGCGTCTACGTCCGTTCTAGCCACGCCAACCCTAAGGCTCTTATCAGCCTCTTCCAGAGCCTTCTTGGTTATGCTTCCAAGATTCTTCGGCGAAGCCGCATACTCAAAAGACAGCACATCCAGATTCCCCACCTTAAGCAGATCCGAAGCACGGGCAGGCGAGTGAAGATGAATCTGCTTCACGACACCGCTGAAGTCAAACGCCTTCTCAAAAACCTCTACGACTAGATCGTTGTCAGCGGAGACTTCTTGAAAGCCGAAGCTAGGCTCATCCAGCGAAACAACCTCAGTTCTGACATACTTGGAGTTTAAAACCGAGTTCCTAGCAAAACGCCTAACCGTCTCCGCAAACATGAAGAGAACATTCTTAAAACCTATCTTTCCAATTTCCCACAGATAAAGCTCCAACGGACCGGTGATGCAGACTCTAAGCCTTAAGGGGCTTCCTAGCTCTTCGCATAGGCTCTTAGCCTCAGAGCTTATGAGTTGAACCTCGGGGATGACAGCGTCCTTCTCAGCGACAATATACGTGCCGGAATCCATCGCCTTATGGATGACTTCGGCGAATTGCTTATGCATGTCATAATGCTGTGGATAGTTCACCACGTCCAAGCCAGTGCTGCATTTAAGTCTAAATGAGTCTGTTACGATCTGACAGAAATCGGCTAAAAAGCTGTTTTTCCTAAGGTCTTCTCCCTTGGAAGCAGCTTCTCGGGCGAGAACGTATACTTTCTCAAAAGTCTTCCGATCCACAGCAGGCGGCAGCGGAAAACTGCCTACATCGTCAACGGTTACTTTCATGCTTGCCAATTCCTCTGCTACTGATTTAAACCTAACCGCTATTTCAAACCAATGAAACCGCTGCTAGCATGGGGTAACAGATATAAGTTGCCGCTTTTCAATTGACCTTTAACGGTGTAAAATAGAAATGAATGTTTGGAAACTTCGGGCATCGATGGCTGGAACACTAGCCGCCATAATTGGGCTGTCGACACTGTTTCTCGCAGTAGTCCTAACCCTTGCAGGCGCATTCGATCTGATAACGCTGTTTGTGATTGTTGTCGCCTTCAACGTAATCCAATGGCTGATTTCTCCTTACCTGATAAATGCCCTATACCGCGCCAGAGAAATCAAGCCAGAAGAAAACCCGCAACTTCACCAGACGATTGAAAAGCTAAGCGTCAAAAGCGGAATCAAGAAACCTAAACTCATGCTCTCACAAATCCCGATTCCGAATGCCATGGCGTATGGTTCACCGCTCACCGGAAAACACGTTGCCGTAACAAGCGGGCTGCTTAACGCTCTTCAACCAGACGAAGTGGAAGCTGTAATCGGACACGAGCTGGGGCACCTGAAACATCGAGACGTACAGATAATGATGTTTGTCTCACTTCTGCCTGCGCTGTTCTATTACATTGGATATTCACTTACGATCTCGTCAATGTATGGAAGACGCAGAGATGAAGGCGGCAACGCCGCATTGCTAGGAATCGTGTTCATAGCTTTCTGGTGGATACTTAACCTGTTCACACTCTACCTCAGCAGGCTACGGGAATACTACGCTGACAAGCACAGCGCGTCAATAATTGAAAACGGCTCAAGCAAGCTTTCCATAGGTTTGGCAAAGATAGTTAACACAACCAGAAACATGAGAAGAACGGGCAGACAGCCACAGAACCTTAATGCCTTCAAAGCGCTGTTCATTGCTGACCCGGACAAAGCTGAGATAGACGCTGCCGAACTCTCAAGAGCCTCAGCAACAACACACGAGCAGAAAATAGTTCAGGAAATACTTTCACAGAAACTCACCACCGCCCACAAGATAGGTGAACTTTTCTCCACACACCCCAACATAGTTAAGCGGCTACGCGCACTGCAGGAAACAAGCTAAGTTCCCAATCTTTCTTCAACATTTCTTGGGAAAACATTAAACCCTAAACCACACTATCTTCAAAGCTATAAAGCAGGAACGGAAAGCCTATGCAATCTAAAATCTTGTCAGAAACCGAATCTCTAAAAGATGAAATGGTTCACTCCTTAATGGAGCTAATTCGCATACCAGCCATCTCGCCGATAAACGGAGGAGAAGGCGAGTACAGAAAATCCCAGAAACTTGCTCAGATACTTGAAACAGTAGGCTTTGATAAAATAGAACACTATGACGCAGAAGACAAAAACGCTCAGTCAGGAAAAAGACCGAACACGGTTGCCTACCTATACGGAAAGAACGCCGCAAAGAAACTTTGGATCATATCGCATTTGGACATAGTCCCAGCAGGCGAGGAATCCCTATGGACAATAACCAAGCCTTTCCAGCCAACCATTAAAGAAGGAAAAGTCTACGGCCGCGGAGCAGAAGACAACGGGCAATCCATGATAGCGTCTATCTACGCGGCTAAAGCTCTTGTCAACCTCAAACTGAAACCCAAGATAACTTTAGCCCTAGCCTTTGTGGCAGACGAGGAACAGGGCAGCGTCTACGGCATACAGCACCTCATAAAACAGAACCTCTTTAAGAAGGATGATTTGATAATCGTTCCCGACGGCGGAAACGAAGACGGAACATTCATAGAGATAGCGGAAAAAAGCGCACTGTGGCTAAAAATACGCACAATAGGACAGCAGACCCACGCCAGCAGACCCCACAAAGGCCTAAACGCGCACAGAGTCGCCATGAACTATGCTCTAGAGCTGGATAAGATGCTGCACGAAAAATACTCGCAGAAAGACCCATACTTCGATCCGCCGGAAAGCACTTTCGAACCTACGAAGAAGGACAGAAACGTTGACGCCATAAACATAGTTCCAGGCGAAGACGCAACCTACTTTGACTGCCGGATACTGCCAAGCTATGATCTAGAAGAAATACTTGCCGACATGAGAAGACTTGCAGCCGATCACTCTAAGAAGACAGGTGCAACTGTGAAGATTGAGTTGATTCAGAAGAGTGCGGCGCCGAAGCCTACAAGCGAAAACGCCGAAGTCGTCTTCATGCTGAAAGACGCGTTAAGAAAGGTTAGAGGAATCGAGCCCAAAGTGGGCGGGATCGGCGGAGGAACATGCGCCGCCTTCTTCAGAAAAATCGGCATACCCGCCGTAGTCTGGTGCACGATAGATGAAACAGCACACCAGCCTAATGAATACACAAAAATCAAGAACATGGTCGACGACGCAAAAACCTACGCCACACTAGCTACAGCTTAATGCCACATCCTTTGGTAATTTGAAATGGGATTTAGCGAAAAACATATATTGGATGGATTATCCACCCTATACCGTGAACTCTCGAAAAATCGCCGCCGTCTCTGCTCTTACAGCACTTTCCATAGGATCCAATTACGCCATGATTTCGTTGCATAACGTTAAGCTTATGGATCTTATAGTGTTTGTTGGAGGCTTTTGCTTCGGGCCTGTCGCCGGCGCGTTGATTGGAGTTTTTTCTTGGGTGATTTATGGATCGCTGAATCCCAGAGGTTTTTTACTGCCTATTTGGTTGGCAACGATGTTTTCTGAACCGATCTACGGTGTGGTAGGAGGGCTGGTTAGACGTGGAGTTGATCCACAAGAGTTTAAGGCTTTTAAGCAACAGCAAGTTAACACCAGCATCTTCTTCGGTGTTGTGGGACTGTTTCTGACCTTTATCTATGATCTGATAACAAATATTGTTTTTGGACTTGTCAACAACATGAGTGTTCTTTTTGCGGTGATTTTCGGTTTCGCTACTCTAGGCTTGATTCACATGGCCAGCAATGCGTTTTTCTTCGGAATCGGTTGCATCCCAATGATTACTGCTATAACAAGGATTATAGGAGGTGAGAATTACGAGGCTTCTAAGGAATAAGTGGTTCATGATTTCGCTGTTGCTTGCCTGCTGGGCATTGATTGCTTCGTTTCTAGCAGCGTACTATTCGGTTAGGTATCTTGACTTGCATGAACGGCTTGGAGGCGTTTTGATAAACGTCAACATAGGCATCGACTATGGCAACGGCTCAAGAACATGGCTTAACCAGACAAAGGCATTTTCGGGACAAACCCTCTTTGATGTTACAAAGCAGATAGCTAACGTAACATACAACACTGGCGCTTACGGAACTGAAATTCTTTCAATAAACTCAGTTAGCAAACAAGACAGTTTCGGCTGGACCTATTGGATTTGGAACAGCACAGCCAATGCATGGCTAATAGTGTGGGAAAACGTTGACAGCTACGTAGTTGCGAACGGCGAAACCTTCATGTGGTACTACCAAAACGGGTTTAACCCGCCACCATAGCTCTTTTGCCACATACTTTTTTTCTGCATCTCTCAAGACCTCTTCATCTTTGCTTTGATCTCTTCGGCAAAACAATTTTAAACTAAAACATCCGTGATACAGTAACCAACAACATGAAGGCTGAAAGTTTTGAAGGAAACATTGCGACTGCTTTCGCAAGTTAGACAAGAAGGCAGAAAAAACCTGCTTGAAACTGAAGCTAAAGCGGTATGCCGCGAATACGGGATACCCGTAGCCCGAACCGAGCTGGCGGAAACACAGGAAAAGGCGGCTAAACTTGCAAATGAAATCGGGTACCCTGTGGTTTTGAAGATTGTTTCACCAGATATTATCCACAAGTCTGATGTCGGCGGGGTAGCTGTAAACCTGAAAAACGCTGAGGAAGTCAAAAACGCATACAGCAGCATAATCAAAAACGTGAAAAAACATAATGCAAAAGCCAAGATCAAAGGCATACTTGTACAGGAGATGGCTCCGCCGTCAACGGAAGTCATAGTCGGCGCTACCAAGGATCCGCAGTTTGGTCCGGCGCTGATGTTTGGTTTAGGCGGGGTTTTCGTTGAAGTCTTGAAAGATGTAACTTTCAGAATCGCGCCGGTCAGCGAGGAAGAGGCTCGCCAAATGATCAGCGAGGTGAAAGCTTACCCGCTGCTTAAGGGGTATCGGAATACTCCGCCTGCAGACATCGACGCTATTGTTAAGATCTTGCTTAACACGTCCAAGCTTGTGATGGATCATCCGGAGATCAAGGAGCTTGACCTTAATCCGATAATGGTTTACCAGAAAGGCGCAAAGACTGTTGACGCAAGAATAATTCTTGAATAAGAGAAGCCTTCTTCCCTCCAAGCTCTAGAGAGATGAGTAAGCGTTGTCAGCCAAGCAGCAAACCCGAGAGATTGAAGAGCTATCTAAGAAACTTTCTGAGCTGAAAATGCAGAAGGCTCATCTTGATGAAGAAGCCCAAAGGCAGGCTGAGAGAAGAGATAAGCTGAACGAGCAAACACGAAATCTGAGAAAAGCGATCACTGAACTACGAAGCGAAAGAGACAGCCTTAACGAGCAAGTCAAAGACATGAAAATGATACGAGATGGCTTAAAAGAGAAAAGACATGCAATAATCTCGGAAATAAAAGCGTTAAGGCAAGAATACAAAACAATCGCCGAAAAAAAGCCCCCTAGAAGCCAAAAATCGCTACAGGAAGAAATTGAGAAGCTTGACTGGAGAATCCAGACAACGACCCTAAGCTTGCAGGAAGAAAAGGAACTTGTCACACAAGTGCGGCTCCTTGAAACCCAGCTAAACGTTTACAGGAAACTTGACAGCCTAAGACAAAAAATGACAGCGCTGCAGACTGAGATCAAAGCTTTGGAAGCTCAAGGCAAGCAGTGCCACGAGAAGCTTACAGGAACGGCGCAGAGAAGCCAAACTCTTCACCAGAAGATGGTTGAAAAAACTGAAGAGCAAAAGAAGCTTAAAGCTGAAGCGGACAACGCGCACATGCTTTTCCTCAAGACAAGAGAAGAAGCAAAAGTCGTCCAAGCCAGCATAGCCGAAGTCTTAGGGCAGATGAAGCAGAAGAAACATGAAGCACGCGAAGAGGCAGAGAAGGAAAGAGCCGAGGATGAGAAGACTTTGCGTGAAAAGCTGGTAAAAGAGGCAGAAGAGAAGCTGAAGCGCGGCGAGAAGCTGACATGGCAGCAGTTCCAGCTGCTTGCTAAAGACGATGAAGCGGAGCAAGATTAGAAGCCGCAAAGCAGCTTCGAGACAGACATGGATCAAACGAGTATTTCAGTTCATTCCATATGCTTCAAGCATCGATTTCAAAGATGTCTTTTTATTTCGGCATTGCTTACACGTAGCAGATGCCATGTTGACAAGCATTAAAACACTCGGCACCATTTCAAGAGCGGAATTCCTACTGCCAAACCTAGGATCGCTGATCATGGGGCTCGCTTGGGGCGCAACGGCGTCAACAAGCCCTAGCGAGCTTGCCGTTCTGATAGCCTTGTCCTTCGCCATAATCAATCTAAGCTCCGCCATAGGCGCACAGGCTAACACACTTTCCGACCGCGAACTGGACGCAAAAGACGAGCGCAAGACGCAACTTGTCGATGCCATGAACTCCTTTGGCGAAAGAAGATTGAAAACTGTGCTGGCGATCGAGTTTGCGCTTACCCTAATTCTGGTCTCTGCCTTCATGTACGTTCAGCAGAGGCCGATCCTTCTGCTATTGTGGATCCTCGGGATAAGTCTAGGCTGCGCTTACTCTCTTCCGCCGGTAAGGCTGAAATCAAGAAGCGGGCTGGCACCTATCTCGCTGATTCTTGTTCTTGCCTTCTTTCCAGTTCTGTTTGCGTACTACTCTTTCACGGATGAGTTGAACCTTTTCTTTTTGATCTCGCTGACAGGATTAGCCTTAACGGTCTACGGTGTCATAATTCCCACTGAAATTAGAGACTATTTCGGGGATAAATCGGTGGGCATAGAAACCTTCACGGTGCACATCGGTCTTGTCAAAGCGTCAATGCTGGCAATACTGCTTCTATCCGCAGGAGCAACGCTGACAGCGGCAGCTTTTCTTTTGCAGTTTGCCTATGATCAGCACCTTTTTTGGGTATTTTGCTCGCTGCGATACCAGTAGCTGCGTTCACGGTGCTAAAACAGTTTAGAAAACTCTACATATTGGCGCGTGAATACGCATCCACCGGTAGCGAAGCGGTTAAGGATCAAATAGTAAGCGTATCCTCGCAGAATCCCCGCTGGATAATGATAATCACGCAGACTTACAGCGTAATCTCCATAGTAATGCTGGCAAGCAAATTCTTGCTTTAGCAGGCTCGTGGCAACATTAAAAAAGTTTCGTAGCATATTAGAAATCGAGGAAAAAGATTTGAAAATCCTAATCGTGTATGATACGGTTTCAGAGATCAGAAACACTGAGAAAATCGCGGTCGCGCTCAGCGAGGTGCTGAAAGAGAGAGGACTTGACGTAGACTGCCTATACGTGAAGAACGCTGATCCCTCAAGTGCGAAGAGCTATGATGGTGTCCTAGCTGGCGCGCCTACCATGGCGTTTAGAGCCACACGGGACATTATGCGCTTCTTGGACAGCCTTGCCAAAGACACGTTTGCTGGAAAATTCGCCGCAGCTTTTGACACGCAGGTGCAAAGCATAATCAGTGGAAACGCAGCCAAGGGAATAGAGAAGAAACTTCAAAAGCTCGGCTTCAGGATAGCCGCGCCGCCTTTGGTTGCTTATGTCGAAAGAAGAAAGAAGGAATACTATCTCAAAGAGTAGTACGCAA
>JAGTQT010000015.1:20803-20977 GCA_018396615.1 Candidatus Bathyarchaeota archaeon
GAAGAGATACGCAGAAGACCTTGCCAAGACGCTTCTTTCATAGAGGGCTACACCACATCCCTCTGCAAGAGAAATAGCTGTCACAGTTGACCCTGGCAAACAAGCATCCTTTGCTGGAAACTTCTTTGCTTGCATAAGCTCAAACGCGGCACATAGGAAAAGACATGCAATAAT
>JAGTQT010000015.1:21004-26347 GCA_018396615.1 Candidatus Bathyarchaeota archaeon
TATGGATGTCGAACATCTGATCAAAAAGCTTCCTAAGGCTGAGCAGCACGTTCACATAGTAGGCTCAACCAGACCTGAGACTCTGCTATGGATCGCAGAAGACAGCGGATTACCTAAGCCCTTCCAGACTGCAAAGGACGCTCGACGCTTCTTCAAGTTTAAGAACTTTCCTCACTTCATCGACGTGTACTGCACAGTAGTTGACTTCATCACCAAAGAAAGCCAATTTGAACGCCTCACCTACGAGATGCTGGAGTCAGACGCTCGCTGCAACGTCAAATATGTTGAAGCCAGCTTCTCCGCTCCAGATCACGTGCTTAGGGGACTTGATTATGGAAAGATGCTTGACGCAGTGAACCGAGGCGTAAGCCGTGCAAGAATGGATTTCGGAATAGAGTGCAATATTCGAGTCGATCTTGTCAGAAACTACGGACCAGAAAAAGGAATGGAAGTTTTAGATTGGATAGAAAGCAAGAACGACAACGTAATATCAATCGACTTAGGAGGAAGCGAGGAACGGTTTCCAGCAAAACCCTACAAGCAGACATACCAAAGAGCAAGAAAAATGGGTCTCCACCTAGTTGCTCACGCGGGAGAAGCAGCAGGACCAGAAAGCATATGGCAAGCAGTTAACGACCTCGGAGTTGAACGCATTGGACATGGAGTAGCCGCAGCCAATGACCCCGAACTCTTGAAAAATATTAAAACAAGGGGCATTACAATAGAGACTTGTCCAACCAGCAACGTGCGAACCCGCGTTGTGCGCACGCTTAAGAGCCACCCGGTCAGAACTTTTTACGATTTAGGCTTAACAGTCAGCGTGAACACGGATGACCCTTCGATGTTTGGGACAGACATGAACAAGGAATATCTGCAGCTTCACCGCAAACTTGGCTTTTCACTTTCTGAACTTTTCAAGCTTAGTCTCAACGCCTTAGACTCGTCTTTCCTTCCTGAAGAATCCAAGTCCAGAATGCGCAGGACTTTCATTAAAGAATATGATCGATTACTGAACGAAGAATGAATCTAAAAGAAATTTCGGGGCTTTAGGTGTGAGGCAGTTTTCTTATGCTTTCCCTTCGCCTTCGGTCTCTTTTCTGAGTTACAAGCCTCTTCATCTTGCTCTGGATACCATCGAAAAGCGTAGGCAGATCCCACCCCTCTTCAGAATACGTAAATACGTTTCCAGCTGCCTTAATTGATACGCGGACTTCATAGCGACGTTTCTCGCTACTCTTGCTCTTCGCCTTTATCATAGCACGGATCTCCTCCACTTTAGGAAAGGACTTCTGTAAGCTCTGAGCTTCCCTGAAGAATTTCACTTTTGCTAGGTGGGCCTCAAATGGGTCTTTGGGAAGCCCAACAATGTATGCTGGAACCTCAAGCGTTTCTGGCTCGGCGAGCAGACCGACGAAGTCTCTGTAGGTTACTATTCCCTGAAGCTCGTCCCATAACTTCACGATGGCATAGGTCTTTCCTTGGTCAAGCATGCTTTTTAACACTTCTTGAGCTTTCTCGTCGGGGTTGCAGACCAACGGGTTTGTATCCATCAACGAGGAGATTTTCAGGTCCGCCAGCCCTGCTCGCTCGTGAAAGTACATGTCTCTGGAGAGCCTTTCTTTCGGGAACATTAGGAAAACTATGTGGTGTGAAGAGATTATTCCGCATAGTTTGCCTGAATCCAGCACCGGTAGCTGATCTATGCCGTTTTCGATCATCAAGTTGCGTGCCTTGGAGAGCGAGTCGTTCTTGCCTACGGTGACTAGATTTCTCTTCATAAGCTTGTTAACTTGAACGTCGCTGAACTCTTTAACGCCTAGCAGCGCTCTGCACACTGACTGCGCAGTTACAGCGCCTTCGATGGTTCTCTGGCTGGCGACGGGTAAAGTTCGAAGCCTATAATCATTCATAAGCTTTGCAGCTTTAGACACCGTGTCTTCAGGCGAGACTTTTAGCAAGGAAAACATTAGCGACGAAGCCTTCATGTTCGTGATGTCTGAAGCCTTCAGAACCTCTCTCATCGGAACTATGCCGAGTTTGCTTCCATCCTGAATAAACACTTCGTAGAGATTGTTGTTTTTCATTATTCCGATGATTTCGGAAACCGGAGAAGAAGAGGGAACAATAACTGGCGTGGTTAGGAACGCTGTGACTTTAGAAGATTTCAGGCTTTCCAATGAAGTTCACCATGTACAACTTTTTATCGATGAATTATCAGTCGGTAGCATTTAAACTCTACTAAAGGTTACAGAACCTCGCCGGCGTCACGCGTGCTTTTTGTCGTGTAAGAGTGAGAAACCTATCCACAGTTTTCTAGATTGGCTGAATGCAATTGAGTTATGTTTGTAGATAGCAAATTATTTGAAATGAAAGTGATAATTGCGCAAGCCATAAAAGCCAAGTCAACCGAATGACAGATGAAACCAGATGAGCGAGCTTAAAGATATTGACTTCAAGGTTCTTATTGAACTGATTAGAAACTCAAAGCTAAGTGACAGACTTCTAGCAAAGAAAACTGGTGTCTCTCAGCCAACAGTCACAAGAAGCCGAGCTAGGCTTGAGAGAGAAGTTATCGAAACCTACACTGTGGTTCCGAAATGGGAAAAGCTTGGATACGAGATACTTGCGATAACGCTTGTTAAAAGCAAGGCAACACTTGCAACCAAAACAAGATACAGTGAAGTCCGGAAGAAAGGCTTTGAATGGCTATTCAAGCAGCACTGCATAATAATGGCTGGCGGATGCCAAGGCTTAGGAATCAACTCGTTCATGATTTCACTTCACAAAAGCTTCCCTGACTACGACGAGTTCATGTACAAGTATAAGCTTGAGTGGGGAGACAACATTGACGATGTGCAGACAATTTTCATAAACCTCGTTGGAAGAGGGTTACTGAAGCCGCTGAATTTCAAATATCTTGCAGACGCAGAGTCGCCGGACACTGCATGCGCTGAGTGTTATAGTCCTCGCAAGACCAAGCCTTCGTTGAAAAAGAGCGGACAGACTGTGTAACTGCGCTTTAGAAGTTTTCTGTTTAGAACTGTTCTGCTAGCAACTAGGTGTATCTGGAGGTAGCGCGCTTGCTGAATGGTTGGCGTTTAAAGTTGGAAAGTTTTAAGCATGTTTCTTATATTCGAGAATTGGGGTTCTTTTAGCTGAAGACACTTTTCTAGGCTAGTTTGTTTACGCTGATTCTGTGTATGTCGCACATGCAGTTTCTTTGAGAGTAGCCAGCTATTTTCATGTTGTTGTGAAAAGTATTTATATAATGAAACACTAGATACAGTGTCGCTTTTAGCTATAAAACACTAGAAAACTGTGAAGCGCATACAATTGTGGGAAAAACCGATGAGATGCCCCTACTGTGGATCCGAAAACCTGAAAACGCTTGAAACACGGGACTCGCCCGACAACACAGTGCGAAGACGCAGAGAATGCGCTGACTGCGGTAAGCGCTTCACAAGCTACGAGTACGTGGAAACCGTGGAGCTAATGGTCAAGAAAAAAGACGGCAGGCTTGAACGCTTCGACCTAAACAAGATTGTCCGAGGCTTGCAGAAAGCCTGTGAGAAGAGACCAGTAACCATGGATCAGATTCACGAGTTAGCGGAGAAAGTCAGGCAGGATCTGACTCTGCGCGGTAAAGGGGAAGTAAGCTCAAGGGAGATTGGTGACCTGGTCATGAAGCATCTGAAGAATCTTGACCGTGTAGCCTACATCCGGTTTGCCTCAGTCTACAGGGAGTTTGAGGAGCCCGATGACTTTCAAAAGTTGCTTAAGGAGGTTAAAGCATGAAGTTTGTTCGAAAACGTGATGGAAGACTAGAACCGTTTGATCAGGAACGCATTACGAATGCGGTGTGGAAAGCTGCAAAAGCAGTTGGCGGAAAAGACCGCGAGACAGCCAAGAGAATCAGCAACCAAGTTGTAGAAGAGCTTCGAAGACGGTTCGGCGAAGACGGCGTACCCACCGTGGAAGAGATTCAGGACATTGTTGAAAAAATGCTTATTGAGGAAGGACATGCACGAACGGCGAAGGCTTACATCCTCTACCGAAAACAGCACCAAGATATGCGCGAGCTTGCCGCGCTGTTAAGCGACGCAGACATGGTTGACCAGTACTTGGATATCGAGGATTGGCGGGTGAAAGAAAACTCAAACATGAGCTTCTCGCTGCAGGGATTGAATAACTATCTCTCCTCAACGGTGATAGCGAAATACTGGATCACGCGGATTTATCCGCCAACCATTGCGGACGCACACTTCTCCGGAGACATGCACATCCACGATCTAGGAGTGCTAGGCCCGTACTGTGTCGGCTGGGATCTAAGAGACCTACTGTTGACAGGGTTCGGCGGAGTAGCCGGCAAGATTGAAAGCAAGCCAGCTAAGCACTTCAGAACCGCCTTAGGGCACGTAGTGAACTTTTTCTATACACTTCAAGGCGAAGCTGCGGGAGCGCAAGCCTTCAGCAACTTTGACACATTACTAGCGCCTTTCATAAGACGCGACGGGCTTGGCCAAAGAGAAGTGGCACAGGCGCTCCAAGAATTTTTCTTTAACATGAATGTGCCAACGCGGGTTGGCTTCCAGACGCCGTTTACGAATATCACCTTAGACTTGAAAGTTCCCGAGTTCATGAAAGAGGAGGCTGTTGCCTTAGGCGGCGAGCTGACAAGCGAGACTTATGGAGACATGCAGGCTGAGCTGGACATTTTCAACTTGGCTTTCACCGAGGTTATGAGTCAAGGCGACGCGAAGGGAAGAGTTTTCACGTTTCCCATCCCCACCTACAACATTACTAAGGATTTCGACTGGGACTCTGTGGTAACTCAGCGGATTTTCGAGGTTACAGCCAAGTACGGCGTGCCCTATTTCTCGAATTTCATCAACAGCGACATGAAGCCCGAAGACGTTAGAAGCATGTGCTGCAGGCTTAGAATAGATAACAGGGAGCTGCGCAAGAGAGGCGGAGGCTTTTTCGGAGCTAACCCGTTGACTGGCTCGATTGGCGTGGTTACGTTGAACATACCTAGGATCGGATTCCTATCTAAGGATGAGGACGAGTTTTTCCAGCGGCTCGAAACATTGATGGAGATTGCGCGCGACAGCTTGGAGATCAAGCGGAAAGCTTTGGAAAGCTTTACAGAAAACGGCTTGTACCCGTACTCGAGGCGTTATCTCCGCTTTGTTAGAGAAGGCTACGGCAAGTTCTGGAAGAACCACTTTTCAACCATTGGACTGGTTGGCTTGAACGAGGCGATACTGAACCTTCTGGGATGTATGATTTCGACCGATGAAGGCAAAAACTTCGCAGTCAGAGTTCTCACGTTCATGCGCGAGA
>JAGTQT010000094.1 GCA_018396615.1 Candidatus Bathyarchaeota archaeon
AGATAAATACGGCAATCAGATATAGAATTTTGTGGAAGACTGGAATGGTAGAGATTGAGACGGCAGTAAAACAAGAAAATCAAAGTCAATATTTTTGGAAACCTATTTTTCTCGAGGGAATTTCAGCCTATTATAGAACTCATTTAGGAGCAGCTTATCACGGTGATTCTAAGAATCTGCTCAAACAGTTGCCGGAGAAATCTGTTAATCTCATTATGACATCGCCACCTTTTGCTCTAAGAAGAAAGAAAGAATATGGCAATGTCGAAGCAGAAGAATATGTTGAATGGTTCATGCCTTTTGCCGAAGAATTTAAAAGAGTACTTGTAGAAGACGGTAGTTTGGTGATACATATTGGAGGTGGATGGCTTCCAGGAAAACCACGAAAAGCTTTATACAATTTTGAATTGCTGTTAGCACTTTCTAAAGAATTCACTTTCATCCAAGATTTCTATTGGTACAATCCAGCTAAGTTACCCACACCAGCAGAATGGGTGACTGTAAGAAGACTGCGCATAAAGGACGCTGTAGATCCGATCTGGTGGTTCAGCAAAATCGACATACCAAAAGCAGATAATCGTAAAGTTTTGAAGCCATATAGTGAATCAATGCTTCAGCTATTTGAAAATGGTTATAAGCCTAAACTTAGACCGTCTGGTCATAGAATTTCTGATAAATTTAATCGACGACATAGTGGAGCAATTCCTCCAAATCTTCTTTCTATATCTAATACGGATTCCAACAGCCGTTACTTAAGTATGTGCAGAAAATTGGGAATAAAACTGAACCCGGCACGATACCCGCCTGCGCTGCCAGAGTTCTTCATTAAATTTCTCACCGATGAGGGTGATGTTATCCTCGACCCCTTTGGCGGAAGCAATACAACTGGAGCAGTAGCTGAGAATTTGAATAGAAGATGGTTGTGCTTCGAAATTGAAGAAGAATATTTAAAGGGCTCTATTTTTAGATTTGACCCAGTTCAGATAGTTGAAACTCGAACAAGTATTACATAGGTGATTTACTCTCTTCATGTTTTGCAAGTCCTTCTATCTTCAGCTTTTTAATCTGCATCGCCCTTTTAGCTTCTCTGTTCAATACATCAATTATGGTGGTGGGATTTGCTTTTATACTGTCGATATCATGCCTATCAACAAGTATAACATCTAAATTAGAAGTTGACATTACATGACTTGCATACTTTCGCGCTTCTATACCAATATCTCCGGTGCTTACAACTACAACCACATTACTTTTCAAGGCGAATGTGAGACCAACTTCCTTCGCCACATCATCCAAGCTTACTCTTGCCGTGTTCTTACATTGAATTTGCCACCTCGAAAAAGCCAAATGTAAACCCTCAAAGATAAGATCAACTTCTGCACCTCCTGTTTCACTACCGCGAAGCCGAGTAGCAATATATTGGAGATCGATTAACCGCATGATTTTGAATGCTAGTGCCTCTAATGCGAGACCTCTAAGATGGCGGTCTTCTGATTTAAGATCGGTCAAGATGTCGCTAAACGACTTTCGTAGTAATGGTCTAAGATCAACATTAACTTGTTCCTCAAGTTGCTTAAGGATCGGTTCTATCAAGTCCTTTCTGAGCTTATCAGTTGGCATTACTAGGAAAGGTTTAGCTCCACGACCTGGTTGTTTTGTGCCGCGCGTCAACTGGATAAATCCCAAGGTTTCCAAGGGATATAGAACTTGTTTTGGCAGATTCTTTTCGTCAAACCTCACTCCATATGTTGCTGAAGCAAGCTTCTCGATGTCATTAGACAAAAATGGGCCACCACTTTCAAGATTTGCCAACGCCTTAAGGAAAACCCTCTGTTGCTGTGAGAGAACAGCAAGCTTGTCAACTTCTGAAAGGGGAGAACCAAGGACTTCTTGAAGCTTTTGTTCGTTGATTCGCCAAGATTTAGGATAAAATATCTCTGCTTTTTCAAGCCAGAGTCTCATTATACTCGGGTGCTTTCCACCGCGAGGAAAGTGTATTCCTCTTTCCTCTAACCATGCCCTCAAGTTTGTAAGCTTAATTTCTTCATTAGCTGCATGCATATCTTGAATACATTGGATTAATGCAAGTCCATGTTTGTTTAGCAATATATGCCGAGCAAGTTCTTTGTACAGATCCTTTCGATTATCTTTTAGTGAAAATAGTTTTCTTCCGAATTGCGTAAGCTGAGCGTTCCTATCTATTATGTCATAGGCGATCATACCTAATTTGCAATTATTCGCAAGTTTTCTACGATTGCGTTCTGAGGTAGGGTGTTTATCAAAATATTTTCTCTTGACTGCTAGTTCAAAAGATTGCCAATCTGAGCTCTTACTGGCAATTTCAAGTACTTCTGGGAGATCAATCTGAGATGGAGAGAATTCACTGCCAAATGGAAGGTCACTTTTGACGATTTTCTTTGGCTTCAATTTACTAGAACTCCACTCTATTTACGTTAGCCACGATGACTTAAAAATTGTGCTAATAGTAAAGCAATTTATGAGGGTTTTATATATGGTGATCGCTGTGCTTGAGAACTTGTAACTACAAAATCATACCCTTTTTAGAATTGGTTTGTAAAAAGAAAAAGAAAGGGGTTTTGCGGGTGATTTCTCCACGCTGCGGGGAGTTCAAATCCCACCCCCCGCACTTATTTACCCGTAAAACAGTCGCGTTTAAATTCTTGGTTATGCCGAGAAGACGTTTATTTCATCGGTTGAAAACAATTTCATGACTTTTGAAACATCGTGCAAAGTTTAAATAAGTTCCTCACTAAGCATCAATTCACTGCATGTGATAACTTTCAGGGAAGTGTGATGCGATGGCTGAGGAGTTTGAGAAGTTCATTAGGCCTATAAGAAACGCTTCGTCTCCAGGGACATTGGCCGCTCTGAGTTTAGCAGTGTTAAGGATTGGCGGAACAGAGTTTCCCACGGCCTTGAAACTGGGGCTTGTGCTCGGCGCCATATTGTTTCTTTTATCAGCGTTTTTCATATTTTTTTACAGCATCTACCCAACATCAAGAAAACTATGGATTGGAACTGCACTAACCTTTCTATTGGGACTATTTTGCTTGATTCTATCATCTATAGCTTTCTTGGTTTTCATTCTTCAGCCGGGCCTTTGATCCAGCCTTTAATACCGATTCCCTTTTTCTTTTCCTTTGATATGGTTGTTGCAGTTTTAGAATGAAAGGTGATTCCCCAACAGCTTAAAGCGTGGAAGTAAGGCTCTTGGATAAGATGAGTGAATGACAGCTCGCCATACGCCAAGAACCCTATTACCTGTGTTGATGAAAGCCCTTCTTTCAGTATCTCGGCCTCAGTTCCTGATCTGCATCCAGCCATCAGTTCAATCACTCTTCGGTTAATGCAGGAAATGAGAATAGTGGCATCGTTTCTGCTGAAGCCTTGATCGGCTCTGAGCATATCATGCACGCGTCGAGCTCCTTTCTGAATCTTCTCAAAGTCACCTATCACGAAGTAACCAGGCATCTCAGGAGTGTAGCTTCTGATTGGAAGGATAAGCTCTATATCTTCTCCTACCACTCTCATAGGAGCGACACAAGCATAATTACCAAAAGGAAAAGCAAATGCATATCTGCCCAAAATAGGATTGAATACTAATATGCTTTGCTGTGCCCGAGAATTGGAAATTATTTCAGAAATGGCTTTTTTGTCAACTTTAGGCAAGCCTTTCTCTCTGGATAGTCGAGCTTCATTTTCATAAATCACGCTGGCATACTTTGCACAAGGATCTTCTCTGCCAATGCGTTTAACATATTTAAAGTGAGGCTTCTTGTCAAGGTCAAAACGAAACATGTGTTGCCTTCCAATTCTTGATATTCCGTCTGCAGCAAGACCCAGAGAAACCTCGGATAAGTTAGGGATCAATGCACACACAGCTTCACCGTCAAGGATCTTTAACTGTTGATGTTCTTTCAACCTTCCATAGAATTGATGGAAAAGCTTTGCATTCAGTCCGTCACCGCTGCTTCCGCCTATCACATTCATTATTCTTGCCTCGCGAGTGCTGCCAATGAAATTGGCTATTCCTTCTGCCAAGAAGTGCTCGAAGCCAGGCGCGTCGACCTTCGATCCTTGTGTTAGCACAAGCAAAGTCTTTCCCATGCGAAGATGTTCTTTACTCGTTGTCTGTTGACCGAAGTCGACCCATGCGTCACGAGCCATTTCCCTCCCCTGCTCTCCTGCCTCTTCTGCTGTTCGAAGACCCCAACTGCGCCCCACACCTATAGGCAGGTTTGTGACCAAAGCTAAGAGAGACAAACCGTTATAGCCGACTCCTGAAATTTCCTTAAGCACAAGGTCTTCGTTTTCTAATTCCCCTGCGGTTGTATGACCAATAAGCCTGACCTGATTTGCAGCACTTTTCTTAAACTTGTTTTCAATCGATCTCAAAATTGAATCACATATCAGCTTGTCTTTCTCTACGGGTTCTCCTCTATAACTCAGAAACAAGATCAACAGCTTCACGTCTTCAAGACGATAGCCACTGTCAAACAGATCCTTTTCCAATTTGTCAAGAATCATTCCGACTAGTTTCTGGGCTTCTTCTGGTGTATTCCTTCTTCTCAGCTCCAACTCCCTTTCTTGGTCAGTCTCCAGCTCATTCATGGTGTGCGCATGAGCCGCAAAACCCAAGAAGAAATCATCAACCATAGTTTGTCCCTGATTGAAATATTATTGTCAGATTATAAGTGTTTCCAATCATGACAAAGAATTCCGAGAATTTAAACCGAGGTCTAAACCTAATCCCCCGCACTGAAAGTCAAGATTAGCGTTTAAAATTCTTGGTTTGGCATTTTATAA